>JBIIJN010000013.1:0-48325 GCA_044233745.1 Crocinitomicaceae bacterium
ACGTTTGTAACCTTCGTCGTCTCCGAAGATGATGACCACTAGGTTCACACAGTAGTAGATTATCATATTTCTGGAGCAAGTAAGAAAAAAGCAGAAGAAATTTGCGAAGTTTATGAAATACAACTGTTATTATCGAATACAAGGATTTTTAAAATAAATTTTCTGTTTATATGATTTATTTTAAATTTGCTCTAAAAAAAATAGACACAATTTCCCAGATCATGCGTTTTTCATTACTCCTTTTTTTACTAGTTGCAATACTTGTTAGCAGCTGTCACCACTCAGATTTTCATAAATCTCATTATCCGAAATTCCTTAAACATTCAAGGAATTTACGTAGTGAAAAAGACGCTCCTTTAGTTTCAAATTTAGCAATCCAAGAGAGTTCGGCTCAATTCTCTGTTGAACTCCAATTACAAAACGATACTCCTGATTCCATAGAAACTCAAACCATATTTCTCGAAGATACTTTGGTTGATGATAGTGTATTAACTTTAGAAAATTCGAATACATTCACAGAGATTGAAAACTCAAGAATCTACCTTGAAAAAAATCAAGTTAATTATTCGAAATCAAATAGTGCAAATCAAACAAGAATAGAAGAAGAACCCAATACCGAAATTCAGAAAGAACGAAAATTCAACAAAAAATCACTACAAGCCTTTTGGATGGTTTGGATAATGTTCGTTGTTGGAGTTCTAATAATTTTAGTAATAGTAAATTCAAATACATATTTTTTTGCAGGACTTCTTCTTTTAGGCGTTATTGTTGGTTGTATATTTACAATCATTACAGCAATTCGAGGGGCAAAAGAAATCTCTAATGACAGAGCAAACCAGAAAGGTACTGCCCTATCCGTTTTGGCAATTCTTGGAAGTGTTTTAGGTTTGTTCCTTTCTGGATTTTTACTTCTTTTGTTTAGCTTCTAACAAAAAAGGCTGGACGAATCCAACCTTTATAACAAGTTTAAGAAGGTTCTATATCATCTTCACATCTGCAATGCGCGAAACTGGTAACCACATGCCACCTTTAAGGCAGATGTATTTAGCACCAACCGCCCATATAGTCGTTTCTACACGTTTGTAACCTTCGTCGTCGCGAAAGATTATGGCCACCTTACCGTGATGAAGATTACCCAGTTTCATGGCATCAAGTAGTTTAGACTCCAAATCTTCATGTTGTTCAATTTGGACAGATGCTTTGAAACTCAATTCTGGAATTCTTTCCTTGTCAATCAATGTTGGATTTAATGTTGCTGTATCCATAGTTATAAGTTTTGAAGCGTTAAATTAAAGGTTCTGATTCTCTCCTCCAAATTTTATTCATTAAATTATGATTTTTGTCAGTTTTTTGACCATTTATCGAGCTTAAGATTTTCATAAAAGCACCCATAAAAACGAATAAACATTGGGAATATAATCAAATTTGACATGCCCAGAACACAACAAAATAGTTATCAACAAGCACATCAATCAAATCCACAAGAGAAATGCTGATTTTCATTTATTTAAGTTCAATTTAAATCCTAAATCACGTATTTGTCAATTTTACAATAACTTGTACTATATTTGTTGAGAAGAGTACCTTTTGAAGCACCCGTTTATGCAAAAATATACACCTAAAAAAAGTCTGTTTCTCCTGCTATACTTATTAGGCATGAGCATAAGTTTGTTCTCTAATCCAGCCAGTGCTCAGCTTAGCGGTACATTTTCAACATCTCAGTTGTATTGTCAGGCAAATGCAAATTTTATTGCTTTATATCCCCGATTGGGTCAGGCTCCGTTCACCTTTAGTATTCAAGGACCTGTAAATCAAAGCAATGCCTCGGGATATTTTAGCAATTTACCCAACGGCACATACAACGGCACGATCACCGACGCACTTAACAACACATTTAATATCAGCAATATACAAGTCATAAACAATGTTTCCAATGCCAATTTCATCACCCAAGACACCAGTATATGTGCGGGCTCTTCTTTGCAAATTGCAGCACAAGGTGGAAATGGGATTTACAATTGGAGCAGTTCACCCAACGACCTCTCTATTCAATTTAGCAACGACTCAACAGCCACTATTACACCGACTGCAACCACCACTTATATCCTGTCAGGCGGAGGCAACACAAATCTGATTTACAACCATTCATTTCAATTGGGTAACACCGGCTTTTTTAGCAATTATACTTTGGTGAATCAAATTACAAACCCCGTTGGGCAACAAGGAATAGCTGGAGTTTCTAGCAATCCCAACTTTTTTTTCAATCCTTTCGCCAGTTGTGCAGACCAAGATGGAAACAGCGCCATGCTCGTGGTTGATGGTGCAACAGCTCCCGTTCCTATTTCCATTTTATGGGAGCAAGCTGTGCCTGTGCAGCCCAATACCAACTATACTTTTTCCTTTTGGGCAACCTCGGTGGTTTCTGTAAATCCGGCACAGTTGCAAACCAGAATAAACAATGTGCTCGTAAACACAACGGTTCTGGGTTCATCAGTTTGCAATTGGCAGCAGATTACTATGACTTGGAATTCTGGGGCATCCAACATTGCTGTCATCAATATTCGCGATTTGAACATTCAAGCCAATGGTAACGATTTTGCTATTGACAACTTGTTCTTTTCTGAAACCAATGGCGTTTGTGCAGATTCGCTTACCATAACCGTTGAAAACAGTATTCCGATAAATGTCACGCCAACTGCAGAAGTTTGCTTGGGCGCTGATGTATCGATTACTCCGAGTAATGGAACCAACTTGCAGTGGACCTATCCCAATGGCAGCATTAGCAATTCTAATACACTCAATTTAAATAACATAAGTAACCAAAACGCAGGGATTTATACCGTAAGTTCGAACAATCCCAATTCTTGTTTCACACCAGCACAATTCACTTTAACTATACTTCCATCACCCGATGTGACCACACAAGTTGGACAAATCAGTTGCAATGGCTCAAACGATGGATTTGTTACTACCAATGTTGCTGGCTCAGGTACTTTCAACTATTTGTGGTCGAATGGTGCGACAAGCCCAAATTTAAACAACTTGTCGCCAGGCATTTACACGCTTATCGTTGAAGGACAGAATGGCTGCGAAAGTCAATTACAGATAAACATATCAGAACCAGCGCCGCTTGTAATCAATCTCAGCCAAAACCAACCCGATTGCAACCAAAATAACGGAAGTGCCAACGTAGTAGTATCTGGCGGCACATCCACTTATCAAATCTCTTGGTCGAACGGACAATCTGGTGCGAACGCAAATAACTTAGCAGCAGGCAATTACACCGTAGTTGTTGTAGATGCAAACAATTGTTCAACTACGCAAACTTTCGTTATGAGTCCTGTCGATGGGCCCGTTGTTTCAATTGACTTTAGTGAAACTTTGCTGTGTTTCGGCGATCAAAACGGCTACATTGATTTTACGGTAAATGGAGGCACACCAGGCTATACTTATATTTGGCAACCTAACGTGAGCAGTACACAAAATGCGGCCAATTTGGGCTCTGGCACATACAATATTCAAATTATTGATGGATCAAATTGTGTACAAGACTTCAGTATTCTAATTGAGCAACCAGAACAAATTACAGCCAACGCGAGTCTAACGAACCCAAATTGCGGTCAGAACAATGGGAACATACAAATTGAAGCTTTTGGTGGCGTGGGCGCTTTGAGTTACAATTGGTCGCCCAACGTGAGCACCAGTGCAGTGGGCAATAATTTGGCAGCTGGCAATTACACCGTGAGCATCAATGACGAAAATGGATGCAACATTCAAATTACTGAAAACCTCATACCCGTTGGCGTGATTCCGCTTTCTGTTTCACCAAGTTCGGCAGTGATAGAGCCCAATCAATCTGTTCAATTGAACGCAAATATTGGAGCGGGCATTACAAACTATACGGTTTCATGGTCACCACCAGATGGCTTGAGCTGCACAGATTGTTTGAACCCGATAGCTTCGCCAAGTGAAAGCACAACTTATCAAATTACCATAAGCACTCCAGATGGTTGCCAAAGGACGGTATCTGTATCTGTTAGTGTTGAATTGCCTTGTAAAGGAGTCGCCATTCCAACAATTTTTTCTCCGAATGGTGATGGTCTGAATGACGAAATTTGTATCCAAAACCAACATTGCGTTGAAACTTTCGAGCTTGCTATCTACAACCGATGGGGCGAATTGGTGTTTTATACCAATAATCCAAATGAATGCTGGGATGGCAGTTTTAGAGGTCAACCAGCGCAAATTGGCGTTTATGCTTACAAAGTATTTGCCAATGCCAATGGTTTGTTTCTAGAAGAATCTGGGAATATTTCTTTGGTGCGATAGGATCTCGAGCTTGTTACCAAGAGCTTAAGATTAAGCATTTAAATGCACCCAATCTTCACGTGAAATTCCATAAATGCCAACTTTATCACCATCTTCAATAGTGATTTTCAAGAGCTTCATGCCGTTTTTGGTAGCCACCTGAATTGAAGCGTCATTTCCTGGAAGTATAACCGAATAAAGCATATCAGATAACTCATTTTCAAAAGCAAAATCGCGGCATTTTTGGGCCGCCTCAAAGGCATAACCTTTCCCCCTGAATTCGGGCATCATGGAATAACCAATTTCTAAAATAGGTTCATTGTCGATGGTTTTTTTCAACAAGCCACATTGACCTGCAAGACTACCCGACTCTTTCTCTACCAGCGCATTCATGCCACCCAAATCATTCTCATATCGGTGGGCAACTCTGTCGAACCAAAATCGGCAATTTTCTTCAGGCGTACGCTCATTTTTCGGCATGATATACTTCAAAGAATCGGGAAAAGCACAAAAGCGTAGCCAATCGTCAAAATCGGAATCCAGAACTTTTCGAAATGCTAACCGCGCTGTTTGCTCTCCAAATAAAAGAAAATCGGTGTTGTTTCTCGGTATATTATAAGGTTTTATTAATCAAACGTGATGCATCGAAGCTTGTGTTCGCCCTTCACTTGACAAAAAATTTCACGATAGACAACAAAATCAAGAAGTTGAACCAATTTCCCGTTAACATACAATCCAGCTGCCCTTTTTCGACTGCTGTGCGACCAATGTTGATCATTGAACACCTTTTTCACTTTTCGGTTTTTTCCATTCGACACATGTAGTTCTGCTCCTGGAAGCAAAACATCAAGCACAATTACATCAACGATTTTCACTTGATGAATCATGGGAATGTCTTCTTCATTCAAATTCCCCCCATCCCAAATTTGGGCTTCGGATAAATTAATTTCTCGACGCTTCACCGCATCAAGCGAATGCCTACCAAACCACAGCGCCGACTTTTCACGCAGTACATAAAAATCTTCAAAATCAACACGTTTTCCGGGTTCAGCGAGAATAAGCTTATCAATTTCAACAAGACCTTGCGACGAATTTTTCCAGCGTTCCAAAAACAATTCTTTATACACCGAAAGTTGATCTGTCCACAATTTTTCAAACATATAAACGCCAAATTGCGTTTGTCTGGCCTCAAAAAAAACGTCCAACAATCGATCGGCCTCTCCGCGCATTTGCTTCACTTCTTGGGTCAAGCGAGATAGTGCACTTTCATAGCGCGGGTCAATTTCTTTGAGCAAAGGAATAAGCTCCAATCTAATTTTGTTACGCGTATAATTCGCTTCTGCATTACTCGAATCTTCGCGCCAAATAATCTTATTTTCCTGGGCATAACGCAACAAATCCAGCTTTTTCGTGTTCAGTAAAGGTCTTCTGATGTAGTCGCGTGCCTGAGCAATTCCACCCAAATCCAAAATTCGTCCAGACGACAACAAACGCAGCAAAACCTGTTCAATATCGTCGTCGTGATGATGAGCAGTACACAGCAAAGCTCCGGGATTGGCTTTTACAACACTTTCAAACCAATCATAGCGCAAATCTCGCGCCAATTGCTGAATGGATTGTGCTTCGTTTTTCTTGAGTTTAGGTGTATCAAAACGTTTGATGTCACAAGGGATTTTGCGCGATTCACAAAACTGTTTTACAAATATTTCATCTTCGTTAGAATCCGCTCCACGAAGCCCAAAATTACAATGCAAAACGTGGACATTGACGCCATTTTTATGCAACACATCAGTTAAAACCATAGAATCTAGGCCACCACTGCAAGCCACAAAGACCTGCGGACAAGCGCGTAATTCATCGATGAAATTGAGTTGAAGCATTATGCAAATAACGACAAAATCCGATTTATCTTCACCAAACACTCATCAAATTCTTGTTCCGGTTCAGACAAAATCGTGATGGCACTGCCCACGGGACAACACAAATATTGATTTTCTGCATCATACAACAAAGTTCGAATCACCACATTCATATCAAAATAGCCATTGGGTTCAATCAAACCAACGGAACCAGAATACCAGCCGCGTTGAAAACTCTCCAAGCGCTCAATGATTTGCATGGCACTAATTTTTGGTGCGCCGGTCATAGAACCCATCGGAAAAAGTGCTTTGATGATGTCTGAATGTTTCACATTTTCCTTCAAATTACAAGAAATCGTGGAAATCATCTGATGCACGGCATGAAAGGAATAAATCCCAAAAAGTTCATCCACTTTGATGCTGCCCGTTTTGGCCACACGCGTCAAATCGTTGCGCACCAAATCCACAATCATCACATTTTCAGCGCGTTCTTTGGTGTTGTTCAACAATTCCAATTTCATGGCTTCGTCTTCTTCAGGATTTGACTTGCGAGGTCGCGTGCCTTTGATAGGTTGAGATATTAATTTCGTTTCTAAACGTTGAATAAACCGTTCTGGACTGGCGCCCATCATCGCAAAATTGCCCCATTTGAAAAAACTGGAAAACGGCGCTTGACTGCTCTGTTGCAAATATTTGAAAACACGCCAAGCATCATCAATTTGAACTCCGGATGCCTCAAAATTTTGGCAGAAATTCAATTCATAACAATTGCCCAATTGAATTTCATTTTTGGCGCTTTCTACTTGTTGGATGTAACGCTCTCGAGTGATCGACGGATTCAGTTGAAAAGTAGCAGGTAATTCATCAACGTGGGTAAGTAGCGACTCAACCAAGGCATCCTGCTGCATACCATACACCCATTCAAAAGCAGTATCTTGAATTTTATAAACGGATTTCGGGACAAAATAAATCAACTTCGGGGCGTCCATCAATTTCGGATTGCGCGAATTCAATTGTTCGATGTTATTCTTCAAATCGTATCCCAGCAAGGTTGCGATAAATTTTCCGCTATTTGATTGCACAAAATCATCCAACTGCTGCCAATCCACAGCGTCATGAAATACCAAGGCAAATTCTACATCCAAACAAAGAAAATGCTGACCAGAAGGTCCGAGAACGAAAGCGAAATTAAAATCAGGTGACATCAATCAATTTTAACCAATGTAAAGGTTGAGAAAACAGCTGGTCCACGCAATTGAAACAAATACGCACCTGCTTGTAAATTACCCAAATTGAGTTGTTGATTTACTTCCGAAGAAAGTGAAATTTCTTGCACCCTATTCCCCGACATATCATAAACATAAAGAACCAAATCACTACGCCCTTGCAAATTTTCACTCAACTGAATAGACACTGGCGCATTCGCTGTTGGATTGGGAAATAAAGAAAAAGCTTGCTCTACCCAAGTTACCTCTTCAACACCAACGAAGCTTTGCGCAGCTAGCACCGCTGCCATGGCGTTCGCTTTGCCCCAGCCCCATTGCAAATGCCCATCTTCATAAGTGATGCCACCCGTGAATTGGTCCAAACGGGCTGTCATTTTTAAAATTTCTTTGGCTCCAGAAGCAGAAAGTAAAGGATTGGCTTCCAACATCAAAGCCACAATTCCGGTGACCATCGGACCAGACATCGATGTACCTGAAAGTCGTTTAAATCCATAAGTTCTACCTTGAAATTCGAAAGAAGAAATCAATCCAGATTGATTCGTTGGGTCGAAGGAATTAATCGAACTTAAAACATCTTGTCCTGTGCTTGAAATATCTGGCTTGATGCGCTCATCAACAGTTGGTCCGCGACTTGAGAAACTCGAAATATCACCAAAAACAAACGATGTGCCTTGATCGTTCCACTGTTCAGCCTTATAAGAACCTACAGTAATCACGTTATTTCCCACACCCGCTGGTTCGCCCAAGCCATAGTTGTGATTTCCACCAACCGCATTTGGATAGTTGTTGGTCAAATTTACACCCCAATTGGTATAGCGGTTGTTCATGCGCACAATGTTCCACATATGCACATGGCTATCGTCGGAATGCATTACCAAAACCGTTTTTAGACTGCTTGTATTTCGAATATCCACCAAAAAACTTGGTTTGTCATTGGTTTCATAAGCCGATACGCCAGTTACACGAATAATGATTTGGTTGCCATTGATGTCCAAAGTATCGATAATTTCTGGTTCATCAGAGGTCCAATAAAATGGCGTTTCATAAACCGTATTGTTCGATCCATCCGTAAATCTTAAAGCCACTTTGAAAGATGAATTGGCCGAACCCCACATGGATAAGGTTTGACCAAATTCTGCTACTGAATTGTTAAACCCAACCACAGTAAAAAGCGTATCACTGTTTTGCGAAAAATCTTTATCCAAATGAAAATTGTTGCTGCCATTGTTGCCCGCCGAGCCTACAAAAATTGCCCCAGGACCGTGCAAATTATCTATGCCTATGTTGTGCAAACTCGAACCATCGTGTGGCCCGGTATGACTACCGAAACTCATGTTTACGACCCACGGTTTGCCTTGTGATTCAGCGTAATCTTTGATGTAATTGAAGCCATCAATCAGCGATGGTGCGTCACGCTTGAGGGAGATAAAAATCAACTCAGCATCTGGAGCCACACCAAAAGGAATCTGACCTGATCCACTTCCACCGGCGATTCCAGCAACGTGTGTGCCATGCGAACCCGGACCAAAAACATAGAGCGTATCTTCTTGGGCAGCCAACAATTGAGCCGAACCCACGTATTCTGTGCCAAAACCATATAGTGCGGGGCTTGGACCACTCTCTTTATTCTGATCCCACGCGCGCACCAAACGCATATTGGTTAAGGTTGTGTCGAAAAAATTGGGATGCGTATAATCAAAGCCCCAATCGATAATACCAACAACAACACCTGTTCCAAAATAAGGCTGATCGAGCAAATCTCCCCAATTGTTGTGCACCGAATCTACACGAGCCGATTGTAACTCGCGCTCCATATCCAAACTCAAGGAACTGCCAATTTCTATGCGCTCAATGCCGCCAACGCTCAAGACCAAATCCACTTTATTCAAAGGAATGCGCAAGGTGTAAATCGAACCTGCATTACTCACAACATAAACCCCAAGTTCGCGCAACATAGGCAAGGCATCATTACTATTGACCTGAGCCAAAGCGCCAACCGTCAACTCTCCATGAAAAACAGTGATGTCGTATTCCATTCGGAAAGCATCCGATGGTTTTTGGATGTCTTCACGTTTCAAATCAAAGAGAAAACGCTTCACCAAAGCATCATATTTGGCTTGAGACAAAAGCAAGGAATTGAAACAAAAAGTGAGTGAAAACAAGACAAGTGTCAATCTAAACATGGTTGTTTTTTTGATGGTTGCTGCAAATATAGTGATTTCATGCAGAAGGTCAAAATACAGACCAAGCAACTCAGAAAACCAAACGAATTTTAATAAATTCAAAATCGAAACTTTCGTATAAATAAAAATCACTAATTTTGACAATATTTGTCATAAAATTCATCTTATGAAACCTCAAAGCTTTGGCGAAATTATTAGATCCCATCGTAATTCCATGGGACTAACGTTGAATGCAGTTGCCGACGTGCTGGGAATTGATCAAGCCATTTTGAGTAAAATAGAACGAGGTAAGCGAAAGGCACAACGAAAACACGTCATCAAGCTTGCAGCATATTTCAAAACCAATGAAGAAGATTTACTCGTCGCATGGATTTCTGATAATTTGGCTTCTGAACTTTACGATGAACAATTTGCAAGTGAAGCGCTGATTGCCGCGGAGAAAAAAATAGAATACAACATTATAAAATCCAAAACACTTAAATCGCTTACCGAAGCCATTCGAGAAACACTGAGTATCGACGGACGCGTCTCCGCTGCTTGGATTTTTGGTTCAACAGCTACTGCACAAGAAAAACCCAACAGCGATGTGGATTTAATGATAGAGTTCAATGCCAATAAAAAATACTCCATGTTCGATTTGCTCGATTTGGCCCATAAAATTGGTGCGGTTATCAAAAGAAAAATCGACATCGTTGAAAAGGGACAAATGAAAGAATTTGCACTTAAAACTGCGAATAAAAACATGATAAAAGTATATGGATAAGCCAACTCCAAAGGAACGCATCATCCACATTCTAGACGCCACTGCTCTTATTAAAGAATTCGTTCAAGATGTTAACGAACAAGAATTTACGAGCGATGTAAAACTGCATAGTGCTGTTCAATTTCAATTTTTGATTATCGGGGAAGCCATCAAACATATAGATTTAGAAATCCTGGAGAAATACGATTATCCTTGGCACATTCCGCGAGCGTTCAGAAATTTTATCATTCATGTTTATCATGGAATAAAACTTGAACGAATTTATTACGCTGCACAGGATCTTGACTCCCTTGAAGCGCAAATGCAGGCTGTTTTGCAAAATGAATTCTGACACCTGCAAAACCATGAATAACCCTATCTTTGCCCCATGCGCATTCTAATCATTCAAACGGCATTTCTTGGCGATGTAATTCTCATCACACCCATGCTGCGCGAATTGAAAAATGCCATTCCAAATGCTGAAATTGATGTTTTGGTGCGCAAAGGGAATGAGTCTTTACTGGGTAATAATCCACACTTATCGAAGTTGTTTGTGTGGGACAAAAAACGAAAATTCGCCTCGCTTTTTGAAAATTTGTTCGCCATCCGAAAGCGCAAATACGACGAAGTGATTTGTGTGCAGCGCTACTTCAATGCTGGATTTTTGGCCACCTTTTCTAAAGGGAAAAAATTATCTGGATTTACTCAAAATCCGTGGTCGTTTATGTTCAACAACAAAATGAAACATGAATTACAAGGCGGTAAACATGAGGTGGACAGAAATTTGGCTTTGATTCAGCATTTGATTGGGCATGCTCAAAACAGACGACCTGAACTTTTTCCTTCTGCAACGGATTTTGATTTTGTAGCGCAATATCAACAAGGCGACTACTACTGTTTGGCTCCAGCTTCGGTTTGGTTCACAAAACAATTGCCCGAAGAACAATGGGTGAAGTTGATTCAAATATTGAAGCAGGAAAACACCGTTTATCTTCTGGGCGCTCCATCAGATTTAGAGCTTTGTGAACGCATTCGAAAAGAGGCAAACTCAGATAAAATTGTCAATTTGTGTGGAAAATTGAGTCTCATGCAATCGGCTGCTTTGATGCAAAAAGCACGCAGAAATTACGTCAATGATTCAGGTCCGATGCACTTGGCGAGCGCTATGAATGCCGAAACAACAGTTTTTTATTGTAGTACGGTTCCTGCCTTTGGTTTTGGTCCTTTGGCGGAAGACTCCGAAATCATTGAAATTCAAGAAAATTTAGCCTGCCGACCTTGTGGTTCGCACGGATTCAAACAATGCCCGAAAGCGCATTTTGACTGCGGAAAAAAGATAGATGTGGGTTCGGTGAAAATCTAAAAGTTAATTGTGTAATAGCTATCCTCATAAGCCGGACAAAACACAGAATCCAAGGTTACTTCGGGCAATTTGATCACATAAAACTTGATGTATTGATTACCGCCAACAGCACATTTCAGGGTGTCGGGTGCCAATCCACCGTAGTATTCGTATGCTTGATTCGGACAGGCACCAGCGCCCGTTCTTCCATTCAATTTCTGCACAGCAGCTGAATAACCCGGATTTAAGGGCGCTTGGTCAATAAAAATCCAATTCATTTGCGCAGCTGCCTCTGCAGTGAAATTTAATGGATATGTCTCCCCAACTTGGAGCTCACTAAAAAAAACGGTATGCATTTCATCAAAATATCCGCCTTTAGAAAAACGAATCACATATTTCTCAGAACGATCGCGCTCAAAAACAAATTTGTACGAACCATTCACAACGGTCTGCTCGGCAACAAAAATCTCCTGCGTAGTGGCCGCCAAAACTTTATAGAGTTTCACAACACCACCATCATGATTTTGGTTGAAAGATTTGTCGTACACTTGGCCTTCAATGATAAACTCCAAAGGCACATTTTTCTTGCACGAATCAAAAGTAAAAACCAATAAAACCGCAAGAATCAAAAGGCTACTTAACTTCTTCATAATCGTCAAAATCATCGTTATTACGTTGGCTTGGGGTATTGTTTTGACGGGAGGATAATCCCAACAATGCGAAAAACCCGTTCACAAAGCGCATAATTACCATAATCAAAAAGAAAAATCCAATAATCTTAAAAATCCAACCAAAAACAGGCGTGTCGGAGATGCTCACAATGCTATCCACCAACCAATTGGTAATCACATTGTGCGAGCCATCAGGGAAAAACACAAAATAAGCATACACAGCAATTGCAAAACCAATCAAGAGCAATTCTTTATTTCTATCAAAAGGAGTAACTGGCATTTGGCGCATATTGCCAAAATTGGCATAAAATTTAACGCGGTTGTTTTTGGCTTCCGTTTTACCAATGAGGTAGGCCAGCAAAATAAGCGCTGAAATGATGTAGCCTTTAATCTCTTGTGAACCCTGTAAACCAAAGCGGTCGTCCAATGCAAATCGAAAAGCCACCGTGACCAAAAAGAAGTACTTCAAGGTTTTTTGAGCATAATATATTTTGCCCGGCGTGAGTCCAAATGGCGCAAAAATCAAAGAGAGCAATAAGCCCAAAAACCACCACAAAAATGTGAAGACCGCGATGATAACACCAAAATGAAAGATAAACTCAAGTATTTGCATTGCCTATTAAATTGAAGTACAAATATAAACACAACAAGTGAATGGTGGATGTGTTTGTTTGATGAGGGGATGAAATCCAAGATGAATGAAAAATCAAAACATTTCAAAAGCCATTAACCAACACTAACACATTCATTTTGAAAAGAAATTGTAGTTCCATCAACTAATACCCACTATTAATCCTATTTTTGTGTTGAACAGAAGCCCTATGGACAAACAGGAACTTGTAATAGACACAGCCAAAGAAAGAAAAGAATTGCTCAATGCCTTCCGCGGATTGATGCGCTGCCTCAAAGGTAGAATTTCGCCTGATGAAGCCAAAAAAATCCGCAAAGCCTTCGACGTGGCTGTAGAAGCCCATAAAGACATGCGTCGAAAAAGTGGTGAGTTGTATATTTATCATCCCATTGCCGTGGCGCGCATTTGTGTTGAGGAAATGGGCTTGGGAGCAACTGCAGCCGTTTGTGCCTTGCTCCACGACACCGTGGAAGACACCCACATTACACTCGACGATGTAGAAGATTTGTTTGGAACACGCGTGCGCCAAATTATTGATGGACTTACCAAAATTCCAGAGGTTTTTGATGAAGACATTTCCATCCAAGCCGAGAATTTTAGGAAAATGATTCTTACCATTTCCGACGATTTGCGCGTGGTGATGATCAAATTGGCCGACCGATTACACAACATGCGTACGCTAGGCAGTATGCGCTACGACAAAAGACTCAAAATTGCCAGCGAGACCCTGTTTTTATATGCGCCGCTAGCCCATCGTTTGGGCTTGTATTCCATCAAATCGGAATTTGAAGACTTGGCTTTGATGCACAAAGAACCGCAGATTTACAAAGAAATAGAATCCAAACTCGATGCCACCAAAGAAGTTCGAAACAGATTCATCCGACGCTTTGTGCTGCCCATCAAAACAGAACTCGAAGCCGCTGGATTTCCCTTTGAAATCAAGGCGCGAACCAAATCTGTGGCTTCGATTTGGAACAAAATGCAAAACAAAGCCATTCCTTTTGAGGAAATTTATGATGTTTTTGCCATCCGAATCATTTTTGACACGCCAGAAAACATGGAAAAAAGTGTCGCCTGGCAAGTCTATTCAATCGTAACCGATTTTTATCAACCCAGTCCAGACCGACTGCGCGATTGGATTTCAATTCCACGTGCCAATGGCTATGAATCCTTGCACACCACCGTGATGAGTCCAAAAGGCAAATGGGTGGAAGTTCAAATCCGTTCCAAACGCATGGATGAAATCGCTGAAAAAGGTCTTGCCGCACACTACAATTACAAAGAAAGTAAATCTGGAGGCAGTAAATTCGACCGTTGGATTACTGAGATTCGCGACCTCATTCAAAGCTCCGACAGCCGAAACGCCTTAGATTTCATTGATGAATTTAAAATGAATCTCTTCGCTGATGAGATTTATGTCTTCACCCCAAAAGGTGAGTTGCGCGTATTACCTCAAGGTTCTTCGATTTTAGATTTCGCATTCGATATCCATACCAAAGTAGGCGAAACATGCATTGGCGCTAAAGTGAATAACAAATTGGTGCCGCTGAGTTATCAACTCAAAAGTGGCGACCAAATAGACATCATCACCTCATCCAAACAAAAACCCAAAGAGGAATGGCTGAAAATGGTGAAATCGGCCCGTGCTAGACAAAAAATCAAGGTGGCCATCAAAGAAGAAAAACGCATCATCAGTGTGGATGGTAAAGAAACCTTGGAGCGGAAATTGAAACAAATGAATATTCCGTTTTCAAGTGATAACATCAATTTCCTGATCAAGTATTTCAGGCAAAATTCTGCAATGGACTTATATTTCTTGGTGGCGAAAGGGAAAATTGATTTCAAAGCACTCAAAGAACTTGAAGTAAAAAAAGGTCAACTGCTCTGGCCCGAACGCGATTCTAAAGAGAAAGAAAAACAAAGCATCAAAACCGATAAAAACGACACCTTAATTATCGGTGAAGAATTCCACGATTTCGATTATAAACTAGCGCCCTGCTGCAATCCATTGCCAGGAGATGATATTTTCGGATTTATTACCAAGGGAGAAGGAATCAAAGTGCACCGCGACAACTGTCCGAATGCCACACAAATGATGTCGAAATATGCCTACCGCATCATCAAAGCGAGATGGAAAAGTCAATTCATTGAAGAACGCATTGCCAAAATTAAACTCTTAGGACTCGACGATATTGGCATCGTGAACAAAATCACGGAAATCATCTCAAAACAACAACGCGTCAACATGAAATCTATCAGCTTCAACACCACCGGCGAAGTGTTTGAGGGCATCATCGAAGTTTTGGTTTACGACAAAGAGCACTTGGAACAACTTATCTCCAAATTCGAACTCGTTGACGGCGTAAAAAGTGTGGGACGTGTGATTTCTGAAGATCATGATTTGGAGGAAGATAAATTTGAATTGGAGTAGATTCACGAAATTATAAGCACTTCATTTTGTTCATATATTCTTAACAATTCCTCCTTTTGATTCGGAGTTTTGCATTACTTTTACCGCTTGATTTTAAATGATGGATAAAGAAGCATTGATTCATAGCGTAACGCAAATTTTCTCGGCTTATCTAGAGAAAAATGGGCATCGAAAAACGCCCGAGCGCTTTGCGATTCTTTCTGAAGTTTACAAGTACGACGGTCATTTCGACATCGAAACCTTGTACCTCGAAATGAAGAATCAAAAATACCGAGTAAGCAGAGCCACGCTTTACAACACCATCGAACTTTTGATTGCCTGCAATTTGGTGCGCAAACATCAATTTGGCGGCAATATGGCTCAATTTGAAAAATCACACAGCTCCAAACAACATGACCATTTCATCAACACAGATACCGGTGAAGTGATCGAATTTTGCGACCCGCGTGTGCAAGCCATCAAGCAAACCGTTGAAGAAGTTTTTGGGCTTACCATCAACCACCATTCGCTTTACTTTTACGGAACATCAAACAAAAAAGACCAATAATGCCCATAGAAACTCAAATATCCATCATCAACGACGTTGTTGTGCTCCGTCCGTCTGGTAATTTGTTGGAACCCGTTGACGGAGATAGCATTCTGCACGAAGTTGACAATCAAATCGCTGACTACAACAAATTTATTTTGGATTGCTCACAATTGAAACATCTCAACAGCACGGGCATCAGCATGATTTTAAAAATCTTTACGCAAGTAAGAAATCAAGGAGGCGAATTGCTTATTTGCGCAGTTCCAAAACCAATAGAAAAATTATTAATCATCACCAAGTTGAACTCAATCTTCACCATTTTCGCAACGGTTGAGGACGCTTTGGAAAACTTAAAACTACAAGACGCATGAAGCTAGACGTTTTGCTCGGTCTTCAATGGGGAGACGAAGGAAAAGGGAAAATTGTCGATGTTTTAACCCCAAAATATCAGGTAATTGCCCGCTTTCAAGGAGGACCAAATGCTGGTCACACCTTAGAATTCGACGGAATTAAGCACGTGCTCCATACCATTCCATCAGGAATTTTCCACAGTGGTGTTTTGAACTTGGTTGGCAATGGTGTTGTAATTGACCCCATCGTTTTTGCCAAAGAATTGGAAAAACTAGAACCTCTCAATGTGCCTTTCCAAGAGCGTTTGTTGATTTCAGAACGTGCACACCTCATTGTGCCAACACATAGAATGTTAGATGCTGCTTCTGAACAAGCCAAAGGGAAAAATAAAATTGGTTCAACTTTGAAAGGAATCGGACCAACGTACATGGACAAAACGGGAAGAAACGGATTGCGTGTTGGTGATGTGTTCTCTTCTAATTTCAAAGAAAAATATGAGGCACTCAAAGAGAAGCACCTCAATATTCTCAAGCATTACGGCGATATCGACTTGAACCTAGCAGAATTGGAAGCAGAATGGTTTGGCGCAATTGAAAAATTGAAAAACTTAAAAACGGTTAGCAGCGAAGTTTTCGTAAACGAACAGTTGAACCAAGGCAAAAAAGTTTTGGCTGAAGGCGCTCAAGGAACCTTGTTGGATATTGACTTTGGAACTTATCCCTTTGTAACATCTTCCAATACAATAACGGCTGGCACTTGTACCGGACTTGGTGTAGCACCCAATAAAGTAGGGAATGTTTTGGGTATTTTCAAAGCCTACTGTACACGCGTGGGCTCAGGACCTTTTCCTACCGAACTCACCGAGGAAATTGGTGAAGCGATGCGTCAAGAAGGGCGTGAGTTTGGCTCCACAACAGGAAGACCGCGCAGATGTGGTTGGATCGATTTAGTTGCTTTGAAATACGCCATCATGATTAACGGAGTTACACACTTGGCCATCATGAAAGCCGATGTTTTGAGTATCTTTGAAAGCATAAAAGCGTGTACGCACTACAAAATTGATGGCAAACTTGTTGATACAATGCCATATGACCTTTGTGATGTGGATATTGAACCCGTTTATGACGAACTAAAAGGATGGAACACAGACTTGACCCAATTGACCGACTTAAGCCAGGCTCCAAAAGAGTTGATGGACTATTTGGACTATCTGGAAGAGAAGTTGGGTGTGCCAATTCATATCGTTTCTGTGGGTCCAGACCGCGCGCAGACTTTGTTCCACCACGGCACTTTCTAAACCGCTTGAAATTTTACTGCACTTTATTGATTGGCATGATCGCCTTGGTCTTGTGCAATGGCAATTCTTACGCCCAAGATAAATTACTGGAATTGCTGCCCGGTGCTGAGTTCATTACAATGGATATGGTTCAAGGCAAGCAAACGCTGGTGGGCAATGTGCGATTCAGTTATCAAGGGAATTTGATGTATTGTGATTCGGCGGTGTATTACTTCAACAAAAAGCATGTTTATGCCTATGGAAAGGTGCATTTGAACAGTCGAGATACCTTGAACCTATTCTGCGATTCCTTATTCTACAACGACAATACCAACATTGCCAAATTGTGGAGCAATGTGCGCATTCGCGACAGATATTACCGCATAGATACAGATAGCTTAGAATTTCATACCAAGAAAGAAACGATGACCTACCGCAATGGCGCTGTTATCACCAACTTGACCAAAAACGAAAAACTGACCTCGAAAACCGGCACCTATTCGAGAAAAACCGAGGTGTTCAATTTTGGGAAAAATGTGGTCTTCACCGATGACCGATTTCACATCCAAACTGACACGATGCGCTATAAAACGCGAACCGAGGAACTGTATTTTTATGGTCAAACGCGTATTCATCAACTCACGGATTCGACAGTCATTTACTGCCAAAAAGGCTATTTCGACACCAAAAACAACAGCGGCACATTTGAAGGGAATGCCAAAATATTCAAACCAGAACAGCATTTGTATGGCGACCATTTGGTTTATAAAGGAGCTACGGATTTCGCCATCGGCACTGGAAATGTGCGGCTAATAGATTTTAAAGAGCAAGTAGAAATATTCTGCGGAAGAGCGGTTTCAGACGGCGAAAAAAGATTCAAACAAGCCACTGACAACCCCAAGTTTTTCAGTTTCAAAGACGAAGACACCAGCTATCTTTTGGCTGACACCATATTCATTCAACTCGACAGTTTGGAGGAAGTAAGTTTCATTCGTGCCCACAAAAATGTACGCTATGCTTCCAAAGACTACCGCGCCATTTGTGATTCATTGGTCAACAACAAATCCGATTCAATAAGCCAAATGTTTGGCAATCCTATTTTATGGAACGAAAATACCCAAATGAGCGGGGAATATATGGAAGTGATTCAAGACAGTGCGCATATCAAAACAGCTCGGGTTCAAGGAAAGGCACTCAGCATTTCTGAGGTAGAGCCCGACAAATATTACAACCAAGTTTCTGGGAGAGACATGACAGGTTATTTCACCGAAGGCAAATTAAACATGGTGCATGTAATCGGTAATGCGAAAACCATTTATTTCATTGAAGAAGAAAAAGAAAACGACTCTACTATCGTAGTAGAACGCCAAGGCATGTCGCGCTTGGTGAGTAGCGAACTCAAAGTATTTTTAGACAGTGGGGAGGTGCAACGCGTCACCTATATTGGCGAACCCGATGGCGTGTATTACGACATGAGCAATGTGCCAGAAAAAGAGTTAAAGTCGGAGATTTTCAATTGGCAGCCTGAACAAAAACCAGCATTACCACTGCAACTTTACTTAGAAAAGCTCGCCATATATGAGAATAGACAACTGGAAATTAATAATCCGTAAGGTTACTGATTTGCTCTAAAACGCGAAGCATTACCACAATATCATTTGGATTAATTTCGGTGTATAAAGTTCTATTGTATTCAATAACTTCATCCCTTGCTATTCGCCTATGCGCAACACCTTTTGGAGTAAGATATACGTGTACCACCCTTTTATCCACAGTATCCGGAATACGTTTAATTAGTCCCTCTTCCTCCATCATTTTGAGCGTTCGAGACAAACTTGTTGGCTCCATACCCATTTTTGGTCCCAATTGAGTGCTGGGTGTACCTTCTTTATCAATAGACAACAATACCAATCCCAAAGAAAAAGATACGCCATAGTGCATGGCTTTTTGGTTATACATTTTAAACATCTTCAACCACACCTTCCTCACCGCAATGTCCAACGGCACGATATTCTTATATTCCTCGCTCATGTTATATTTTTTCCTTAACTAAACAAATTTTATGCCCAAACACGTGACAAATTGTAAACCGTGCCCTTAAAAGTTGCAACTATTTCAGAATCAGAATTCTTTATTTTAACTTGATAATGTGAAAACTTATCGCTGGTTACAATGGGCTCTGCAATAGCATATAAATTTTCATTCTCGCGCACCTTAAAGATGTGCGAAATTGACGTTTCAATGCTGAGTGACTGACGCCCTAATGAGTTGGCTGCAAATGCCAATGCCGAATCTGCCAATGAATAGGCAATGCCCCCGTGGAGTATTCCAAAACCATTTAACATATCCAATCTTGTAATCATTTTCAACTCACAATAACCAGGTTCTATTTTCACAACCTCTATTCCTAACCACTTGCTGAAAGCATCGTTTGAAAGCATTTTCTCAACAATATCCTCAGCCGTCATGATTTATGCTTCGCCTACTTTGGTTAATATACCAACCAAACCAATCAACACCATGCTCAAAATATTCTGCGTGTCCTCATCAATTTCATTGCCCTCATCATCTTCAGAAGAAATATCTTGCAACAAGAAATGAATCAAAACGGGCTGACCAATAAAATCACTCAATTCTGAAAAATCTTCATTTTCAGTGTATTCATCAATCAATTCCAAATATTCTTCATGGAATGCATCAATAAATGCATCATCCACAACAGGTAGTTTTTTACCTGCATTTTCGAAAATATGCATGATCAAAGTGTAGTAATAAACGAAATAACTCAAAAGCTCATCGTCATCGTCTTCAGCAGCAGTTTGAAACACATAACCCACTAAAGATTCTTGTGTATCTGCATAGCGCTCTGAATATTCATTTAAAACATCTTCGCTTGCAGAATTGATAAATTCAATTGATTGATTGATAGACTCCTCGGAGATTTGTAACATAAATTAATATTTTGCGCAAATATCACAAAAAATAATGAGAAAGGAAGCTTTTAAAGAAAAACAAAGTTTATAAATTGCTGTATTGCAACTCAAAAAGTCTTTTGTAGGCCCCACCCAAAGCCATCAATTCTTCGTGGCTGCCATGCTCCACAACATGCCCCCTGTCTAAAACAAAAATTCGATTGGCCTTACTAATAGTGGTAAGTCGATGTGCAATTACTATAGAAGTCCTGTTGGCGGTCAATTTTTCTGTCGCCACTTGAATCAACGCCTCAGATTCATTATCAATATTCGATGTGGCTTCATCTAAGATTAAAATAGCTGGATTATACACATAAGCCCGAATAAAAGATATCAGCTGTCGTTGACCAACAGATAGGCCACCTCCACGCTCACCCACATAATAATCGTAGCCATTGTCCATTCTCATAATAAAATCATGCGCACCGACGTCCTTTGCCGCCTGAATAACTTGTTCTCTAGTAATTTCAGGATTGCCTAAAGTAATGTTGTTGAAAATGGTATCCGAAAATAAAAATACGTCTTGCAAAACCACGCCAATATTAGACCTCAAACACGCAATCGACAAATCTCTGATGTTTGTGTCTCCAATTTTTATTTCGCCTTTTTGAAATTCATAAAAACGACCCACCAAATTAATTATAGATGTTTTTCCTGAACCTGTTGCTCCAACAATTGCAATTGTTTCACCGGGCTGTATGAGCATATTCAAATCTTTGAGCACCCACTTTTCCTCGTCGTAAGCGAACCAAATTTTATCAAATGAAATGGTGCGATTGAAATCACATGACTCAACTTTACCCGCATCTTGAACATGTTCGTTCATATCCAAAAGCTCAAAAACCCGCTCGGCGCGAACTACGCCTCGTTGCAAGGTATTGAATTTATCCGCCAACATTCGGACAGGTCTAAACAACATGTTGATCCAAAGCGTGAAGCTCACAACTTCAGAAAACACATCTGCTTCACCTCGGACCCATTCAATTTGCATAACGCTCCACACAAACAACAAACCGATGGATAATGAGCTCAGTAAATCAACTACAGGGAAAAATATCGAGTTGGCCCAAATTGCTTTGATATGCGCCTCTCTGTGTTTTTCGTTAATTTCACTAAATTGCTCCATTTCGCGCTGCTGACGATTGAACAATTGTACTATCGACATGCCCGTAATACGCTCTTGGACAAAAGTATTCAAACGATTTACTTCCTGCCGCTCCAACATGAATGATTGCTTCATCGCACGCGCAAAAATTCGAGTAGCCATGAACAAGAGCGGGAATGGGATCAGCATAACTAAGGTCAGCTGCCAATTGGTATAAAGCATCAATGCCAAAACACCAAAAAGCATGAACACGTCGCCCAAAATACTCAAAACCCCTTGAGAAAAAACCTCTGCCATGGCTTCAATATCTGAAACCACGCGCGTCACCAATGAACCGATTGGCGTTTTATCAAAAAACTTGCGTCTAAATCCTACTACATGCTCAAACAAACGCTTGCGCAAGTCCCGGATAATTCTTTGACCCAAAACCGAAGATAAATAAGAAGATAAAAATTGAAGAACGGCCTCGAGAAACAACAATACAATGAGGAAAATGGTCCAATTGAATAGCGCCGTCGATTCATAGTCCTCGCCCACAAATTTACTCACCAACTTTCCAATCAAGAGCGGGCGCACTGCACTAACAGCAGCATAAACAATGGTAAGCAACAAAGCCGACACAAACAAAAAGCGATACGGCGTTGCTGATTTAAGAAGTTTGAGGAATATGCGCGTGTCAATGACCGACTTTGATTTCATTTGGCAAAAGTACTTGGTTTACCTTATAACCCACAAAGATTAGAAAAGTTTTGAAAAAAAAAGAGGTCCCGAAAGACCCCTTGTTAAACATATCTTGAATTACTTGATATCCTGAACCACTCTGAGCAGCTGTTCGGGTGATTTATAACCCAATTCCTTTTTCGATAATTTTCCTTCGGCATCTACCCAAAGCAAGGTTGGATAAGCCGTGATACCATAGGTACTCATCACACCTTTTCCATCAGGATGTTTTTCACAATCAATTTTCAAACAAATAAATTTGTCGTTGAAATAAGTACCCACAGATTTGTCTGAGAAAGTATTTTTATCCAACATCTTACATGGACCACACCAAGAGGCATAGGCATCAATAAAAATTAATTTTTTTTCTTTTTTAGCAGCCTTTTTCGCTTCTTCTAAGCTAATGTCGCGAAACTTAATGCCCCCTTGTTCGTCGTTTTGCGTTGAAGGTGTGTTGGCAACATTTTTTGTTCTGTTTGCGCAAGTAATCATTCCTAATCCAAGAATCAAAACTGCTACGCCTGTAATTAATTTCATATTGTTTGTTCTATTTTTGGTTTATAATGTCCTCAATCAAAATCTCGGACTTTTTGTTTACGTCAACAAATATAGCTTATTTTTGACATGACTATGCTGAGCAAAAATAATACCAACAAGATTGGCGGACTTAAAATTTCGCATATCGATTCCAATTGTTTGGAAGAAATTGAACAATTTATAACACAATGGGAAAACCCAGACAGCCATATAGCATTGAATACCTCAGGGTCAACAGGCGAAAAAAAAATAATTCGTGCCCAGAAAAAATATCTCATTGAGAGTGCAAGAATGACGGGCAATTTCTTTGGTTTTACACCAGAAAAAACTGTGCTAATTTGTCTGCCACTTTCTTTTATTGCCGGAAAAATGATGGTGATCCGGAGTTTGACCTATGATATGCATGTGGTACTTTGCCAACCCAACAATCCTTTTGATTTTCCTGATGTTTTGACTATTGACTTTGCGGCAATGACGCCCTACCAATATGAGAAAGCACTGCTCGAGTTTCCAAGCCAACTTATGAAAATCAAAACGGTTTTATTGGGCGGAGCAGCGATTTCTGAATCATTAAAAAGCAAAATTGTTCTTAACAATCAGTGCGTTTTTCATAGCTACGGCATGACTGAGACCTATTCACATGTTGCGCTAAAACAAATTGATAATCAAAATCATCCGTTTCAATTTCTTGAAGGCATTTCAGGTAAAAAAGCAAGCGACAACACCCTAATACTGCATGCACCAAAACTTGGTATTGAGGCGCTTAAGACCAATGACATCGTGCATTTCATTGATAATACGCATTTCGATTTTCTCGGCCGCATCGATTTTGTAGTCAATTCAGGTGGAATCAAACTTCATCCAGAAGAATTGGAGAAAAAGCTGGGTGTGCTGGAGTGGGAATTCAATTATTTCATTTTTGGCTTGCCCGATGAAACTTTAGGTGAAAAACTCGTTTTATTTGTAGAATCTCAGCATGTTATGGAATTGAATGCTTTCGGTAATTTGCTTACTAAATACGAACTTCCCAAAGAAGTGCTATTTTTAGAGCGATTTGAATATACCGAAAGTGGAAAAATTAACCGAAACTTGACTGTAAAAAACTATTTATCTTGATTCCAACGAGATACTATACACAACTTGGATTGCCTCACAACGCCAATGAACGGGAGGTTAAAAAGGCCTACCGCTCCTTGGTGAAGCGTTATCACCCTGATGTGAATCCAAGCAAAGAGGCACATAGCAAGTTCTTGAAAATTACCGAGGCTTATGAAATCATAACCGGACAAAGACCTTTGCCCAAAAGCAGAGCAAGAACACAAACACCTCAACAGAATAGCAATCCTCAAAACAATTCCGACCCTCAAGAACAGGCGAAAAAAGAACAGCGCGAACGTTGGAAACAAAGGAAAGAGCAATTTGAAAAAATAGAATACCTCAAGCAACTCAAAAAACACCAAATACACCAGAGCGGCTGGCGACATGCTTTGTTCAATGTTGTTTTCTATGCCTCTTTGATTAGTTTGATATTGATTACGCTCGACTACAATCTGCCCTTGAACGTTACTAAACACCGCTTGAATTATAGCCGATACATGGGCGTTTCAAAAGTGCATGCTAAACCTTATTATCAAATTTATTACGATCAAAACCAAATGATTGAGGTGACTGGTGGCATTGGTGGAAATCTAGCGCCCGACGATGTTTTTTTTATTACGCACACCTTTTTGATGAATGAAAAGCGTGACATTGTGTTGCGAGCTGACACCGAATACCAATATGAATACGCCAACATCATGGGCTCGATATTTTCAATTCTGCCTATTGCGTATATTCTTCTACTGTTTCCGCTAATTGCCAAGTATCTGAGAAACAACATTTGGGCGTACACATCCTCTTACTATTTGGCCTTGTATATCACTGGATTGTTTCTCCTCTATTTATTCTTAGAAGAATTGAGGATTTTGAGAATGCTGCATCTCATTCAATAAGATTCTTACAATCCGAAGGGAAGTGGAAGCAAATCCAAAGCATTTTTGAATTTCAATACTTGTCTGTTTTTCCCCACCAACAACAATTCAAAACCAGTTCCTTGTCGTTGAATGGACTCAGCAATTACTTGTCGGCATGCACCACAAGGAGGAACAGGAGTGCCCTCTGCCAATAATTCACCAGCACCATAAACCACTAATTTCATGATTTTTAAACCAGGATATTGTGAACCTGCATAAAACAAAGCTGTTCGTTCGGCACAAAGACCTGAGGGAAAAGCGATATTTTCTTGATTGCTGCCCAAAACAAATTCGCCATTTTCCAATAGCAACGCTGCACCTACATGAAAAGAAGAATATTTGGCGTATGCCGATTGAGATATTTGAATAGCCGCTTCTACCAATTGAACTTCATCTGAGCTCAATAAATCCCAATCAGATATTTTGTCAAACTGAATAAGGATTTCCATATTTTGATGATTTCAAAAATAAAACAAAGTACTAGAGAAGCGTCACACTTGTATTAGTCTTCGATTTTGTCACGTTTACGGCTATTGTTGTCAATCACAATACTCAAAGAAAATCTGAGCGTGTTAGCCAAAGGATTTTGTTGAACAAGTGATGCAATATACGACAAGTCAATACCCAATTTGCTGTATTTTAAGCCAATACCAAAGGTCAAATAACGTCTATTTCCTTTTGAATAATGCTCATGAAAATACCCTGCGCGAACGGCAATTGTTTTGTTATAAACATACTCTGTGCCGATACCAAAATTGATTTCGCGCAACTCTTCTCCAAAGCGACTGCCTTTTTTTACCTGAACCTCACCGTTTTCAATAACTGGATTGTTATCAGCACCAATCAATGGTCTTCCTGGCGCATCATAAAACGACTGAAATATGCCAGCAATCACAGCCACATTATTGTCCATACCAACGCTGTAAGAAGAATTGTTAGGGCCATTTACGCGTATTGGCGGTGTTGGAACCAATAATTTATTGAAGTCAACACCTAAAGTAAAGCGGTTGTATTCGTCTAAATCCAATGAAAGCGCCGAACCGAATCTCAAATTGGCCGGCAAAAAGTCGCGCGGACCTTGAGCATTTGTGTAGCTCACTTTGTTTCCGATATTCGACAAAACAACACCTATACCCAATAGAGCTCGATTACCAAAAACACGCAACTCATCATCAAAATAGCTGAAAGAAACATCAGCGGCACCAGCTGTGGCAGGACGTGTATTAGCACCAGCTACTAGCGTTCCACCAGTAAGATTAGAGAAAACGAATTTACCATTCATTCCCAAAGCCATTTTATCGCTCAATTTCAAGGCATAACCCACCATTGTTTCAAATTCGGAAGGAACAAAGTCTCTGATTTTATTCGCTGAGGCATCTGTAAAAGTAATTTGACCCAAAGAGAAATAACGCAAGGATGCAGTAACCGCCTGACGGTCATTGATTTTATAAAAACCCGTTACAAAAGACAAGTGCATATCTTGAGCAATGGCACGCA
The DNA here is from genome assembly GCA_044233745.1 of Crocinitomicaceae bacterium. Classification (GTDB taxonomy): domain Bacteria; phylum Bacteroidota; class Bacteroidia; order Flavobacteriales_D; family Crocinitomicaceae; genus UBA6165. Next base: position 26,393 of record JBIIJN010000013.1, read on the forward strand.
ACCATGGGGAATAAGAAGTAGAAAAACCCATTTTCTCTTTTGCAAAAGCCAATTTCGAAGTGTTCCAATAAATAGAATACATATCAGCACTTGTAGCAGCACCTATCTCACCCATACCACCAGCTCTTGAATCTGGATTGATTAATAAAAATGGTACAGCAGTAGTGATGGTATTCAATTGAACATCGCGTGCAACTTGCTCTTGATTTGGGTTACCTCCTTGAGCAAACACGCCAATGGATGTTGCAGACAAAGAAATGAAAAACAAAAACTTAGGTGTCATATAATTGTGAGTTATTATAAAGCTTGCAAAAATAGTTAATTAATTGGTTTTTTAACGGAGCAACACGAGCTTTTCAATTTTTTCTGCCTGATCTCCGTTTGCAGAATTCACCGAAACCCTGTAAACATAAGTGCCGCGTGCCAATTGGTCGCCGAAATCATCACGACCGTCCCATGCAATTCCCGGTGTTCTAAAACCGCAATTCGTCATGTTCTGATTGATGGTTTTCACCAATTTTCCGCTAATCGTAAATATCTGAATTTGAACCTCTAAATCGGTGCCCGGTTGGTTGTGTTCAAAGAAAAACTCCGTATAAGTTGTGAAAGGATTGGGGTAATTCAATACATGATTCAAATCCATATCTGCACTTTCAACCACAATAAATTCCAATACCGTTTCCGAACTATTGTTGTTTACGTCCCATACTTTAAAGGTTAAGGTGTGCGGACCTGGCGCAAGTTTTGGCATCTGAAACCGCACCATACCACTTTGATAGGTATCTAAATCAGCAGCATAATAATCGTTGAGCACGATAGGCTGACTGGTATTGTTGTCCAAAATCAAAGTGATGTCGTGTCCAATGCCATTTCCGACTGCATTGATTCCATTTTCATCAAATAATTTAGCAAAGAAAATAGGGGTCTCGTTGGTCATTCCACCGCTTACAAAATTCGGTGAGTTCAGATATAAGGTAACATCTGGACCTTGAGAATCAGCGAGGCCATTTGGATCTACTCCGCCCACAATAAACCGGGTATCGGCAGCAGCACAATCGGTACTTTGATTGTAAAAGAACAAACTCATTTTGCCATTTCCAAAACTATAATCAATGTCTTTTGGAACAACAAACTCAAAGTTAAATTGACCATTCGTAACTGTCGATTTTCCTTTAAACACGATATTTCGCTGCAATTCAAAAGGCAAAACTGGTGAATTGGGGTCTTGACCAAGTGTTTGATTTTGCTTAGGTTTATCAAAAATGGTTGGAATAACAATGCCATTTAAGCCAGAAAGCACGTTTCCATTATCATCCTCCAAATGTCCTACAACACGCACCTTACTCAAAGATTTCATGGTGTCTTGTACCAAGGCTGGGTCAAAACCATTGATAGAATCCACCACTATATTGTACGATTGTGCCGGCAAATTCAAGCGCAGCATAGGGTCACCCAACAGCATAAAAGCACGTCGATTCACATCATTGCCCGATGTATTCATAGTGCCCTGAATAATTTCCCCCATGGTAATTGGCCGGTTCTGTGCATCTCTGAGGAAAGCATTTTCATAGAAACGCATACCCACAACAGAATTTACATTGATAAAAACAGCTCGCGTGGTGGTCATCATAGCGACTGCCCCACCGGTGGGTGACAAATACATGATTTCACCAGCAGAAACACGAGCAAAATCATCAAATCTTGTAAATTCACAAGTTGCAGAAACAAAAAGCATCAATTTGTTGATGTTATTCCATACTTCTATTTGAGGTATAGTGATTATACGTTCATAGGCGAGGCCCGTTTCGCCCCCGTGCCCCACATAATTCATAATCAAATTACCGCGTTCAATCCTTGAATCTACAATTGGTGAAACACTTGGATAGCGCTGCCCGCCAGCAGTTGTTACCTGATTGTAGGCATCCAAATAAATTTTTTCAGAATTAAATTCAGGGAAAAGCGGACCGTAGTAATTGACATAACTCTCGTGATCCAAAACAAACTGCCCCATATCTTCGTCATCCGCAATGTGTGTTATCACCAATTGCCAGTCTCCCCTATTGGATTCATTAGTCGTACTGCAAGCCAAACCTTGGTTAGAGGTAAAATGGGGTGAACCAAAATTCTTGTAATGCTCAATTTTATCAACAAGCAATTTGGCGTGCGCAGGGGTTGAAGCGATAATTCTACCCACACCCATATCCATACCATCTGCTCCATTGAAACCTTCATCATTGTCCAACAAAACAAAAAATCCATCACTGGTAATTGATGACGTATAACTTTCCGAATTATCTGTTTGGTACGTTGCAATCATGTTGTTGTTGCCTTCGCTTCTGCCTTCGAGCGGGTCGTAAGAGCCATCGCCAAAAAGACAAAGATTCAAGGGTGGATTTACACCTGGCGTTTGATTGGCTCTGTCGTAAAACATTTTAGCAAACCAACGAATGGCAACAGGATCTTGCATGCCGCATGAAAACTCGTTATAAACATGCTGAACATCAACCACATGCACCGTCCACCCATCAGCACGATGCAAATCTGCTAGTCGATTGGCCTGTTGCATAAAATCTTTGTGCGACACGATTAAATAATCTGCAGCAGGCAATGCATGCAAATTTTGATTCTGCACGGCACCTTTAAAATTTGGGCTTAAGGCAGATGCGTTGGTAAATGCCACAAATTGACGCTGATTGTCGGCGGCAAATTGAAACGAAGCTTGATTGCCAGAAGCTGTAAAATTCACAGAGGCTGGACTAGTTGAATTGGTCACTTCCCAAATATTCAGTGCAGCAACCGCTCCAGAAAGATTTACCGTAGCAATATTTCCCGCACCTACAGATTGCCTATCGCGAATAATATACTGTCCGCCAGTGTATTGCAAACTTCTTCGATAATTAATTTCTATTTTATCTAAAAAAACTTTCACCGAAGGATTGATTCTATCTAATCGCATGAGAATAGATAAATTGGGTGCAGACAGCACATGATTCGTGGTTATTGAGGTGTAATTCAACCCCAATCCCAAGGTGGCCTCTTGACTGGCTACTGAAGCGTTATTCAGAAAAACCCTCAAAAAACTTCCACTACTATTGCCAGAACGCGCATAAACTGTTCTCAACTCAATAGGCTCAGCAATTTGAAGACCCGCTAAATTAAAATTAAACTGATGTTCCAATACAAAATCAAAAAGTTCACCATACCAACGTTTGCCACTTGGCACAAGCGAACCATTGTCTAATCTATACTTGATTTCGTCTTTCTCATAATGCACAATTTGATCTGTTCCGCTAACCACGTGCGTGGCAGGTTGACCACTCAAATCTGCTTGAGAGACACGTTGCGGTGTTTTATTGGGATCGATACAAATGAAATAATAGCTTTCCGTATTGTAAATATTTTTAATGTGAGTAAGTCTGCTCCCTGCATAGCGTACCTCTTCTGGACCATTGGCATAAAAGAGAATCAAATCGCCAGCATCAAATGAACCGTCTTGGTCTCCCGTGATGTGAATTCGATTATTCACCAAATCATCAGGTCTAGATACATTGTTGTTTTCAGGCAACATACCCATAGCATTTCCAAAAATGTGGATGTGGTTTGGATTGAGTCCGGAAGTGTTGATGCCATTCGAATTTAAAAAAGCGTGGTCAATGCGATAAACACCCGAAGAAGGAATCGCTATGCGGTACCAATTTCCCGAAGCCATGGACGAATTGGTGATGAATTTTAATGGCGCTGCAACTTGCACCCGAGGTGAAAATGTGGCTGAAAACACAACGCGCTTCACACGTTTCAATTGACCATTTTCCTTTATATAAGGTATGAGCTCTATTCCCAAATAATCTTTTCCTCGATCAGATGACGTTCTAAAGGTATAAGTCAGCGTTTCAGGAAAGGCCAAACCATTTGTTTCCATGAAATTGACATCAAACGACGATGCCGTTGTAGTTTCAAGACTCACAATGCTTAATTTCACATCAAACTTGTTCCAATTTTTCTCATATTTCTTGAATATGTGGATTGGGTTTCCGAATTGATCCCATTCAAAAGGCAAGGCTGGAATTTCGATGTCTTGACCAAACAAACTTGCTGTTATGGAATTTCCCGACCAGTTCAAATTGATTTCAATCTGTTCGGTTTGTGTCTTGGCGCTGCATGGAAAACACAAGGAGAAAACCAATACGAAACAACCAGCTATTACATTTGTCGAATTCCTTTGAAGGGCTTTTATCAAAATATGATTCATAGGTGCAAAGAAAATTAGATTTCATTAAATAGTCTGAGGAAAAACGAGCCTTTTTTTAATTTATTGCCAAGAAATTCATTTAATTTCATGAATAGACCAAAAAACCAGCATTACATCCAAGGTAAAACTATACAAATCAAAAATGCATTTTTCTCGATGAACATTCAAAGTGAAACCAAACAACCAAGAAACAGATGCATAAATTGGACTGCTGAAAAACAATAATTCACATGAGTTCAATGTCAGGACGTTTTCAGAATTTCATGATGAATCAATTTGATGCAGTTCATGTCATTTCTTAAAAAACTTCGCTCAAATGCAAGGAATGAAAAGTTTACTTCAGAACAATATCTCGTCTATCGATTTAAAAAAAATGTAACCATTCCAATGATGTTTCGTTATTGTTGTATATTTGCGGTTGATTTATCACAAACAAAAGGTATAGAATCATGAAGAACCTTAGGTTTTTAGCGCTGGTTTCACTAGGAACAGCATTCATTTTTTCGGCTTGTAAGAGCAAGGAATCGTCCAACACTACGGGTTGGGAGTACAACAATCAAAACAATGGTGGCTTTCAAAAAGTGCCTTATTTCGAACAAGAAGCCGGTCCAGGACTCATTCTTATCGAAGGTGGTACTTTTACCATGGGCCGCACAGAGCAAGATGTTATGTTCGATTGGAACAATGTACCAAGAAGAGTAACTGTATCGTCTTTTTACATGGATCAGTTTGAAATCACGAATTTCAATTGGTTGGAATATTTGTACTGGATTAAAAGAACGTACAAAAGTTACCCAATGATTTACAAAAATGCGCTTCCAGACACAAACGTTTGGAGATCGCCGCTTGGTTTCAATGAGAAACATGTAGAATACTATCTCCGTCAACCAGCCTATAGAGATTACCCAGTGGTTGGTGTAACTTGGTTGCAAGCCAATGATTTTTGTAATTGGAGAACAGACCGCGTGAACGAGTTAATCTTGATCGAAGAAGGAATTTTGAAAGAAAATCCTTACCAAGATGATGATCCGTTCACTACGGAATCGTATATGGTTGGTCAGTATGACGCTGGTGGTGCTGTTCCACTTCGCGACTATGACCCAGACAACAAAGGGCCAAAGAAACGTGGTAAAGGAAAATATGGCGATCGTTTGGTGAGAATGGAAGATGGTATTTTATTGCCAAGATTCCGCTTGCCTACTGAAGCTGAGTGGGAATTTGCTTACTATGGATTGATTGGTAACATGACCAATCCTGAAGTAATTTCTGACAGAAGAACTTATCCTTGGAATGGTCACTGGGTACGTCAAGATGATGCCTCTTTTAGTGGAGATATTCGCGCCAACTTTATGAGAGGTCGTGGTGACTATATGGGTGTTGCTGGTCATTTGAACGATAATGCCGATGTTACAGCTCCGGTTGACTCCTATTGGCCAAATGATTATGGCTTATACAATATGGCTGGTAACGTATCTGAATGGGTTTTGGATGTTTACCGTCCACTATCTTCTGAAGATTTTGATGATTTCCGTCCATTTAGAGGTAACGTGTTCAAAACAAAAGTATTGAACAATGCTGGTATGATTGATACCAAAAATACACAAGTAGAATTTGATGTACACGGTTTGAAACAATATGTGAATGAATTTGAACGCGTTCGCTTTCAGAGAATTAGTGCAGCACAACATGATCCAGATGATGCTAGAATTCCACCTCACATGAGCGTACAAAATGCATCAAACCATAGAGTTACAGCACCTACTGCGAACGGACAAGAAGTTGTGAATGCATTCGCGCCAGACCAATTCTATATTTCAAGCGGTAAAAAGAAAGATGAAGTTGAATTAGAGATTTTACGTCGTGTGAATCAATGGTTAGATTCAGCAATTTCTTTGAAAAACTTGAAATATGATGTTGAAGCATCTATGATAATTACTGAAGAAATTCTTGCTAATATTTTCGATGAGGAACTTCGTGAGGGTCCAGATACGGAATATGCCTTTGAAATCATTTCAATGTTGCGTGATGGTTTTGCAGATTATGTTGTGAATACGCCAGGTCGTTTGAAGTGGAGAAATGAAGTAGAAGAAGAAAATATCGGGCGCTTGAATTATCGTCGTGCTGACTATATCGACTACAAAGATGGCGATATTGAAAGTTCCATCTACTATGACAACAACGACCGTAAAAACGATATCAACATGGCCAATCGCGACCCGAACTTGGTGATGTATCAAAATCAATATGAAGAATTTGACTTACAAGGTAATCCAATTGCTCCATTTGCAAATAGAACATCTTGGCCGACTACCTTGGTTTCTGATAAGTCAAGAGTTTACAAAGGTGGTGCGTGGAATGACCGAGCTTATTGGGTTTCAGGTGGTGCACGTAGATTCTTAGACGAAGACAAGGCGCTAAGCAGTTTAGGTTTCCGCTGTGCGATGGACCGCGTGGGTAGTCCTACTGGACTTGGCAATCCGCGACAAGCCAACAACAAAACTTCTGGAAAAAAGAAGAAGAAAAAATAATTATTCTGAAAAGCAGCTTTAGGGCTGCTTTTTTTTTGCTTGTAACTTTTGACAGTTCTTAATTGTTTTAGGAAAAATGAATCACATGCAATCGAGACATACAATACAATTGATTATAATACTCGGAAGTACACTCCTACTGTCATTCCGCTGCCAAAACGATTATGCCGATAACAGCGTAACAACAATTGAAGGCGTTCTGGTTGATGAATTGAACAATCCTCTACCCAACTTCGACTTGTATCTGGGTAAAGAAAGACTGGGTGAAACACCCGAAGCATACAACAACCAGCGTTTAATTAAAACTGATAATACGGGGAGATTCAGTTTCTTAACTCCAAGGCCCGTTAATAGCAACGTTGGCATGAATGATCAATATCATATGCTAAAATTTTTAGATACCTCGTGGCATGCGCAACAGAAGGTTGGTTGGGATACATTTACGGCTCCCTATATTGTTCTTCCAATAACCAATGAATTCAATACAATCGAAGTCGGAACGGTAATATTGTTTCAACCATGAAAAATGTCACATTAGTTGTACTCGCATTGCTTTTCACTTGCTGCCTGTCCGCGCAAAATATGGCTGCCAATGCTCCACTACTCGGCGTACATGCAAACACCTTTTTCTTTATGGGAAAAAACCATCACGCCAAAGACCTACAAACCACACCAGGATTTTCTATTTCATCGCGCTTTGATTTTTTCAGATTTGGCATCAATTTTCAATTTGGCAACAACCGCATGAATATCCAAGAAGATGCTGTTTTATTCACAAATTGGACACAGGTACAAAACAATATTTATGCGCTGTATTTAGGATACAATCTATTTGAGGAATTGGACTTGTTGGAACCGCGCATATCATTTGGTCAAATTAACACACGTTATGCTCATTCCTTCAAAACCAATCAACGTTTTCTTGGTACAGGTATAAAATATGCGCGATGTGTCTCTAAACGGGGACTTTTTATTTCCGCCTCCGCAGATTTTTTTTCAATATCAGCCAAAACATCGATGCACCTCAAGCGTATAAACAATTTATGAATCAAAAACGAGGTGTGAAACTGAATCTAGGAATAGAATACCGTCTTTTTAAAAACCGTTGATGCACAAGCTATTTTGGCAAGAATTTTGACTAACAAACTAAAATTGAGTACCATGATACGATTAGTTTTTTGTTTGCTTTTCCTTTCTATTGGACACAATATGGCTTATTCGCAGCAGGAAGCTGATTCTATATTCGGCACAGTGGTGAAGCCTGCTGTTGAAATCAGAGACCCTGAGTTCTTGAGAAACTATAACCGCATGTTGTATAAAATGAAACGCATCTATCCTCTTGCGCTTCATGCCAAAAAATTGTTTTCCGATTATGAAAAAGACGTTGCAACCTTAGATAAAAAGAGGCAAATAAAAAAATATGGCAAAACTGCTTATGAAAAATTAATGGACGATTTTGAATACATCATTCGGGATATGTATGTTTCAGATGGTCAATTGCTCGTGAAATTGATTCACCGTGAAACAGGTATGTCAGTATTTGACATAATCAAGAAATACCGCGGTGGTTTACAAGCGAATTATTACCAAAGCGTTGGTTTCTTTTTCGACCAAAACACCAAAACAACCTACAATCCAGACAAAGAAGATTGGCTCATTGAATTGGTTGCCAAAGAAATTGAAGCTGGGAAGCACAAATTGTATCCCGTTCAACTGTTGACCAAAGAACAATACAAAGCCAAAAAAGCGAAGGAAAAGGAACAGAAAAAAGCTGCCAAAAAAAAGAAAAAAGAAAAAGAAAAAACCAAATCATGACCCACAAAACTTGCAGTATTTCGATTTAGGTTCGTGAATAAAAACGTCTGTTTCGAGTATCTGCTGAGCGATATGTTTCATGTACTTTTCCATAAATCGAATCAAATAGACATCAAGACTTAAAATATGGGCATCGTCCTTTTTTTGAGGTTGTTTGAAACTCAAGCATTGCAAACCAGCGGAAACATTGCGCAGTGAATAAATCCCAACGGCATCAGGCACAGTTCCATAATTGGCATGATATAAAACGGCATAAAACAAAAGTTGTATTGCATAAGTAGCGCCCAAATTACCAAAATCGGGTTCATCAGAAAAGTTGAATGCGTCTAAATTTTCAGTTGCAGAATAAATTCTACTGGCCACGGTGCCACTCATAGCCACTTGCTCTGGTTTACAAGCGCCTGTTTTATAATCAACAATTCGAATTTCATCGCCCCATTTGTCAATTCTATCAACAACCCCAGAAAGTTTGATTTCCCTTTCAAGTCCACGAAAATCAATCGAAATTGTGTGCATTAAGGAATGTTCAAGCGCTATAATTCTCAGCTCTTTCTCAGGATTTGCGGCAAGAGAGCTTAACTCTTGATTCAAAAATCTTTTGATTTGTTTTTTAGCGGCAATACTTGCGAAATACATAGCACCGCGCTCAAAAAGTTCAACATTCGACTCAAATTTCTTTCTGAATCGCTGGTCAACTTCCTCGCTGTAACACTTGAGCATGGCTTGAATATCATAAGCTTTCACAGGCTTCTCGCCGCCAACAAAAGGCTGATACAAAAACTCCAAAACCTCGTGCACCACGCTCCCAAACGTACTGTGCTCCACAAGTTCCTCTACCTCCTCATCATCGGCATATTTGAGTACATAGCGAAAATAATAATCCAAAGAACAGCCCAAGAATTTGTTCATAGCCGATGGCGACAAACCGTGTTCAAATTGTTCCAAAATGCGATTCTGAACAGCCGAAGAATTTTCAAAACACAATTCATCAATCGACAAGTTTACTGGAATATTATACGATCGTTTAGAAATTTCTATTTGTGGGTGTTGCGCGGCCAATTCCAATTCAATCTGCTTGATGTATCTGCTAGGTTCGGCCGCAGAAATATCATCTCCTTGGTTGGTTGAATAAAGAATATGCACCTGTTCTGCATCAGAAAGCAAACGATAAAAGTGATGTGCAAAAAGTGCGTCTTTTTCGGCAGGCAAAGGCAAATTGAAATACCTCCTCAAATCCATAGGAATCAAACTATTGATGTTGTTTTTTGGTGGCATCACGCCCTCATTCAATCCCACAACAATTAAATTCTTAAAACTCAACAAGCGCGTTTCAAGCAATCCCATCACTTGCAAACCTTCAATCGGGTTGCCATAATAAGCCACACTTTCACGCATCCAGCGCATATTGAAGAACTTTTCAAAACTGCGCAGGGTCATGTGAGGCACGTATTCTTGTTCAAAAACACGTTTCAAAGGCATCATAGACGCTTGAAAGTGAAAAAGCGCACTTCTTTCAACCAAATCAAACTCCTCGCTAAGCGCATCAAAAATGACTTGATTCAATTCCAATATTACTTGTAATGCATTAGAAAAATTGTGCTGCCACGGTGTAAAAACCAATTTCAAGACCTTTTGCACGCCAATCGAAAACGCATCCGTTTTGAGCTTGGTAAAGATTTTATTAAAACGAACGATGTTCTGTTCTTCCTTCAAAACAAGTTGTTTATCATTTTCGGTTAGCAAGCAATCCATAAAAGGATGGCGAAAAAATGACAACAACGTTTTGTGGTACTGCGCATCCGTTTTAAAATAGGCAAAGTTGTTTTGAAACTCAAAAATCAATTCCAACCAGGGTCGCAAAGAAGTCAATTTCAAAGGCAAACCTAGTGTGATATTGGCTTTACCAATGGACTTGGGCAAATGTTTTATTGCAGGCACAATCAAGGATTCATCAGCCAACATCAACACCGTATCATTCAACTCAGATGCTGGCATTTTCGATAATAGGTCCTGGGTAACTTTTAACATACTGCCAGACTGAGCACACTCAATCAACTCAATACGCTTGCTTGCAACAGCCAAATTATCAGAAACAAGCACATGCATTTCAGGAATGCGTTCCTTGGTGCGTCGAATAAATAAGCCAGCCTCATGATTTAGATTGCTCAGATAAAACACATCGGCTTCAGCCAAAATATGGGCTCTTCCGCGTTTCACCAAACGATCCATCAATTGCAATTCTGCCTCGCTCAAAGCATTAAAACCAGCAAACAAAAATTCCTGTTTAGGAAAAACTGTATCCAAACGTTCGTCTAAATTATGAAGCGCCTTTCTAAAAACAGACCCCGAATAAGCCAAATTCGCAGCATCCAACTCAGCGTTGATGATCTCATAATAACTTTTCAATTGGTCCCAAAAATCCAAAAATTGTCTTTGACTATCGCTCAATGACCTCCCCTGTTCAAACGACCAATTTTCCAGTTCTTTGATATCGCGTAAATTCTTAAACAAGGCCTTTGCATCAATAAGATAACGATCGATTTCATTGCAATCAGCAATCAACATGGGTGCCCAATTCAAAAAAGTCTCAAAGTCTTCATCATTACCCAATTCCAAGAAAACCTTATAAAAACGAAACAACAAATCAACAGAATCCACAACATCCTCATCAACCAAACGCTTCGCAAATTGATCAATCGTAATGAAATTTGGCGAAAAAATAGGATGACCATGAAGCGCAAACAATTCCTGCTGAATATACTTTTCAGCCCTACGCGAAGGAAGAACAATAGTTAAATGAGCGTAATTATCGTAATGCTCAGCTACAAATTGAGCAATTTTTGAAATAAATGTGGACATAGTTTGAATTGGTGCACTAAGGTAAAAAAAGAATCGATAAGCCTATTAAGAAAAACCAATACGCCCTTATCTTTGTTAGAATCAATAAAAAAATCAACATTTTTCTTGTTGATTAAAAAATAAACATTAATTTTGACAACAATTTAATCACAATTGAATTATGGCAACACTAAAAAAAGGGGATAAGGCACCCAATTTCACAGCAAAAGACCAACATGGTAAGCAACATGAACTTGGCAATTATCAAGGAAAAAAATTAGTCATCTATTTTTATCCTAAGGATAACACACCAGGTTGCACTGCACAAGCATGTAATTTACGCGATCATGAAACCACGCTACAACAACACGGCATTTCAGTTTTGGGCGTTAGTCCAGATAGCGGAACTAGCCACCAAAAATTCACTGAAAAATTTCAATTGAACTTTCCTTTACTTATAGACACAGAAAAAGAAATCATTCATGCCTATGGTGTTTGGGGACCGAAAAAATTCATGGGTAAAAGCTATGATGGTGTTCATCGCACTACTTTTATTATAGGAGAAGACGGACATATTGTAGAAGTGATTGATAAAGTGGATACGAAAAACCACACACAACAAATTTTGGATTTATTGAAATAATATATCACTGCGTAAAAAGTTTACGTAGTACCTAACCTACATTTGCAAAAACAATTAGTTATGGCAACAACAAACGACATCAACAAAGAAAAATTAAAAGCGCTCCAATTGACCATGGAGAAAATGGAAAAAACATTTGGCAAGGGCGCAGTAATGAAATTAGGCGACGCCGCCATTGAAAAGCTAGATGTGATTCCATCAGGGTCATTAACACTAGATTTGGCATTGGGCGTGTATGGCTATCCAAAAGGGCGCGTGGTAGAAATCTATGGTCCGGAATCATCAGGTAAAACAACATTGGCTATACATGCAATAGCTGAGGTGCAAAAACAAGGAGGCATCGCTGCTTTTATAGATGCTGAACATGCATTCGATCAGTTTTATGCTGAAAAATTAGGGGTAGACACAAAGAATCTCTTGATCTCACAACCGGATAATGGGGAACAAGCTTTAGAAATTGCAGACAATTTGATTCGCTCGGGCGCGATTGATTTGATTGTGATTGACTCTGTGGCTGCACTAACTCCAAAAGCAGAAATTGAAGGTGAAATGGGCGACTCGCAAATGGGCTTGCAGGCCAGATTAATGTCAAAAGCATTGAGAAAGCTAACGGGTTCTATCAGCAAAGCCAATTGTTGCTGTATTTTCATCAACCAATTGCGCGATAAAATCGGTGTGATGTTTGGAAATCCTGAAACAACAACTGGTGGAAACGCATTGAAGTTCTATTCTTCCATCCGTCTCGACATAAGAAAATCGAGCCAAATTAAAGATGGGGAGGAAATCTTGGGGAACCGCGTAAAAGTGAAAGTGGTAAAAAACAAAGTAGCTCCACCCTTCAAAAAAGCAGAATTTGACATCATGTATGGTGAAGGTATTTCAAAAGTCGGAGAAATTCTAGACTTAGGTGTTGATTTGAATATTATCAAAAAATCAGGCTCTTGGTTCTCTTATGGTGAAACAAGACTTGGACAAGGAAGAGATGCTGTAAAAGGTGTTATTCAAGACAATCCAGATTTAATGCTCGAATTGGAGGAACAAATCAAATTGGCGATTGTGCCTAGCAGTGGAGGTAAAACTGCAAAAGCAACAGTTTCTGCAGAAGCAGAAGAGGAAGATTTCGTTTAGTGTTGCCGCACAACGAAAACTCAGCCGCAGCACAATATATTCTTGTCTGATGTTCAATTTATACTGTAAAAAGAACGAGTGGAATTAGGTAGTAGTATTGTAGAGGTTAGTATTGTGCAACATCGCATTCAATTTGGCTCCCAAGCTCAAAAATATTTGCTATGTGCGGTTGGGTTATTTTCGTTGTTATGTCATTCGGTTTATGAAGGTAGATTTGAATTTATTGAGATTGTGAGATTGATTGAGATTAATAGGGAATGACAAGAATTTATTTAGTTAAATTCGAAATGATTAGGATGGGATTAATAGGGAATGACAAGAATTTATACAGTTAATTTCTAAATGATTAGGGTGGGAATGGATTGATGGAATAATTAAGGCTTGTGCCTAAATGTCAATCTTGCTTCGACTTGATTCGCTCCCAAGTCTCGTACATTTTCTCTTGAGTTGGTCGATTGGATTCAACTTCGCGCAGGGGTTCACAGGGCTCCCAATAATCGCGCATTTCTTGAGGCAGGGATTGATAAAGCTGCGTTCCTTTGGTTTTCCATTCCAACATTTCATCGCTCACTTCTTTCACAATTTTCGCGGGATTTCCTACCACGACGGAACGCTCTGGGATATTCATTTTTGCGGGCACGAAGCACAAGGCACCAATTACCGAACCAGCGCCCAAATTGGCATCATCCATCACCACGCTATTCATGCCCACCAAAACATTTTCTCCAATGGTGGCACCATGAATAATCGCACCGTGACCAATATGTGCAGCTTTTTTCAACAAAACCGTTGTTCCTGGAAACATATGAATGGTACAATTTTCTTGAATATTGCAACCGTCTTCTATGATGATTTGTCCCCAGTCACCACGCAGAGCAGCACCAGGACCAACATAAACATCTTTACCAATAATCACATTGCCCGTGACACAGGCATTGGGATGAATAAAAGCACTTTCGTGCACCACGGGACGAAAACCATTAAATTTAAAAATGTTAGCCATGCCAAATATTTTGTTGCAAAAGTATGAATTTATCACCGCTATTGCCAGAGTATAAGACGTCTGTCATCTGAAACACTAATCAAACCTTGTTCTGCCCAATGAAGCGCATTCACTGAATGCTGATGACCTCCAGCTTTCACATCAAGCTTTTGACTTATTGAAAAATCAAGTGCGTTCCAAATTTTTATCGTTTTGTCTCTGCTGCAACTTGCAAATAACGATGCATCTGGAGAAAAAGCAATTCCGTAAATGGCATACAAATGTGCTGGAAATGCCTTCAGTTTCGTCCAAGTCTTTATATCCCAAACACGCAAAAAAGCATCCTTTCCCCCTGACAAAATCGAAGATCCATCAGGGTGAAAGGCAAGTGCAGTAACACCGTCTTGATGTGCGTAAAACCGATGTACTTCATTAAAAAATTCTGTTTCTAAAATAACAATTGAGCCATCTTGTCCACCCAGAGCCAATAATTTAGAATCATTACTAAATGCCACAGCCCTAATTTTTCCAATTGGAATCTGAAAAAAAAGGTTCAGTTTCATCTTCACTGTATCCCAAACACCAACAAAACCGTCAGCATCCGTACTCACAAGAATACCATTCTTTTGGTCGAAAACCAATCTAAAAATGGCACTTCTATGTTGCCGAAAAAATTTGACTTCCTCTTTTGAAATGAGGTTAACCCATTGTAAATCACCATTGTTGAGTCCTATAAAAAGAAGCTCTTCTGAATTCGCAACGGAATAAGCAGGAACAGAAGTTTTTACCGCAAATGGATTTTGTTTACCACTTTCTACATCCCAAAGCACAACAAAACCGTCACCAGAACAAGTGAAAACACCCAATTCACGGTTCACAGCTAAATCATAGATTCCCTGGGCATGTTCTCGAATTTCGCGTATTTTTTGTAACATAGATTAAAAAATTCAAAAATAGACAAAGAAAGAGATGTTGCAACATGCAATTGAGCACACAAGATAAATTCTAACTTTGCACCCAATTTAAAAATCTGAATTGTGATTCAAACCTTAACAACATATTTCAAAGGTCTGGCCATGGGGGCCGCTGATATTGTACCTGGCGTTTCAGGTGGCACGATTGCTTTTATTGCCGGTATCTACGATCGCCTTTTGGGAGCCATAAACAGCATCAACTTTTCTGTGCTGAAAACATTGAAAAATGAAGGTGTCACGGCTGCCTGGAAACAAATCGATGGTGCGTTTCTATTGGCTTTGTTCCTTGGAATGGTAACTTCAATCGTTTTGTTGTCTGCACCAATCACTTACCTTTTGCAAAATCACCCCGTGCTTATTTGGAGCTTCTTTTTTGGATTGGTTTTGGCAAGCATTTGGTTAGTTGGTAAACAAATAAAAAGCTATAACATCAGCAACGCAATCCTGTTTTTAGCTGGTGCGATTTTAGCATATTGGATTACAACTTTGAATGTACTTCAAGGGAGCGACAATCTGATTTACATCTTCTTTTCAGCAACGATTGCCATTTGCGCCATGATACTGCCCGGTGTTTCTGGTGCTTTTATCCTGCTCGTTCTGGGTGTTTATCAAATCGTTATCAATGCCATCCACGATCGCGACATAAAAATGTTGGCTGTTTTTGGATTGGGCTGTGCTGTTGGACTCCTGAGTTTTTCTCGTCTATTAAAATGGCTATTGAATAACAAACGGACACAAACTTTGGCTGTATTGACCGGATTTCTATTGGGTTCATTAAACAAAATTTGGCCTTGGAAAAACAAAATAGGTAGTGCGCCCATTCATATCCACAGCGATGGCAGAGAAGAATGGCCTTTGGAACCGGTTTTACCTTCAAATTTCGAAGGAGATAATCAGTTTATCTATGCCCTACTTCTATTTCTTATCGGTGTCGCTTTGATTTTAGTGATGTCGAGATTTGAGAAAAAAACAAGCTAAAAGACCAATAAAGCCATCATAAATATTACTCCGCTAATCGCAAACAAAGCCAAACAATACGGAAAAATGTCCTTCAACTTGATTTTCGTGATACCGAGCAAAGGCAGCGCCCAAAATGGTTGTAACATATTGGTCCACTGATCGCCATAAGACAGTGCCATTATGGTTTTTGGGATACTTAGTCCTAGTTCACTAGCCGCTTGAATCAACATTGGACCTTGAATATAGAACTGGCCTCCCCCACTCGGAATGAAAAAATTCAAGAGTCCTGCACTTAAAAATGCGAGCACATGAAAAGACTGAGCAGATGCGTTCGAAACAAATGCATCAGAGAGAAAATCAGAGAGACCACTGGCTTTCATTAAGCCGATAATTCCGAAATACAAAGGAAACTGTATCAAAATTCCGGCAGCATCACCCATTGCGACACGAACAGCTTCAGCAAATCTTTTTAAGTCGTTGTGGAAAATAATCCCAAGACCGAGTAGACAAAAATTAATGAAATTTACATTTAAAAAGCCAGCCGCAGTTGTAGTATTTTGGTGGACCGCTACAATCACTGCTACGGTAAGAATGATGATGCCAACAAATGCAGATAAATTCAGGCGAAATTTAAAAGACACATCAAATTCATTTGTTGGAGCCGCATCAATAAAAACCTCTTTGGCTTTGAAAAAACGAGACAACCCATACAAGAGCAATGGAATCGAAACAAGCAAAGCAAAAAACACGGCAATGTTCATATTCGAAAAAATTGTTTCGCTGGCTTGAATCACCACTGGAAAGTCGGCATTCACCTGATAACCCGCTTGGATCATCATCTCCTTTACCGCATGCTCTTCCATGGCTTTTGTAGGGCTGCTTCCCGATAAACCACCATGCCAAACGAGCATACTCACATAAGCAGAAGCACCTACCAAACCAACGTTAATGGGTTGATTTCTCAAATGGAATTGTTTGAGCACATGTTTCACCATCAAAGCAGCCAACACCAAAGCCAATCCCCAATTGATGTAGGCCAAAACAATTGCTGTTATAGAAATCGTAATAGAAGCACTCGCAGAATTGGTGCAATATCGCGTTAAGGTGCTGATAAACATTCCAAAAACTGAGGTTAGGGCCAATACATGACCCAAAACCAAAATCAAAATCATTTGAAAAGCAAAATAAAGCCCACCAGCAGAATTGTCCCACAATCCTGAGTACCACGCCAAAGACAAATCGTGAGCACCCTCCATCCATGATGTTCCACTTTGCATTTTGTGCAACAACGCAAGGATGAACACAAATGCAGTAAGCCATAAGGCAATGGTGAACGGCGATGGAAAGGAAAGACGTTTAAACATAGCACAATGATAAAAAAAATCCGCTACCCAAAGAGCAGCGGATTACTTTTTCTAATTCCTATTTTATCTTCCTTTGCCGTTGATTCCAATGGAAATACCAACACGGTAAGATTTTCTATGCATTACAGTAAATGCGTTGATTGGCACGTTGAGATTGCCCGACCTCAAACTGAAACCAGCAGCCAAAACGAAACCCACATTTACGGTGTAATCTCCACGACTGTCAAGACGATTCACATACTCAGGTGGGTCCTGGTCAGGAAAAGCTGGCTCCCATTCAGAGCGCAATCTCCAGTCTCCATTGTTGTCGAAATAACCACTAGCCACTTGAGCCAGCGCAAAATTAGGACCAAAGGCAAATTCAACACCTGTTTTATTGTCGCGAATACCATGTAATAGTGTTAAAGAAGGAATAAATAATCCTTGCTCAATACCCGTAATCATAGGGATGAATTCAAAAAGTGCCTGCAAACGACCTTGATTCAAATACTGCGTTTCAAACTGGTAGCCAAATTGAAACATGACTGCTTTGGAATCAAAACCACCTTGCGAACGAGGCGCTTTCATGATTTCTCTATTTTCGCCCAAAATTCCAACCATGCCAATTCTAAATCCTGATAAATTCAAACGATTCACACCGGGGTTATTCACCAACTCGTCTCGGCTATATTGGTAGGTAAGCGATTTATTCAAGGCCTCATCAACTGGCAAACTATACATCTGGCGCAAGGTGATTTCGACCATGGCCTTCAATTGGTCTGGCAGAAAGCGGAATTCGCGAGAAATAGAATTACTTACGCGTTTTGAAGCAATATCTACCTCTCTCAGTGAAACAACAATAGAACCTTCAACATATTCAATTGAACCACTCACCACGCGCTCCACTTTTAACAATTCACCTGTTTCAATCAAACAATTAATATCAAAACACTCATCTAATTTGGCATTGCTAACAACGCGTTCCATATCTTGGCGATACGCCACCTGATAGATCGAAAGCTTTTCCAATTCGCGGCGAACCATAGTGCCAGCCGTTAAATTATCGAGCGCCGCCATTTTCAAGCGAATACTCTTTGTAGCTTCCACATTCAAAACAGCGCAGGTCTTTTTAAAATCGCCTTGAGCAAAAATGCTGGCAAAATTGACAAATATCAACGCGCCTAAAAACAACAATACATTCATTTTCGTTTTCATAATTCTAAATTTTGGGGAGTCACTGACTTTGTTAATTTTTTGTTAACTCCAATTTATTGTTCGGATTTTAACAAAGGTCATGCCAGAAATTCGGCATTCATTTTTGTGATTTTCAAGACAAATATAACACTTATGGCTAAGCAGAAAATTGAATATGACACAAATCATATACTGCTCTTATCGCGATGGCACTCTAATTTGCTTTACCTTTGTGATTATAAAACAATTATATGTCAAAAAAACATAGAAAAGGTCCGAGCAAAAAACACAATCAGGCATCAGGAAAAGAAAAAACTACGCTTCGCGACGGCATTATGCACTATTTTGAGCAAAATCCAGAATTAATTCTCGATTACAAAATCATTAGTAAAATTCTGATGGCAGATGACCAGCAGACCAAACGTCAGATTTATCAAATATTAGAAAATTTAGCAGCTACAGGAATTTTAAAAGAAGTGAATCGAGGTAAATTTCGCTACAATGGCGGTGCGAATACCGTTGAAGGTTTACTAGAATTTACCCCGCGTGGTGCGGCATATTTACTTGTAGAAAATCAAGATGAAGATATTTACATCAATCCAAAAAACACCCAATATGCCATACATGGCGACCGCGTAAAAGTGAAAATCATCAACTCTAGTGGACGAAGAGTAGAAGGTAAAGTAGTTGAGATTGTAGCCAGAGAACGTGAGTTTGTTGTTGGACAATTATCTGTAAGTGAGCGATTTGCATTTTTAAGACCAGATAACATGCGTTTGCATGTGGATATTTATATACCTAAAGACAAAATTGGTAAAGCCAGAAATGGTGAAAAGGTAATGGTTAAAGTTTTGGATTGGCCGCATGGGGCAGAAAGTCCGAATGGAGAAGTTGTAGAGATATTAGGTATGCCTGGTACAAACGACGCTGAAATGGTCAGTATTTTGGTTGAAAATGGCATAAACCCAAAATTCCCGCAGGAAGTGATTGCACAAGCCGAATTTGTCTCTACTGAAATCACTGAAGACATGATTGTGGGTAGAAAAGATTTTCGAGATATTTTGACTTTTACTATCGACCCTTTGGACGCGAGAGATTTTGACGATGCTTTGTCGTATCGCTTTTTGGAAAATGGCAACAAGGAAATCGGCGTTCATATTGCTGATGTTAGTCATTATGTGCAAACAGGAAGCCCAATGGATATAGAGGCTCAAAAACGTTCGAACTCTGTTTATTTGGTTGACCGCGTTGTGCCCATGTTGCCCGAGCAGTTGTCCAATTTTGCATGTTCGTTGCGCCCCAATGAAGATAAATTGGCTTTTTCCGCTGTTTTTGAATTCGATGCCAAAGACAAAATAGTGAACCAATGGTTTGGTAGAACAGTCATCCACTCCAACCGCCGATTCACTTATGAAGAGGCTCAAGAAGTAATAGAGGGCAAATCAGAAGAATTGAAATCCGAAATTTTGGATTTGGATCGAATTGCCAAAAAATACCGCAAGGAACGCTTAAAAAACGGGGCCATGAATATTGAATCTGAAGAAGTTAGATTCAAATTGGACGAATTTGGTCAACCAGAAGAATTGATCGTAAAAGTGTCGAAAGACGCCCATAAACTGATTGAAGAATTTATGCTCTTGGCTAACAAGCATGTTTCGATGTTCTTGAGCAAGACAGAATCCAAGCAAGAAAAGCCTGTGTCTGTGTACCGCGTGCACGATACGCCAGACCAATCCAAAATTGAATTATTCAAATTATTTATTGATAAATTTGGATATGAATTGCCGAGTTATCGCGAAGATCAATTGGCCTTGAGCATTAATAAATTGCTCTCAGATATTCGTTACAAAAATGAATACGGCATTATTCAAAGCATGGCCATACGCACCATGGCAAGAGCAGCATACGACACTGAAAATATCGGTCACTACGGTTTGGCTTTTGATTACTATACACATTTTACTTCTCCCATCAGAAGATATGCCGACTTGGTAATTCACCGCTTGTTGCAGTCGAAACTATTGGGTGAGCGACCTCCCTATTCGCAAGCCGAGTTGACTACAATTTGTAAACAAGCATCGCGCATGGAGCGAAAGGCTGTAGATGCCGAGCGCGATTCAACCAAGTATTTCCAAGTGCTTTATTTGAAGGATTCCGTTGGCGAAACTTTCGATGGTATTGTTCAGGGCATCACCGACTTTGGTATGTTTGTTGAAATGACTGAAAATCGCTGCGAAGGTATGGTTACCTTGGATGATATTCAATCAGACCGTTACAGTTTCGACCAGAAAAACTATCAAATTATTGGTTCCAAAACGGGCAATACTTTCACGATGGGCTCTGCCGTTCGCGTAAAAATCAAAGATATTGATTTGAGAAAACGCACGATTGATTTGGTTTTGGTGGAGAAGTAAAACACGCTTTGATGTGTCTGAAAAAACAAAAAGCCCGTGAAATTCACAGGCTTTATTGTTTTGGGTTATGCGGGTTTTATTCGCCAATAATTTTCATGATTTTATCCAGATTTGGTGTAAGGATAATTTCTGTTCTGCGGTTTAATGCGCGTCCTTCTGGTGTGTCATTTGAAGCTTTGGGCATATATTCACCTCTTCCTGCGGCAGTTAAACGCATGGGTAAAATGCCATAATTGGAGGTCAACATGCGAACAATGGTTATGGCGCGAGCCACTGACAAATCCCAATTATCCTTGTATAAAGAAGTTTTGATTGGCACATTATCGGTGTGACCTTCAACCATTACATCGATGTCTGGATTTTTCTTCAGCACTTCTCCTAAAATACGGATGGCATCTTTTCCTTTGGCTTCAATATCAACACTACCCGATTTGAACAGCAATTTATTGGACAAGGACAAGTAAACCTTACCATCGCGCATTTCGATGCTAATTTCATCAGACTGAAAACCAACCAAGGCATTGCGCAAGGCATCGTTTATACTTCTGGTTATTGAATCTTGCTTGTCCAAACGACGTTGCAAATCAAGAATGGCCAATTCACGTTCTTGAATCTCTAATTCGCGTTGACGCAACAAAGCCTCATTTTTTGCAATTAACAGTTCTTTCGCTTCTAGAGCAGCCTCTTTCTCGCGCAAACGCTCATTGAACATTTGTGCGTCCAAACCCTTGTCTGTATATAAACTAGAGAATTTTGCCTGCAATTCAATGAACTCCTTTTTCATGGCTTCGTATTCATCTTTGAGACGCTGATTTTCTCTTTGCAAAGAAGCCAATTCGTTTTCGAGTGTAGTGTTGGTGGAGCG
>JBIIJN010000018.1:0-36031 GCA_044233745.1 Crocinitomicaceae bacterium
ATAAACTAGAGAATTTTGCCTGCAATTCAATGAACTCCTTTTTCATGGCTTCGTATTCATCTTTGAGACGCTGATTTTCTCTTTGCAAAGAAGCCAATTCGTTTTCGAGTGTAGTGTTGGTGGAGCGTAATAAAGTCAAATCGCGACTCAAATCTTCAACGCGCTGAGACAATCTAAAATTCTCAGACTCCTGTGTTTTCAATTGATCACAAAGCAAATCGCGCTCCTTAACTACGTCGTTCAATCTATTACCAGCCGAAAATCTTTCAGGTTTAGGATCGCCGCATTTATACACGGGCTTGCAAGAAACAATTGCCAATGATGAAGCCAAAACAAGGGTTAAAAGCCAAATACGATTCATGTTCTTTTACTTTATTGATGAATAATCTATGTAATACAAAATTTTACGAGACACAGTCTTACCACTTTAAATTGAATGCTGTATCAAAGCACCAATTTAAAAAAAAAGAATTTCAGAGATTTCTCCGAACAAGTTCGTCGAAATGACAATACATTGTGGAGACTATCGTCGCGCGAAGCGCGACGAGGATACCCTTTGGAATCTGTCATTTCGACGCGTAAAACGCGGAGAAATCTCTTTTAATCTTAATTCAAAGCCATACTTCAGTTTTGAAGTATAAATTTTAGTGGCACAACTGCGACCAATTAACAACAAAATTACATGCAAGTGAGCGGCAATCAAGCAATATAAAAAAAGAATATGAACACCACTACGTTAGTAATGCTCATATCCAATACAGAAAAAATAGGTTGAAATCTATTTCAAAATCTTCACTTCACTGATTACAATCGCTTTCAAAGTTTGGCAACTTTCGGGCAATGGAGCGCGGCTATCGGAATAATTAAATGCTATTTTCAAACCATTGACTTTGAATTGGTCATCTAAATTCACAGGATAAAACCCGGCAACCGAAGACGTTTTTGTCGTCATAATCCATAGGGCACACTCGCCATCTTTTTGTGAAATGACTACTTCACCATCCATCATCATATTTGCGTTTTCAGCGCTTGAATCATTCTTTTTGTTGCCACAAGAGGAAAATCCAATGAGGAAAACCGTGGCTGCCAAGAAGGCGAAAATTATTTGCTTCATAGCTGCTTATTGTTTAATCACTTTTTTAACATCTTGGAAATTTTCATTGCCCAGGCGAATCATATAAGTACCCGCTGGCAAAGCAGATACATCAAATACTTTGCCTACTTGTCCATCAGTAACGGTAAATAGATTCGTTTCAATCAAACGACCCATGGCGTCGAATAAATCCAACTGCACATTTTCACCTTCAGGCAAACCGATAATCTGAACATCAAATGCACCTTCGGTAGTTTTAATTTGCCAATCCAATTGGTCAATCAAATGTTCTGCAACTTCAACAATGTCTCCCATTCTGAATGAAAAAATACGTGTTCTTCTTGCACCATTCGTCCCCAAATACTCGCCAGTAAACCAAAATATACTTTGATCTGCTGGATCCAAACTCATATGTGCATAATCACCGTAGCGGTTACCACCTGTTTGTGAGCCCGTGCCTTCTACAGCATAAAACTCTTGTTGCGTCATCGTTCCTGGTGCACCCCAAGAATAGCGGCCTGTATAAGCAATGGAAGGATACACCGTAGAACTTGAAATGCAATAAGCCATTGCAATATCGCCATATTTATCCATAGCTATACTGCCCATCCAACGGTGTGCATTTCCAGGAGCATAGGTGCCTTGTTGGTGAATTGTCCATTCACCATCGTCGCCAACTTGACGCAATTCATACCAACGGATACCCGCTCTTTTATTGGCTATTCCTGATGCGTTATTAACATCAACCACATGACAAAGCATCATGGTATTGTAGCCTGTCCAACGCATATATTGCGCTCTGTATGTAAAAACTGTTGCAATGGCATCCAAACGTTGTGTTGTGCCAGGTTGTGGAATATCGTTCCAAGATTGAGTAAAGTTCGCATTAAAAGGCTGCGTTGGAATAGATTGAGAAATGGTTACGCTCGAACTGCTCGGGGTGTCCCAATTGGTTTGAAATTTAAACACCTTGATATGATCAAAAGACACACCGCCCCAAGCATCGTCCTGAATATGAAACATATAACAAGGAGTACCATAAGGAGGCAAAACACCATCTGCATCGGCAGGCAATACACTTTTAAACTGATAGGAAACACCTGAAGGAAAATTCAGGCGAATGCTACCCGCCGTTGGGTCACCAGCCAACATTTTCTGACGATCAAAAACTACGGCGCTTTGAGAAGATGAATTTGAGGTCATATAATAACCATCCGACCAAATAGAATATTTCGGATAATCCGGGAATGAAGTCATTGAATACTCATACGTATAATAGGCTCCAGTAGGATCTGGTGTTTGAGAAACAGCAAACAAAATTTGGTTACCAGAAACTTGAAATTGAGTGATTACCCAGCGGTCAGCATGTTTATCATACATGATTATCGGGTCTCCATCGCTTGTAGAGCCTGGCCACAATGAGCTCAAAGGCAGAGAAGGCGGCAAACCAGAAGTTGAACCATCCTTATTGTAAATACGATAACTTGTATTCACGCCTTGTACATAGTGATTTAGTCCTGCAGCCCCCGATGGGTCTGGTGGAAATGCTCCTGATTGTCCATTTATATTGACAAGAGGTGCTCTCATGCCTCCTATTCCCATTTCTGTTTGTGCCACTGGGTCAGGACCATAAGGTAAAGCATTTGCATTGACTACTTCGGGGCGCGGTCTTCTATTGGGGCCAAGAGTATCGGCATGTTTAGACCACAACTCTTCTTCAGTAATGTGTGCAAATTGTGGCGCAATATCTCTTAAAGGAGCTGTAACTGCAAATTTTGTATTTTGTTTATACTCAACTTCGGCAATAGATGGATTTTGTTCGCTTGTCTGTGCTCCTACACTTAAAACAAAAAGTGAAAAAACAGCAGAAAAAAATTGGTTTTTTTTCATTTTAACAGGGTTTTATAGATGCCAAATATAGGCATAAAAGGAGGACTTCAATACACATTTTAGAGCAAAGGTTGAAAAGCTAGGCGCAGAAGTGTTAAATCATAAAACAAAAAAAATCCCCTCGCTCAATGAACGAAGGGATTCTCAGTATATCATGGAAGAAGACTATTCTCCTTTTTCCATTTCAGCTTTCATTTTTGCAAGAACATCAAGGTCGCCCAAAGTAGATTTCTCTGTGTTTTGGTTGATGGCTTTCACCGCCTGAGCAGTTCCACCACCACCAGCAGCAGCTTCAGTACCTTTTTTCTTAGCAGCTGGCTTTTCGTCAGCTACTTCTTCATAAGTTGCCAAGTGAGAAACAACGATTTTCTTAGCATCCTTGTTGAATTCAATCACTTTGAAATCCAATTGGTCTTCTACCTTAGCGTTACCACCTTCAGCCTTTTTCAAGTGCTTCGCTGGACATACGCCTTCAACGCCGTAAGGCAATGAAACGATAGCCGATTTGTCTTTCATATCGATGATTGTACCTTGGTGTAACGAACCTTCTCCGAAGATTGTTTCAAATACTTCCCATGGGTTTTCTTCCAACTGCTTGTGGCCCAAAGAAATTCTGCGGTCGTCTTTGTTGATTTCCAACACAACCACTTCCAATTCTTCACCCACTTTACAGAATTCAGATGGATGCTTGATTTTTTTCTGCCAAGAAAGGTCAGAAATGTGAATCAAACCATCAACACCTTCTTCCAATTCAACGAACACACCGAAGTTTGTAAAGTTACGCACTTTCGATTTGTGACGTGATTCAACTGGGTAACGGCTTTCAATTCCTTCCCATGGATCTGGCATAGATTGCTTGATGCCCAAAGACATTTTGCGTTCTTCTCTATCCAAAGTCAAGATAACAGCTTCAACCTCATCTCCGATTTTCAAGAAATCTTGAGCTGTTCTTAGGTGCTGAGACCAAGACATTTCAGAAACGTGGATAAGGCCTTCAACACCTGGAGCGATTTCAATGAATGCACCATAGTCAGCCAAAACAACTACTTTACCTTTTACTTTATCACCAACATTCATATTGGCATCTAAAGCATCCCATGGATGTGGTTGCAATTGTTTCAAACCTAGAGCGATACGTGTTTTCTCGTCATCAAAATCCAAGATAACCACGTTCAACTTTTGATCCAATTCCAACATTTCTTCTGGGTGATTTACTCTACCCCAAGAAAGGTCTGTGATGTGAATCAAACCGTCTACACCACCCAAGTCGATGAACACACCGTATGAAGTGATATTTTTAACTGTTCCTTCAAGAACCTGACCTTTTTCAAGACCAGACATAATTGCTTTTTTCTGTTCTTCAAGTTCAGCTTCAATAAGCGCTTTGTGAGATACAACAACGTTGCGGAACTCAGCGTTAATTTTCACTACTTTGAATTCCATGTTTTTACCAACGTAGATATCGTAATCACGGATTGGCTTCACGTCGATTTGAGAACCTGGCAAGAATGCTTCAATGCCAAACACATCAACGATCAAACCACCTTTCGTACGACAACGTACATAACCCGTGATGATTTCACCAGTTTCCAAAGCTTCGTTAACACGCTCCCAAGAGTTGTGTGTACGAGCCGTTTTGTGAGAAACCACAAGCTGACCATTTTTGTCTTCTTGTTGTTCGATATAAACTTCCACAACATCACCGATTTTCAAATCAGGATTGTAACGGAATTCGTTGATAGGAATGATACCCTCAGACTTGTAGCCCAAGTTTACCACAACTTCTTTTTTTGTGATAGCAAGAACCTCACCTTTTACAACTTCTTTCTCAGCAATAGCGCTAAGTGTTTCGTCATATTTGTTAGAAAGTGCTTCACGGTCAGAGGCTTTATACCCTCCTTTGTCTAGAGCATCCCAATCGAAATCGGCAATACCCATTGTTTGATTTTCATTTGCCATATGGCTTTTTAAAATTTGTATTTTGAAGCACCGGAACCTCAAAAGTGGTTTAACATATTGGCTGATTATCCGGCATCAGCCCCTTTTTTCGGGCTGCAAATGTACTGTAAATAATTGAATTAGCAAGAAAATAGAAGGAAAAATTGACCAACTTTCAACTCTTAAACTCGACCTTCTAGATTATTGTAAAATTGTATGAAAACCGAGAATAGATTTGGTATTAAACAGTTTTGATTGCGATTGAGTTCCAGTTTCTAGACATGCCCGTAAAGAGCTAATTTCAAGATTGAACGAATTTATTAATATCTTCGGAGCTTAAAATTCCTATAATCCCAATTTAGCATGAAACGACATCTATTTTTAATTACGTTTCTCATTCAAACGTCAGTTTTCGCACAAGTCACTGTAAGCTATCAGCTTATACAAACTTATTCGGTCGAAAATATCAACAGCCTCATTACTGAAATGGGCTTACCTAGTGGCATTATAGTACCTGAATACGGCGTTGACTTTTACCGCGTCTTGTATACCACTGAATATAAAGACAGCCTGGTTGTTGTATCTGGCGCTATGGTGGTTCCCAAAAACATGACTTGTCCTGCACCACTCACCAGTTACATGCACGGCACAACAAGCAAGAAACTCAATGTTCCATCCTACAACAGCAGTGAAAAAGATATTTGTATTCTTTTTGCTTCAGAAGGCAATGTTGTTTTGGCTCCAGATCATGTAGGTCTCGGTGCTTCGACCATCAATTTGCATCCGTATATGCATGGATGGACAGAGGCACACGCGGCCATCAACTTGATGCGTGCAGCTCGAGAAATCATTCCGGAAGACGAAAACATAGACGTTGAATTGAGCGATCAGATTTTCCTTTTTGGATATTCGCAAGGAGGCACCACGACATGCCATACTGCCAAAGTGATTGAAGAGTTATACAGCGACGAGTTTACGGTTACCGCCATTGCTCCACTTTCAGGGGCATACAATTTATCAGGGGCTCAAACGGACTTCATCAATAGTGGTCAACCTTATGCCACACCCGGCTATTTGCCCTATATCATCATGGGATATCAATCTATCTATCCTGAGTTGTATGAAAATTTATCGGATATTTTTATTGAACCCTATGCAAGCATGTTCCCGAATCTGTTTTACGGACACAATTACAACATGGGCTACATCAACAATCAGTGCGCTCCGATACCTTTGGATATGATTCAGCCTGCTGTTCGCGATGAATTTATTACTGGGACTCATTTATTCAATGAAAAATTGAACGAAAACGACTTGTTGGGTTGGGTACCTGAAACCCGAGTAGTAATGGCGTATTGCACGGGCGACGAACAAGTGCATTACACCAATGCTCTAAACGCTCAAGCAGCTTGGTCGGCCTCTTCGAATTATTCGATTGAAGCTGTAGAAATTGGTCCGCAAGACCATGGAGGGTGTGTGATGTTTGCTCTATTGATTGCGCGACATATTTTCAATACAACCAACAACAATGGCATTGAAATCGATTTGAATTACAACAGCACGTCCAATCAATTTGAATTGTCATTTGTGAACAACAACGCAGGTGATTACGGTGTTTTATGGAGCACCAACCACACGGGTTTAATCTTGGAGAATGTAGAATCAGAAACTGAATATACCCTTACAATCACCAATTTAGCCACAGGCTGCCAATTGGTTCAAACCGTAAGTGTTGCCAATTTAACTGCCAATACGCTTGCAACATCGATTCCTGAATTCAAATTATATCCGAATCCAAGCAAAAGCAACATCAGCATTCAAATGGGTGTTTATGGCACTTATGATGTTCAAATTGTGAATAGTGCTGGTCGTGTGATATTTACAAAAAAACAAGTGCTTGCCAGCGAAATTTTAATTGACACGCAAGATTTTGAACCAGGAAGCTACTTTGTTGTTGTGCATAGTGAAAACAATGCGAAAAGCTTACCTTTCATTAAACTATAAGTCTAAAATTCAATCTCATGCCAAAATTAAGCACCTTACTAGTCGCAATTTTATTCGCTCAAATCACGCTTTCACAGTTTGCCATTGGCACACAAACCATAACATACAATGACCCCGACCGAACAGGTGGCGTAGGAAGTGGTGCTGGTCCGGGCAGACAAATTGAATGTGCTGTGTATTATCCTGCCACAAGTGCTGGCACGAATGCGACTGTTGCTTCCGGGCAATTTCCAATTATTGTATTTGGGCATGGATTTGCCATGGAGTGGTCGGCATATCAAAACATCTGGCAACATTTGGTGCCCCAAGGTTACATCATGATTTTCCCAAAAACAGAAGGCGGATTATTTCCTGCGCCAAGCCACAACGATTTTGGATTGGACTTGGCTTTGGTGTCAGAAAAACTATTGGCAGAAAACGTAAATACACTTTCGCCGTTTTATCAAAAAATCAATGGGAATATTGCTATCATGGGTCATTCTATGGGCGGTGGAGCTACAATTCTCGCAGCACAAAACAACACCAACATCAAGACAATCATTGGTTTGGCTCCAGCTGAGACGAATCCCTCGGCGATAGCAGCAGCAGAAAATGTCACTGTTCCTGCATTGATTTTGAGTGGCTCATCCGACGGCGTAACTCCCCCTGGTGAGCACCATATTCCGATATATGACGCCTTGGATTCGGAATGTAAATCCTTCGTTAGTTTGACAGGAGGCGCACATTGTTATTTTGCCAATACCAATGTGTTTTGTGATTTTGGAGAAGGCTCAGCTTCAACAGGTATTACGCTTTCAAGAATTGAACAACAAGCACAGATGAATTCGTTGATTACTCCTTGGCTGAATTATTACCTTAAAGATGCTTGTTTGTCGTATACAAATTTTATGGCAGCCACTGCTTCAACAAATTTAGTATTGACTCAAAATTGCACCAATAATCCGTTAATGGTAACCGTAACAGTTACCGATGCTACCAACAATCAAAGCAATGGTTCGGCAGTAGTTACTGTATCGGGAAATCAAGGCGCTTACACCTTGCTTTGGAGCACCAACACGAGTGAACTCAATAATGTGGCCCCAGGAGAATATACGCTTACATATACAGACGCGAACTGCACGGATACGCTTACGGTGACTATTGGAAACAGCAATGTCAGTACGAACTTATTTGAGTCAGATTTGAATGTATTCTTTGTTTACCCCAATCCGGCATCAACATATATCACTTTGAGCAGTGAAATACTTGGATTGAGTAATGTAACCATTCTGGATGCAGTAGGTCGAATCGTTTATGAAGAAAGTGGGATTAACTTGACAAACTACACCATCCAAACTGCCGATTTTGGAACAGGAACATACGTGATTCGAGTTGAAAATGCCGCGGGGCTTTATTCTAACTTGTTTGTGAAAAAGTAATTACTTCAGCATTTCCAAAACATCTTCAACATCTTCTGGTGAATCGATGTTAGGTGTTTCTATTTCGGTGATTTTCACGTGAATCGGATAGCCGTAATACATCCAACGCAACTGTTCAAGGGACTCTTGTTTTTCCAAAGCGCAAGGCTTCAATTTAACGAGTTTTCTCAAGGTTTGGCTGCGGTAAGCATATAAACCAATATGGCGCGTGTATGGAAACTTATCCATCCAATGGTCTTGAGGCATTTGTGCGCCAAACGGCACAGCATGTCGGCTGAAATAGAGTGCATTTCCATTGGCATCGGAAACGACTTTAATTCTATTCGGATTAAAGAGTTCTTGTGCAGATTTGACAGCAATTGCCAAGGTTGCAATTTGCACTTTTTCCAACTTAAACGCGGCGACCAACTCTTCTAGCTGAGCCGGATTAACGAGCGGTTCATCACCTTGAATGTTGACGATTACATCATATTCTGGAAATTTAGACAACACCTCTCCACAACGATCTGTTCCCGATAGATGTTCGTCAGAGGTCATGATAACATTCCCTCCAAAACTCTCAACATGTTCGAAAATTCGAGAATCGTCTGTGGCGACAATAACTTTGTGCAAAACAGAACATTGACTGGCGCCCTCGTATACACGTTGAATCATTGATTTTCCTGCTAAATCAACAAGCGGTTTTCCCGGAAAACGGGAAGAACCATAACGTGAAGGGATTACTCCTAAAATTTTCATGGCGGCGAAATTTATGGTTATTAATCCTTGAATTGAAAACTATTCTCCCTTGAGCACCTTACACGAAACTTCTACGTGCATGGTATCAATGGCTATCGAACGACCGCGTTCATTGCATTCTTCGGTCGCCAATTTTTTTGATGTGTACATGATATTTGAACTGTACTTTTCATCTGTACGTGTCTCCGCTGGATTGCCTTGGCTGTCTACCCCAATTGCGCGTTGTTTGTAATCGCATTCACACGTAAACTTTCGCGTGCAGCTCATCAGTCCAAGAAAAGCTAACGATAAGAAAATCAATGACTTTTTCATAATCTATTCGTTTAAGTTCGCCAAATATAGCATTAAATCAACACAACGGTTCGAATATCCGGCCTCATTATCGTACCAGCCAACCAATTTTATCATTTTTTCTCCTACAACGCTTGTCAAATCTGAATCGAAGATACAGCTGTGTGGGTTTCCAATAATATCTCGAGACACAATAGGGTCTTCTGTGTATTCTAAAATTCCTTTTAATTCGCCCAAAGCAGCCGATTTAAAAGCAGCATTGATTACTTCTATACTTGGTGCATTTTTTACAATTACTGTTAAATCGGTAATGGAGCCATTGGGTACTGGGACACGCATACCACATCCGCCCATTTTGCCTTCCAATTCGGGGAAAATCTTGGTAATTGCTTTTGCCGCTCCTGTAGAAGTTGGCACGATAGACTCCGCAGCGGCTCGCGCACGTCTTAAATCTTTGTGCGGTGCATCATGCAGCCGTTGATCTGAGGTATATGAATGCACTGTTGTGATATAAACACTTTCTATTTCGCACAATTCGCGGATCACTTTAATCATCGGAGCGGCGCTGTTTGTTGTGCAAGAAGCGTTTGAAATAACTCGATCAGCTGATGTCAAAATATGGTTGTTTACGCCAAGAACGACTGATTTTACACCTTCGCCATCGGGCGGGGCGCTAATCACCACTTTTTTTGCACCACCATTAAAATGCGCAGAAGCTTTTTCCAAGGTTTTAAACAAACCCGTTGAATCTAAAACAAAATCAACCCCCCAATTGCTCCAGGGTATTTGAGCAGGGTCTTTTTCGGCATGAACATGGATTTTTTTTCCGTTTGAGAAGATAATGTCGTTATTCACAATAGAAAAATCGAGCCCAAGACGACCATGAACAGAGTCGTACTTCAGCAAATGAGCGAGCGTTTGGATATCGGTCAAATCGTTCACCGCGACAACATCAATATCCGAACGAAGCAGGGTCATGCGTGTAAAATAACGCCCAATCCGTCCAAAACCATTTACTCCAATTTTTACCGACATATGAAAAAGATAAGTTAAATAACAAAGATAGAGAAATCTTATGCATAAAGAACAAAATTGCGCCTACAATGTTTGGACCAATGCGCTTATAAGATACATTTGTGCCTCATGAAGATAAGTGCTATATATTTTGGATTTTTGTTTGTTATATTGGCTTGTGGTCAAATGCACAACGCCGATTCAAAAAATAATGTGGCGCAAACAACACCTGTAGAAAATAAACAAGAGAAAATGAAAATAGAAATTTGGAGCGATGTGGTTTGTCCATTTTGTTATATCGGAAAGCGAAGATTTGAGGCTGCTTTAAATCAATTTGCGCATACCAAGGACCTCGAAATTGTTTGGAAAAGCTATCAATTGAATCCGAATCAGGTGAGTGACCCAAACAAGAGCGCTGTTCAATCTTTGGCAGAATCGAAAGGCATTAGTCTCGCAGAAGCACAGCGACTGACGGCATATGTAACAGATATGGCAAAAACAGTTGGATTACATTACAATTTCGACAAAACTGTTGTAGCGAATACCTTTAGAGCGCATCAATTTACACATTTCGCCAAATCCAAAGGCAAGCAAAATGAGGCTGAAGAAATCCTATTTCACGCCTATTTTATTGAAGGATTGAACATAGACGACTTGGATGTTTTGGCACAACTTGCCGATAAAATTGACTTGGACAGTACCGCGCTTCGAACAGCAATAGAAAACGGCACCTATAAAGATGCCGTTGTTCATGATTTTTATGAAGCCCGTCAGGTGGGCGTGCAAGGTGTGCCCTTTTTTCTTATCGACGGAAAATATGCTGTTTCAGGAGCACAAGAAAGCTCAACCTTTTTGAAAACACTTGAAAAAGCTTATAATGATTTTTCGAAGAACTAAACTACTTCGATTTTGCTTTCCACATCGGTAGAAGAGAGGTTGCAACTTCATCCAATTCGTCGACAGATGTATTGAACTCCAAATTTTTCAATTTTTTATTCCAATAAATAGCATTAAAATATTCAGGTCCTTGTGTGCCATTGGTGCTTGTAACTGTTTCAAAAGAGAAAGAATTCAGAAGAAACATGTAAGGCCCTTTAGCATCCGTTTGAAACAAATGAATTTGTCCTATTGTTGAGAATTCATAAATTGCTTCCCCGTTTAGTTTACCATTTTCCTCATACAATCTTCTCGACACCAACTTGGCATTTGGAAAAACGGATACCAATTGATCACCTTTCATATAATCATCCATCAATTCATCGTAATCATTTTGAAGCTCTTCTTTCATAGTGAGCTCTTCATCATTGTTTTTTGAAAAAATGTTGTTGTACTTCACGGTCAATGTGCCTTTACCTTTACCCGTAAATGCAAATTTATACTCCTTGGTTTCACAAGTTAAACAGCTAGAAACCAAAAACAAAAGGGAAATTGCTGCAATCCCGAAAAAAGATGAAATTTTCATAATGTGGTTTTTTTTATTTATTCGCTGTAAAAGTAGGTTTATTCGGTAAACAAGCATAAAATTCAATCAATTATACGCAATATTTCGGATATTTGCTCAACTTGAATAACGCACATTGAAATGGAAAATCATTTTGTAAAATTCCCTGTCCTTCAAACCAAACGCTTGATTTTGAGAGCCATTGAAAATGATGATGCCCAAGCGATTTTTGAAATGCGAGCCAATGTGCTGGTGAATTCATTTATAGCAAGACCACAAATGCAATCCATTGAAGCGGCTCAAAATTTGGTGAATGCTACTCGACAGCGCTTTACAGAAAAACAAGCGATGGGTTGGGCTGGTGTGTTGCGGGATCAACAAAAAATCATAGGCACATGTGGTTTCAACAACTTCGATTTTGCCAATAAACACGCTGAAATTGGTGGAGAAATGGCAACAGAATATTGGGGGAAAGGCATTGCGCAAGAAGCCTTTGAAGCCATTATTGCATTCGGACAAAACGAGCTTGATTTACAAACCATTGAGGCTAAGGTGTCGCCAGAAAACCGAAGTGCCATCGCTTTGCTAACGACTTACGGCTTTGAAAATGAAGCACATTTCAAAAACCGCATTTTATTTGAAGGTGAATTTTTAGACATGGCAGTCTATACCCTGCATAAAAAATAACTCATTTTCATTTCTTGACCTACGTCAATGTGCAGCCCACACATGCGCACTACTTTTGCATCGTATTTTAAATCAAACAATTAAAACGATTCAATTATGGCAAAGTCAACATGGGCATTAGACCCAACACACTCAGAAGTAGGATTCAAAGTAAAACACATGATGTTTACCAATGTTTCTGGAAAATTCAACAATTATGATGTTTCAGTGAGCAATGAGGACGATGATTTTTCAACTTCAAGCATTGAATTTTCGGCAGACATCAATTCAATCGACACCAGCACTTCTGACCGAGACAATCACTTGAAAAGCGCAGATTTTTTCGATGGAGAAAATTTCCCAAAAATGACATTCAAATCAACATCTATTGAGAAGAAATCAGACAATGATTTTATAGTAAATGGCGATTTAACTATCAAAGATGTTACAAAACCAGCAGCATTGAAAGCAGAATACAGCGGCTTGATGAAAGACCCTTGGGGCAACACAAAAGCTGGATTGTCTATCGAAACAAAAATTAACCGCAAAGACTTCGGTTTGACCTGGAACGCCGCATTGGAAACAGGTTGAGTTTTGGTAGGAGAAGATGTTCGAATTATTGCAGAAGTTCAAATCGTGAAACAATAAGTTTTTCTTCGTAATTTTCTATTTTGATTATCGAAAGGCGTGGTTGTAGAAATCACGCCTTTTGTTTTTATTTGACTAGTCGCAATCGTGCCACTAAAATTTGAGTGCTTTTTCATCAAGTCAATGCGAAAAAAAATCAGAGATTTCTCCAAACAAGTTTGTCGAAATGACAGTAAACTGCAGTGATTATCGTCGCTATTCGCGCGACGATACCAACCTACGTAATCTGTCATTTCGACACGTAAAATGTGGAGAAATCTATCTTCAAGAAATCTAGTGGAATCTTTGCATCTATTCATTATTTTTATTACGTTTTCGATACCTTTGAAAAAAATCCACCACCATGTCAAACATCTCACTTATCATTGAAGAACGCGCGGCATCTATAGGCAGTTTTATGGTTGGGCGCCTGTTGCCATTTCGCCAAAAACGTGCCGTTGGTCCCTTTGTGTTTATCGACCACATGGGTCCGGTGAAACTCAGTGCACGCCAGCAAATGGAAGTCCTGCCCCACCCGCATATTGGTTTATCAACACTCACTTATCTTTTTGAGGGCGCCATCATGCACCGCGACAGCATTGGTAGTGTGATGGAAATTGAACCGGGTGCCGTAAACTGGATGACGGCGGGAAAAGGCGTCGTACATTCTGAGCGCACTCCCGAACGGTTGCAAGATTCAGAAAAACATCTACACGGCTTGCAGATTTGGGTCGCACTGCCAAAAGACTCAGAAGAAATGGAACCTTCGTTTGTGCATGTACCCGCTGAAGAAATTCCAAGCTGGCAAGAAAATGGTGCGCAATTCAAACTCATTGCTGGTGCAGCTTTTGGCAGAAAATCTCCCGTTCCTGTGCACAGCAATTTGTATTTCATCGAAATCAAATCAAAAGAAGCCCAAACCATCAACATTGGCGAACATCTTTTTGGCGAAAGTGCACTTTATATTCTTGAAGGTGCCATTGAAAGTGAAGGTCATGTTTTTGGTCCGAAACAAATTTTGATAGCTGAAAATAGTACACTTTGTTCGTTCGAAATGCAAGCAAACACAACAGTTTACATTTTTGGAGGTGATGTTTCTCCTGAGGAAAGGTTTATTGACTGGAACTTTGTGTCGTCATCGAAAGAGCGCTTAAAACAAGCCAAAGTAGATTGGATTGCCCAGCGTTTTCCGAAAATTGAGGGTGAAACGGATTTTGTGCCATATCCGGAGAGAAAAATATAAATAAATGAAATACGCATAAACGCGTTCCCACGTGTTTGCCAATTGAGATATTTATTGTACCTTGTCAAAAAACAACAAAAATCAACTTTTTATGGATTTGAATCAAATCGACAAAATCGACCTTGAATATTTAACTATCAACGACTATCCAGCGCTCAAAGAAATCATGCAGGCTTCTTACCCGAGCATGCCCAATTCCTATTGGAAAGAGCACCACATTGAAAAACTCATTTCCCTTTTTCCTGATGGACAAATTGTGATCAAAGCCAACGGCGAATTGATTGGCTGTGCCCTTTCCATCATTGTGGATTACAGCAAATTTGACGACAACCACACCTACAAAAAAATCACGAAAAACTATACTTTCGATTCACATACCGCTGATGGCGATGTGCTCTATGGCATCGACGTTTTTATCAAACCAGATTATCGCGGTTTGCGTTTGGGCAGAAGATTGTATGATTACCGCAAAGAGTTGTGCGAAAAATTAAACCTCAAAGGAATAGCTTTCGGCGGTCGAATACCGAATTTCCATCAATATTCCGAAACCTTAACGCCAAAAGAGTACATCGAAAAAGTGAAAGAAAAAGAAATTCACGACCCCGTTTTGAATTTCCAACTTTCTAATGATTTTCAGCCAACAAAGGTCTTGAAGGGCTATTTGGAAGGCGATGAGGCCTCTCAGGAATATGCCGTTTTGTTGAAGTGGTACAACATTTATTATGAAAAACCATCAGATAAGGCATCTTCTACAAAATCCATCATCCGACTTGGGCTGATTCAATGGCAAATGCGTCCATATGAAGATGTGGACAGTTTGATGCAGCAGGCAGAATTTTTCATAGATGCTGTATCGGGTTATCGTTCGGATTTTGCGTTGTTTCCCGAGTTTTTCAATGCCCCATTGATGGCCAAAGACAACCATTTAAGTGAAGCAGAAGCCATACGTGAATTAGCCAAATATACCGATGAAATTGTAGCGCGTTTTTCTGGATTTGCCATTTCATACAACATCAATATTATTACGGGGAGTATGCCCAAATTGAAAGACAATAAATTGTTCAATATTGGCTATTTATGCAAGCGCGATGGCACGATTGAGAGTTATGAAAAAATCCACGTCACCCCAGATGAAGCCAAGGTTTGGGGGATGCAAGGCGGTTCGGGCATACGCGTTTTCGATACCGATTGTGGAAAAATTGGCATTTTGATTTGCTACGATTCAGAATTCCCAGAATTGAGTAGAATTTTGGCCGATCAAGGCATGTCGATACTTTTTGTGCCATTTTTAACCGACACCCAAAATGGTTACTACCGTGTGAGAAATTGCGCCAGAGCTAGAGCCATCGAAAACGAATGCTACGTCGCCATTGCAGGAAGCGTCGGGAATTTGCCCAAGGTACACAACATGGATATCCAATATGCACAGTCGGCTGTTTTCACGCCGTGTGATTTTTCATTCCCAACGAATGGCATCAAAGCGGAGGCGACGCCCAACAATGAAATGACCTTGATTGCCGACGTGGACATCGATTTACTCAAAGAACTACACGAGTTTGGTAGCGTAAAAAACTTGAAAGACCGCAGGGTTGATTTGTTTGAGGTGATTAGGAAAGGATAAGTCTAAGAAAAGTTAAGATATCACTAGTGATTTGTTGTAAACCTATTAGAAATCATCAATATAGAATCAAAGAATTGATGATTTCAAGAGATTTCTCCGCGTTTCACGCGTCGAAATGACAGGTCACATTGGGTATGTTTCGTCGCGCTTTGCGCGACGCCCCCCTCTCGTGAAAGCCTGTCATTTCGACGAACTTGTTCGGAGAAATCTCTTGCAAATCAACACTATTAAATGAATGCTGAAAATGAATATTAGTACTATCGAAAATGGATTTTGAGTAACTTTCCACGATTTTTTCGTTGATACACTATGCTCTATCTCGCACTTTTCTGTTTGAATATAAGTCAATTTACACCGCGCTATCCCAGTGCTGAGGTTGAGATTGTGAATGCTGAGATGATGGATCCTTCGGAAAAAGTAGCATTTCGCGGGCATTACAATCGATTAGAAGTCAAGGGATTGGATATCCGCGCGTCAACTTTGTCAAAGCGCCGCTTTTTCACCTTAAATCTTCAGTCTATTCGTGCTATTTGTTAATCCTACTTTATCAAACCTATTCAAGCGCCAACTTTGTCAAAGTGCCGCATCATAGCCTTAAATCTTAAGCCTTTTCGGTTTATTTGTTTGTTGCAGTTAACTTTGACAAAGTGGCGCTGCAACACAAATTCCATAAAGCTCTTGCGCCAACATTGGCATCCCATGGGTCGTCGCCTACTTCGTTGAGGTCGAAGCCGATGATGGTTTTGCCGGATGCTGCCAAAGCGAAAAGCAGGTAGTTCATTTGTTCTAGTGAAAATCCGCCGGGCACTGGTGTACCTGTATTTGGACAAAGTTCTGGTCGTAGGGCGTCGATATCAAATGAAACATAGACTTTGCTTGGTAAAACAGCTATGATTTCTTTCACTTGGTCCGACCAAGTCTGACCTTCAAATTCAGCGTTTTTCAAGTCCCAATCGAAGAAAGTAGTGATTTTATCATTTTCAGCAATCAAATCCACTTCAGATTGCGCCACATCGCGGATGCCCACTTGCACCAAATGTGTGACCTGAGGAATTTGAATGGCGTTGAACATGATGGAGGCATGAGATTGCGAAAACCCTTCGTAAGCATCGCGCAAATCGGCATGGGCGTCTAATTGCAAAATCCCAAATTCATGTTTTTGTGCCAAGGCTTCAATCAATCCTAGGGGCGTGGAATGTTCGCCACCCAAAAGCGCGACAAACTTGCCTTGCGAGATGTAAGTTGCGGCGGTTTGTTTCACCCAGTCGGCCAACTCGCGGTGGGCATCATTGATTTCTTGTAAAAATGCTTGAAATTCAGTGCTTTCTTCCAATTTCCCACCTGATTCCAAGAACTCGATGTACTCCATAGCCATTGCACAAAAAACATCATTGCGTTTTTTCCAATTCTCATCAATGGGCAACATGGCAATTTTAGACTTGTAGGCATCTTGCAAACGCGGATGATAAAAATCCAACTGCGGTGAAGCATCTAAAACTTGCTGCGGACCATTTGAAGTTCCCTTACCAAAAGACGCCGTAGCATCCCAAGGCACGGGAATGATTATCAATTCTGCTTCTTCAATGGAATATGGAAATCCGAAAAGATTCCCGTTGGCTATCCCCACACCATTGGGGTCGAAATTACTTGTTGACATGTGCTAAATTTGAGGTAGCAAAGGTAGATAATTTGGGTATAAATAAAATTTCAAAGTGGAAACAATAATGCAGAACTTGGGTTAGCACAAGATGCAAAAAAATGAGGTTTATATGCAGGTCTGTTTTTTGAACCACATAAGGAACAAAAGGGCACAGCAGATTGAAAACAAGTTTTCGCGGACGA
Organism: Crocinitomicaceae bacterium; assembly: GCA_044233745.1. Taxonomy (GTDB): domain Bacteria; phylum Bacteroidota; class Bacteroidia; order Flavobacteriales_D; family Crocinitomicaceae; genus UBA6165. The sequence goes on from JBIIJN010000018.1 coordinate 17,827, forward strand.
CCTAGGGTGGTGGAACAAAAAAACCACCAATCTTCCGACTGATGGTTTCAATATATTTAGTCTTGATTGTTACTTCAACAACTCTTTCACAAAGCCCGGAGTAGCAAAACTCGCCGTGTGAATGTCTTCGTTGTAGTAGCGCAAATTGTGTTTTTCTGTAAACGCACGAACGGCCTCTGGGTTGGGCAATTGTTTCATGTTCAAATCGCCTTTCACGCCGTATTGGAAACTCCACATACCTGTTGGGTAGGTTGGCACGAAGAACAAACTCACATAGGTGTTTTGTTTTCCGAAAATGTCCGCGATGGTGTGGTGCAATTCAGCAAATGCTTTGTCGTTGAATTTTGGTGATTCTCCTTGTGTCAACAAGATGCCGCCTGGCTTCAAGGCATTGGCGCAATCATTGAAGAATTTCACAGAGAACAAACCTTCAGCCGGACCAACAGGATCTGAACCATCTACCAAAATTAAGTCGTAAGATTCTGGAGCGGCATTGGCAGCAAATTCAATTCCATCGCCAACAATCAATTCCAAACGTGGGTCGTTAAAAGACGCTGCGATTTGAGGCAAATGTTTTTTACAAGCCTCAATTACTTCACCGTCGATTTCAACCATAGTTACTTTTTCTACACCTTCGTGGCGCAACAATTCGCGAACCGTTCCGCCATCGCCACCACCAATCACCAAAATGTTTTTGGCATTGCCGTGAACAAACATGGCAGGGTGCGAAATCATTTCGTGGTAGTGGAATTCATCTTTTTCTGTGGTCATCACCATATCGTCCAAAGTCAACATTTTGCCGTATTTGTACGATTCCAAAATCTTTACGCGTTGGAATGGCGACTGCACATCATGAAAAACTTCGCCCGTATATCTCAAAGAAAGTGCTTGATTGTCGTCTTTATCTGTAAACCAAACATTTCTGGTATAAAACTCAGGATTATTTCTCGTTTTCGCTTCTTCACGCATTGTAGTCAAATCGAAATCCAAGCGTTCAAGTAACTGTAAAGAACCACGACGTAATTCAATTGCTGAGTAATTTTTGGATTGAAAAACTTCTTTCAGGTGATCAAAAGAAATCCAAGAATCGATATCGCCGCAAGTGAACAAATCCACAGCCGCATAACCATATTCTGGCCACGTGTGAATCGCCAAATGACTTTCTTGTATCACAACAACACCAGAAACTCCGTAGGGAGAAAAATGATGAAAAGTAGAATTAATAACTGTTGCGCCAGCTTTTATGGCCGCATCAACCATACCTTGTTCAATCGCTGAAACGTCATTCATAATCTCAGGCGTACAACCGCTAAACTCAACCAAAATGTGATTTCCTAATGCACTCATTCTTTGTTATTCGTATTAAATTATTTAAAATGTGGTGCAAAAGTAAGTAGAATGTAAGTCTTAGTAATCAAATGCTTGTATTTTTTATGTTAACGAATTGTCAAACAAGATATACACGTTAAGAATTAAACGAAAATGGTGGAAATCTGCGCTTCAATTTGAGTCAATACACCCAATTTTCGCAAGGTGTTTACTATTTGACCTTCTCTGATGAAGTGCGTTCATATACTGTTAAATTGGTCGTACTTTAGGATTTTTCTTCCAAATATTCAATCAAAAAGGGTGAGCAACATTTTGCTCACCCTTTTCTTAACTCTAATCCTTACTTATGAAAAAACACTTGATTGAGAAGAAACAAGTATCGTGCCAAAAAAGATAGAAATCAAAATAATTTGTTCTACTACCAATTGAAGGCACGATTTTTGCTTGTTTCGCGGTCAATTACACGACATGAACAAACACTACATTACGCTTTTTTGCCTGCTTTTCATTTCAACGTTCTTAAACGCGCAACGCATCACTGTACTCGACAGCGAGAGTGGTAGTCCGTTAGAATTTGCGCGCATATTGTCTAAAACCCCTGAGGCTTCAGCAATAACCAATATCAATGGGCAGGCCGACATATCGCCGATGGAGGATTCGGACAGTATTGTGATTCGTGCAATAGGCTACACCGAATTGGTTACCTCCTACAATGCGTTGGTCGCTCAAAATTTCATTGTTTATCTCAATCAACTTTCACTCATTATTAAACCAACCTATGTGCATGCGCCTCGGGTAGATGTTGTAAATCGCGATGTTCCTGCAAAAGTGAGTGTTTTTACGGCTGAAGAAGTGTCCATTATCAATCCGCAAACCACAGCAGATTTATTGGGAGCAACGGGTGAAGTGTATATTCAGAAAAGTCAGCAAGGCGGTGGAAGCCCTATGATTCGTGGATTTTCTACGAACCGTCTCATGATTGTTGTGGATGGGGTGCGTATGAACAACGCGATTTTCAGAGGAGGAAATATTCAAAACATCATTTCTATTGACCCTTACAACATAGATGCAGCGGGTGTGATTTTTGGTCCAGGTGCTGTTGCCTTTGGTAGCGATGCCTTGGGTGGGGTGATGAATTTTCAAACCATTGGTCCAGAATTTAGCACCAACGGAAAAACCAAAACGTACGGTTCGGTAGCCACGCGATTTTCTTCGGCGAACAATGAATTGGCCACACATTTTGATATTGCTGTGGGTTGGGACAAATGGGCGATGCTCACCAGTGTTTCATACAACCAATTTGGCGATTTACGCATGGGCAGCCAAGGTCCTGACGATTTTTTAAGACCCTTTTCTGTGCAGCGCATCAACGACATGGATGCAAAAATCACCAATCCTGACCCGGAGTTGCAGCTCAATTCGGGATTCAATCAAGTGGGAATTTTACAAAAAATAAGATGGAAACCCAATGATCGTTGGGAAGTGCTTTACACCTTGATTTACAACCAAACCAGTGATTTTAATCGCTACGACAGACTGCTAGAAACCGCCAACAACAATCCACGCTTTGCAGAATGGCGCTATGGACCTCAGCTTTGGTCGATGAATAGTTTGACCATTTCCAACAATGCGCGAAGACCTTGGTATGATCGCACTGTGATTAGAATGGCGCATCAAAAATTTGAAGAAAGTAGAAGCAGCAGAAGATTCAACAATAGCAATAGAAACACAGGTAATGAAACGGTTGATGTGATTTCAGTGAATGTTGATTTCTACAAAAATCTGAGCACCAAACATCGCATTGATTACGGTGCTGAATTGCTTTTCAACCAAGTGCGTTCAAGTGCGAGCAACATCAATATTCAAACCTTAGACCAGACCAATGAAGCGCCACGATATCCCCAAGCCTATTGGGCATCGGCTGCCGTTTTCTTTATGCATCAGTGGAAAGTGAAAGAAAACCTCTCCGTTCACACAGGTTTGCGTTTTAGTCAAATTTATGCGAATTCACAATTCGACACCACGCTGATTGCCTTGCCATTTGTGAGCGCTCAAATCAATACAGCGGCCCTAAACGGAAGCATTGGGATTCACTACAAAGCGAAGGAAAATGTACTTATTCAAAGTAATTTCTCAACAGGTTTCCGAGCACCAAACATTGATGACATTGGAAAAGTTTTCGATTCAGAGCCGGGCAAAGTTGTTGTTCCCAACGATGGACTGCGCTCAGAATACGCCTACAATTTAGACTTTGGCATCACCCACACCATCCAGAAAAAATTCACTTGGAATGCCAATGTTTTTGGTACTTATTTGAGCAATGCTTTGGTGAGGAGAGATTTTTCGCTAAATGGTCAAGATAGCATCATTTACGATGGTGAAATGAGTCGCGTGCAAGCCATTCAAAACGCTGCATTTACCTATGTGTATGGTGTTCAGTTGGGCATTGATTATGAAATTTATCCCACACTTCGATTCAAAGCCCGTTTGAACTATCAATACGGCGAAGAAGAAATGGACAACGGAGATCGTTCTCGCTTACGTCATGCAGCACCCTTGTTTGGATTGGTTTCCTTGGTATATCAAGAAAACAGAGTACGCTTTGAGTTTTACGTGATGCACAACGGATCTATTTCGGCAGCAGATTTGCCCATCAGCGAGCAAGCCAAACCAGCGATTTATGCCCAAGATGAAAATGGACTCCCATACGCCCCTGCTTGGACCACGGTGAACATGCGTTTGTCGTACGAAATCTCACCTGCATTTCACATCAATTGTAGCTTGGAAAACATGACCAACCAACGCTACAGACCATATAGTTCTGGATTGACAGCCGCGGGGCGAAATTTCATCATCAGCGGTGTGTTGCGTTTTTAAAGTTATCTTTGCCACATGACTGAAAACGAACCAGAAACGCCCAAAAGACACTTCAACTCATTTGGGCTCAACGACTCGCTACTCGAAGCCATCAATTGGATGGGATTCACACACGCCACACCAATTCAAGAACAAGCCATTCCAATCATCATGGAAAACCGCGATTTGATTGGATGTGCGCAAACTGGTACAGGAAAAACAGCAGCTTTTGTTTTGCCGATTTTGAATAAATTGGTGGGCAAGCAAGATAATTTTGTGGATACTTTGATTTTAGTTCCAACCCGCGAATTGGCGGTGCAGATTGAACAACAAATTCAAGGCTTATCGTATTTTATTTCAGTGAATTCGATGGCTATTTATGGTGGTGGCGGTGATGCCAAATTGTGGAACAAACAAGCCGATGCATTGAATGAAGGCTGTGATATCATTGTAGCCACTCCAGGAAAATTGTTGTCGCATTTGAGAATGGGTAAGGTGAATTTTTCTCATGTAAAACACTTGGTGATGGATGAGGCTGATCGCATGCTCGACATGGGTTTCAGCGATGATATCAACCAAATTATTTCGTTTTTGCCTTCCAAAAGACAGAATTTATTGTTCAGCGCCACGATGCCCAATTCCATTCGAACATTGGCTAAAAATCTATTGCGCGAACCGGCGGAAATTACACTTTCTATATCGAAGCCAGCGGAAGGCGTTACACAGCGCATTTACATGACTTTCGACAACCAAAAACCGAAGTTGATTCCCTTGTTGCTCAAAGAACGTGAGCATTATTCTAGCATTATCATTTTCACGTCTGCCAAAGAGAAGGTGAATGAAATTATCCGCGAATTGAGACAGAGTAAAATTGCTGCAAAAGGCATTTCGTCGAATTTGGATCAAACGCAGCGCGAGGAAGTTTTGTCGTCGTTTCGTTCGAAAAACACACGCATTTTGGTGGCTACCGACGTATTGAGTCGCGGTATCGACATCAAAGACATCAACTTGGTCATCAACTACGATGTGCCCCACGATGCTGAAGATTACGTGCATCGCATTGGTCGAACGGCACGCGCCAACACCAAGGGAGAAGCCATCACATTGGTGAATCCGAAAGATATGCAGCGCATGGACCGCATCGAGAAATTGATTGAACGCGTTTTTGATAAGGAAAATTGTCCTGAAGAATTGGGCGAAAGTCCGAAATTTGAAGTGCGCTCAGGAGGTGGAGGAAAGAAGAAGTTTTTTAAGAAAAAACAGAAACCTCGGGCTTAAGCCAGAGGAAATTGAAAAAAGTTCAATTGGTAAGAGATTCACTTATGCTCTGTGAAACTTTAGCTTCGCTGCTTCTTCGAGGTGTGATTCCTTTGTGGAACTTCATGACCAAAAAGAACAAAACGATTTGACAACCTGAATTGGAATGAAATTTGAAAATACATGCACGATCAATTGCAAAAAATAATATTTCAAGCTAATCCAACGTTATAAACCCATGAAAACCAAACTATTCAACATAGCAATTCTACCCTTTATTGGCTTGATGCTTTGGAATTGCACGGACAATTTGCCTCATTCTGTCGCGGAAATGACGATAAATCCGCAGGCTACATTTTTCGAGAAATTGGCGGATTCTGCTTACACTTTGACTTTTCAAAAGGTGACGTACGACGCCGCATATTTCAAAATCCCCTACCCCAATGGCGACGTGCCGGCAGACAAAGGCGTGTGCACCGATGTGGTGATTCGCGCGTATAGAAAAGTGGGCATCGACTTGCAGAAAGAGGTGCACGAAGACATGAAGGCCAATTTCAGTGTATATCCAAAAATTTGGGGCTTAAGCAAACCCGATCCAAACATCGACCACAGAAGGGTGCCGAATCTGATGAAGTTTTTCTCTAGAAAAGGCGCGGAATTGACCATCACCGACAAAAGCGAAGACTACAAGCCAGGTGATGTAGTTTGCTGGAATTTAGGCGGGGCCACTACACATATTGGCGTGGTTTCAAATCACCAAAACAAAGACAAAACCCGCTATATGATTATACACAACATCGGCTGGGGTCAAGAAATTGAGGACTGTTTGTTTGACAATAAAATCATCGGGCACTACAGATTTGGGAAATGAGCCTTGATTCTAGAATCCAAGATTGCATCGCGGTAACTTACTGATCTACAATTCGTCCGTCTTGCATGGTGATAATGCGCTGAGTTTTATCAGCAAAATTTTGATCGTGGGTAACCACCAAAAGGGTTTTATTGAATGAACTTACCAGGTCGTTGAAAATCTCAAAAACGATATCCGTATTTTTGCTGTCGAGATTTCCTGTGGGTTCGTCGCACATCAAAATAAGCGGCTCATTGATCATGGACCGGGCAATGGCAACCCGTTGTTTTTCGCCGCCAGAAAGTTGGTAGGCCATTTTTTTGGCTAATTTTTCGATACCGAGTTTTGATAATAAGTCATGGGCGCGATGTTCCAATTCTTCTTCAGTCATTTTATTCAATTTAAAGCCCGGAAGCATCACATTTTTAAGCACGCTAAATTCGTTGAGCAAATAGTGAAATTGAAACACAAAACCGATTTTTTCATTGCGTATGGCTGCCAATTCTTGGTCTGATTTATTGACCATAGATTGATGGTCGATAAACAGTTCACCCTTGTAATCTGTGTCCATGGTGGATAAAATATACAGCAAGGTTGATTTTCCGCAGCCTGATTTCCCTGTTATTGAGACAAATTCGCCTTTGTTTATCGTAAAATTCAGGTCTTTCAACACATCATGTTGGGTGGGTTTGTAGAATGATTTGGTGATTGATTTGGCTTCCAGCACGATATTCGATTCCATCCTATTTTCCTCTGATAATTTCTACTGGGTCAACTGAACTCGCCTTTCGCGCAGGGAACCAACCTGCAAAATAGGTAGTTGCCACGGCAAACAACACGGCTATCGCGTAGTACTGTATGCCATAATCCACAGGATAGGTTTTCAAAGTAGGAATGGCGGGTGAACTAAACGGAATATTGTCGATGAGAAAGCAAAAGAACAAACCCAGCAAAGCGCCTGCCAAAGCCCCTCCTATTCCGATGCTCAAGGAAATGGAAATAAAAATCTTCTTCACATCAGCCCCAGAAAAACCAGTTGCTTTCAAAATGGCGATGGTATCCATTTTTTCATAAATCATCATGTTGAGGATATTGTAAATGCCGAAGCCCGCAACAATAAGCAACACTATTCCCACTGCAAATGAAATAATGGTACGTGCGCTGCTGCCTGTTTCGAATTGCGCGTTGGCCGTTTGAATGTCTTCGGCATCGATATTGAAAAGTTGGGCATATTCTTTGGCCAGTGCAGGAGCCTCGTTCATGTCCTTGAGTTTGATTTGGATATCGCTGATGTAATTGCTCTGTTTGCCCAGCAATTTCTGGCAGGTGGCTAGACTTACATAGCTTTGAACTTTATCAAATTCAGCAATTCCCGATTGAAAAAAACCTATCACCTTTAACGAAAACTGTTCGCCATTGATAGTAGTTACTTGAATGATATCGCCTTTTTTGGCAAGCATTTTTTCAGCAACACCCATGCCTAAGATGATGCTATTCGGCGTGTTTTCCAATTCCAAATGATTGCCCTCGAAAACATATTCTTGGAAATTAAATAGTCGGGCTTCTTCATCTACATCAACGCCATTGATGATTCCATTGAGTTCGATGGCACCCAAGTTGTAAAAGGCCTGTGCAGTCACCTTGGGCGCAACACCCAATACACGGGGATCTGCCTTGAGACTGTTGATTATCGCTTCAACATTGTAAATTTCCTTTCTGGCATTGGCGGGTTTAATGGAATGAACAAAATTGTGACTTTCCGTGTAGTCTTTGTGCAAGTCGATGGCTTGAATTTTAGACGGGCGAATGTCATTATACAAACGTACATGAGGCGTTCGATTCAGTACCAATCCATCCAACAGCGAGTTCAAACCCTCCATAAACCCGAGGAGCGAAATAAAAAATGCGACACTAAAAGTTACTCCAATGGCCGCAACAAGCGTTTGCTTAGAGCGGGCTAACAATAAAGCCCATGCAATTTCATAAATGTGCTTGATTTTCATTGTTTGGGTAAGGCTATTTTGGTTTCGGTATCAATGCCTCCCAAGATTTCGGTAAGGCGGTAATCTTGAAGTCCGATTTTTACTTGCTTAGTTTTTCCATTTTCCAATAGCACCGATGAATCATTCAACAAATAAGATGTTGGAATGGTGAGCGCATTTTCTTTTTCTCGAATGATGATATTTCCTTCGAGGGTTAAATTGGGATACAAAATTTCGGGTTGTGTTGTAAAAACCGCTTCAACCTTAAATGACCGCGTGCGATCATTCATCATCGGATAAATGTAATTCACCTGAGCTTCAAACACTTGGTCGCGATAGCTATCCATGCGCACAAGCACTCTTTGACCATTTCTGATTTTTACGATATCAAACTCATCAATGTTCAATTCGATTAAAAACTGAGCTTCACCAAGCACAGCGAGCACTGAAGCAGAAGTTGCTAATTCACCCGTGCTTACGTTGATTTTGTAAACATAGCCATCTACTTCGCTTCTGATGATTAAATCATTCTCCGATGCTTCAGCCATTTTTAAGTTGTTCTTGCTTTGGTCGGAAGCCAGTTTCAATTGTCTGTTGATATCTTCGTAGGTCAATTCTGCTTTTTTGAAATTCACTTTGGCTTGCTCATAGTTGAGTTCGGCTTGCTCCAATTCCAGCTGAGAACCGATGTTGGCGGACCAAAGTTCTTGTTGGCGGACCAATGCCAGTGAATCGCTAAGCATTTTTTTTCGTGAGATGTCAATCGCGTTTTTGGCTTCTTTCAGTTTGCCTTGGTTTACCGAATAATCGTTGGCCATCGCCATAAGTCGCGCGTTTTCAGAATTCAATTTCGAATTCGTATTGTCTATTCGAAAGATTGGACTTCCTTTTTTCACAAAAGTGCCTTCTTTTACGTAAATTTCAGCGACCACGCCATTGACTTTGGTGTGAACTTCATATTGATTTTCACTTTTCACAAAGCCCGATGCATAAACGCTTTCAGAAATATTCGTTTTTTGGGGTGAAACGGTTTCTGGTTTGTTGTTGCATGAAAAAAATAGGAACTGCAACAAAAGCAAATGGAGTAGTTTGAAATCTTTCATTTTGAACGTTCGTGGATTGAATGGCTGCATACACGCATACACTACAAAAGTGCACACAATTTGAATCAAGATCTTTACAAATTAAGAATTAAATCATACAACATAAAACTGATTCATGAGACTCGACGGTCTAGCTTCATTTGCGAATAGAAAAAGTTCCAATAACACATACAACTGGCATATTACCGCACCAAGTGGAAGAAAGTTTGTCCTTCGATTTCTGTACCATCAAGTCCTTTGATTCTATATTTCAAGAAATAGACACCTTCAACAGCATCGATACCATCAATTTTCCCATCCCAAAACACATTGGGTTCGTTCAATTCGATTATTAAATTACCCCAACGGTTGAAAATAGCTGCTTGTTGCGTGTCGGCGTTGGTCGTAAAAACACCATACTCGTCATTGGCGCCATCACCATTCGGGCTGAAAACATTGGGAACGTGAATCAACAATTCGCCTACCGGAAGCACGGTGATTGTGCCCTGCCAAGTATCCGAGCAAATGCCATTCGACGCCACCAAAGTCACCGTATAAACACCCGCTTGGTTGTATGTGGTGTTCACATTAGAAGATGCAGATGTGGTCTGTGTTTGTCCGTTTCCAAAGGTCCAAACGTAGTTATTGGCGTTTGAACTGGAGTTTGTAAAGTTGACCAAGAGCGGTGCGTTTCCTGTTAAATCTACCGGACTCCCGAGTGCGATTGGCAATGGTAAAACAGTTATTGTTACTTGAGCACTTCCTGTACACCCATTGGCATCTGTTGCTGTAAGGGTATAAACCGCAGTGCTATTTGGTGAAACGGTTGGATTTGTACCCGTTAATCCATTGTCCCAAGAAAGTGCTAATGCTCCTGTGCCCCCTACTGCGCTTCCGGATAGCTGATTGCTCTGCCCAACACAAATACTTTGCGCATCAGAAGTAGTCACCACAATTTGAGGCGGTGAAGTGATTGTAGTTTCTAGGGTTACAGGACAATTGTTGGCGTCCAAAACAGTGATTTGATAAGTGCCTGCTACCAGATTGCTGAAATTTGGTGAAGCTTGTGGCGCACCATTGCCAAGAACGTAGGTATAGGGTGCAGTTCCACCGTTGACACTTGCGGTTATTGTGCCATCTGAGCTGCCAAAACATGATGTAGCTGTGTTGTTGAGTACCAAAGTCGGCGCTCCAAGGGCGGGAACAATCATTTGAAAAGTCTGGGTGCAACCCGTTGCTACATCTGTCACCGTAACCACATATACGCCAGCAGCAAGATTGGTAGCGGTTTGTGTCGTATTGTTTGATGGACTCCAGCTGTAGGTGTAATTGCCCGATCCGTTGCTCACATTCACAGTAGCGCTGCCATTGGATTCACCACAATTTGCAGGAACGATGTTTCCAGGTGTTAATGTTGGTGGACTTGGAATGGTGAGCGTAGTGCTGCTTGTGGTAGGACAATTTCCATCGGTTACGGTGATGGTGAATGTTCCTGCTCCCAAATTTGAAAACACATTACTCGATTGCGGGGTTCCATTGCCGAGTTGATACGTCAATGAGCCGCTTCCTCCTGAAGCAGAAACAGTTATCTGTCCGCCATTTGGATTGGCACAAGTTGGATTGATGACTACGATGTCCGTGATGGTTGGCCCAGAGGTGCTGATAATTGTGACATTCATAGATTGTGAGCATCCACTGGCATCAGTGACTGTGACCGTATATTGACCTGCGCTCAAATTGGAAGCTGTGGCTGCATTGCCCCCACTTGGACTCCAAGCATAAGTGAGTGTTCCTGTTCCACCACTGGCTGAAACCGTTGCAGAACCCGTTGCAGCGCCACAATCCGTTGGTGTAATATTTGTGCTTGTAACTACTATTGGTGCAGGCTCTATAATCGTGATGGTAATTGTTCCTGGACAATTGTTCGCATCGCCGATTGTTACGGTGTATGTGCCCGGAGACAGATTGGTTTGAGATGCTCCCGTTAAAGTAACCACACCATTTGTCCAAGAATAGGTATACGGTGCTGCTCCACCCGTTGTGGAAACCGATGCTGTACCATTATTCAAACCATTACACGTGACATTGGTTGAATTGGCTGAGGGTACAAGTGTTGGGCATGGATTGGCGTCGCAGGGTGGAATATCTGCCGGACTGTAGAATATCACTTCTGTTCCGGAATTGTCTATAACGCGAATCGGGAAAGTGCTTGGTGGAGGCACATTTGTTCCTGTTGCATAGGTTGTCCAAGTGGGAACATCCACAGCGCATCCTGCAGGAAAGAAACATCCAATAAAACATGCCGAACAGTTTTGCACCAAGGTCTGATTTTGCCAAGTGTAAGGTCCAACACCATTGGATGCGGTATAAGTACCGTTCAATTCAATACAAACTGACAAGGCCTGACAAGGGCTCACAACAATGGTTTGGGTTTCCGAACCACAAGGCAAAGTGTAGGTGATAACATGTGTTCCGATACCTGCTACTGCTGGATTGAAGGTTCCGTCGGCGCTCATTCCTGGTCCTGACCAAGTGCCACCAGGCGTCGATGCCGTTACGGTAATCGGGGCGTCGATGACACACAAATTGGGCACAGGGCAAATAGAAGCATCGCAGCACGCCACAACCAAAGCGGCACATGCATTTGCGTTGATATGCTGAATGCCTCCCGACCTTGTAGCCGTGGTGCTCGTTCCCGTTGATCCGCCACAAACAATATTTCCACCCGTTGTTACATGAACATCATAAACAATGAAAGCAGTTGGGTAAGTAGCTTGTTGCACCAAATCCACATTGAATTTCACTACACCATTGGTAGCGCCCACATACACATTGCCGCACTCGTCGATATCAATGCCACTGCATCCTACCTGTCGGGTTGAAATGCCAAAAACAGAAGTATTGATAAACAATCCACCTGGAATGGCCACAGAAGCCAAAATCGCGCCCGTCGAGAAATTTCTTTTTTCCACGATGTCGCCGCGGTGCACAAAAACAAAATCTCCGTAGGTTTTTAGGGATTGATGCCCTGAATTTCCTTCTCTAAAATTTTCGCTTTTATAACTGAAATTGTGCTGACTACCGTATTTTATGTTGGACGCGCCCATGCCACCGCAGGCACTAAAATTAGAACTGATATACCCCAATGTATCATGGGTGAGGTAGTAATATTTATCGTTGTCACAATGCGTTATGGCCCGAACTTCATGTCCAGCACCAAAGCCAGTGGGAGGCGGCGTGACCTGAAAACTTGAAAGCACGTTGCCATTGGTCATATTCACATCAAAAATTCTTGGCGCTGGATTCAATCCCACCAAGCGCGTGCCTCCGATGACCAATTTGGTTTGGTCGCAATTGAAAGCTATAGACCAAAATTCATCTGTAAAACTGGTGCCTTGAGGATTGTTGTTGCTCCAATTCAACGCGCCTGTTGTGCTCACACTTAAAATTTTTGCTGATGAGCCGTTGCAAACAAAAGATTCACCGGCGCTGGTAGTTGCCAAAGAGCCCAACCAATCATTGACCGTATCATAAGTGGTGTTGAAGGTCCATTGTAATGCGCCAGAAGCATCATATTTCAACAACTGCATGGGCAATATCCCACCAATGGCATACACATTTCCCGCGGCGTCTTTGTCAACTTCCCAAATGCAATCCCAATTCGATGCAAACTGTGGTGTTTGGGTCCATGGGTCGATGACTACGGTTTGAGATTTATCGTAATCGCCAAGCCCAAAGCTTACGGTTTGTCCGTTTAAATCAAAATGCGATTTGATGATAGACTTGGTGTTTTGCCCATAAAAAGTCAAGGGTTCATGATCAACAATATCCCCAAACAAAGTGGCAATTTTTATTTTACCATTGTCTAATTTTACAGCGCGGTCGTACACCATTTTAACCTCTTTTGGATTTGCACCCGGGTGAAGAATAACCGCATACTTGAGTCCTTCTTGCGGATGAACGATGTATTCGATGTCGATGTTGGGATAGATGTTTTTGTAGGTTATTTTTTCAAAGCCCTTTACATAATTGACGTTCGCTGTTTCTCCTGTAGGGGTGTGAAATGCATACGAATGATAGTCTTTTCTTTGACCTACTGCGAGTATCAGTTCACAGTTGGCATTTTCCCAAACCATGTTCACTTGATCGGCTCGGTAATGAAATTTGCCAATTACTTTTTCCCATTGTTTGTAATCATGCTGCGTTTTGTGGTTTATTCTTTCCATCAAATGCGCACGTTCGTCTTTGGGCACTTTTTTGGCCTCAAGGAAGGAATAACTAATTCCCTTTTTGCCAAAGAAAACACGCGTTGAGCCAAAATCAGCGGCAAACTCGATAGCACCCGTGGATGCATTGGCATAGGCGTCAAATTGACCTTTATTTTCGATAAAAACTTTGGCTGAAGAATAGGATTGATTCCAAGAATTTTGCGTGAACGCTGTGGCAAAAGTGAATTGCAGTACCACAATAAAGTAGAGTAATCTCATCGTGAAAGGTTTTAAGTTGGTTGGGCAGTTGATATTTTTTCCAACAGCGCACCAAATATAAACCCTTTTTTGAAATACGCAAAGCTTGACCCTTTGTGATTTTTGCGTTTCTCTAAAACCTGTGTTTTTATGTTTTTTAAGTGTTCATGACGTGCAACGAGATTCAATACTTGCGGATGTAGGTTCTATCAGAATTCAACGAAAAAATTAATCGTCATCCAATAACTGTGTCGGGTTTTAGAAGCGAGGAAAGAATTTACCCGATAATCCAATCCACTTTCCACTTTGAATCTGTTGTTTATTTCATATCCCAACAAAGGCACCAATCTGATTTCCAAATCGTATTCGCCGCCTTGCACACTATTCAAGTATTCATTATTTATTCTCAAATAAAGTTCTCCCGGGTCAACCGACTCACCATTCAAAGGAATTTCTGATGTTAATCTATACCTCAACCTAAATACGGGTGCTTCAAGCGGTGAAAATGTTTGATCGGTTACGAATCGATGTGCCAATCGGAAACCCGATAACTTTTGTACAATGGCGTATTGCTGTATAAAACGGTGCTGGATTTCACCCTCTTCCAACCGTATCAAATAACCACCAGCAATTCTTGAATTTAGACCAATTTTCTTGGCAGCAATGAGCGAAAAATCTGTGAGCACATAATCAAGACCTCGATCTACATCTCCATTAATTTCTCCCCGCTGCAACAGAACCCGAGACTCAATTCTCGAATTCAAGGACCAATCATTTTTTAGTTTTTTGTTGAAGTTTATTGCGGGTAACACACCCAACTGAAATGTGCTTTGTGCTTGTGCCTCTGTACAGAAAAGCAGCACAACTACAACGAACCAAGGATATGTGCCTTTAGTATTCAAGATGACTGCTGTTTTTAAATACCATTTTTGAAATAGACAATGTTTTCCCGCTGTCGCTAAACAAATACTCGTAGAGATCAATTTGATTTTCTTGCTTGCATCTCACAATCACTTCATATTTAGTTTGGAGTTGGCTCGAAATTGACCCCGACTTTAACAAATGATACAAATCCCTTTCGCTTCCTGTAAATTGACGTTGCACTTTTACAATCTTGTGGTTCAAACAGCTGGGCTTGAGTTCATTCTCAATGGACTCACGCAGGCTCAATTCAAGCTGACCCCAAGCCACTTCAACTTCAATATCTTCTATTCTGCCCAATGAGTCAAATTCAACACTATACCGTGCTTTACTGATTCTAAACTTGGCCTCGATGCTTTTGTGGTTCAGACCCTCTTCTTGGTACCATTTCACGCTCGATTGTAAGTTCAAAGAATCTATAAACTTCAGCGCTTGTGCAGGCACGTATTTTCTTTTGATTCGGCTTTCTTTTTCAAATTTATCCTGAGCAAACAAGGCGCTTGAAGCAGAAAAAGCGAACAAAAACAGTATAATCTTCATTTTAAACATGCGCTTTCTTTTTGATGATTTTATTTAAAAAAACACTATTCGGGATATCGATTTGTTCGTGTTCTGGTGTTTTCAAAACAACAAAAAAGAGACCGATACCACTAATTCTACCTTCTATTTCATAGTCCTTTTCAAAGATAATGATGGTGTCTTCCAATTGCACAGAATGATTGAAAAATATGATGATGCCCGAGGTGATATTCGACAATATGGACCATTGCGCAAACAGAGCAATACCCATAACCGTGAGCACCGAACCGATAAAAACAGCGAGCTCTGATTGATCGACGCCCCAAATAGACAGGAGAATTACCATGAAAATCGTGATAAGCGTAATGTTGATCGCTTTTTTCACAATTTTACTCCTCTTTTTTGTTGAAGAATTGCCTGCCACAATATGTTCAATGTAGCGGTTGATCAACAATTTAATTAGGATGTAGAGCACTACTGCAATCCCTGTTTCTATGAGTTGTATTTTCATCATCCAAATTCCATTTCTTTGATGCCCTTTTCATGGCGCATGCCCAATCCAATGCTCGACAAGCAGAAAGCTTCAGGCATCACAAATCTACAAAAGCAACACATACCAAATTGAAAGCCTTGGTGAACTGCGCAACAAATTTGTGAATTTTTATGAACTTTTGGAAATGCTTTCTTGCGGCTTACATAGATGTGTGAAAACGCAGCTGAAAATCGAGGCGCAGCCGGTGCTGAAATTGTTGAGCTATGAAGAAAAATCAAGCCATCTGGGTTGAAAATATAAAAATAGAACTACTTTTTATGCGGATGCTTTTTCTTGTTGTTCTTCGTTGGTTTGCCATTGGAATTGCCACGACCGGGATTAGTAGTGTTCGGGTGATGCGGATTGTTCGAGTGCTTGAACCAACCTTTCTTTGGCTTTTTGGTCTTCACGGTAGTGGTTGTGCCATGTTTTTTAACATGAACACTGCATGAGGAAATGCTATACATGGCGAACAAAGAAAAACTCAATAATAAAAATCTTCTGATGGACATAAATGAAATTATTTAGATTATTGCTGCCCAAATGCGCCGCTGAATTGAGAAAATCAACTTGTTTTTCTCTGAGTTGGTGCATGATTGACAGCATACAAAAGTAGGGCAAGCGCGCACCAAACATTTACACTCAAAAATGTTATTCTTACAAGATTTTTGTGCGCTTTTTTGCTTGAGTAACAGCTTTATTTTAGACTGAGTTCTCGGTAGTGACGCACCCATTTGTCTTGAATCAACAGAAACAATTCTTTTGGGTCACAAAGAAACACAAAGAAGACCCGGAGAGCACAGATCTGAGTTGGATACAAGCCAGCCTGAGCAGTTAATCGCTTTTTTTCGGTCCGCAAAAACACAAAGAGATATCTAAAAGTCTAAAACTCCGTGATACTCCGTGTTTCCTCCGTGGAACTCCGTGTCCAACTTCTGAGGATTTTGTTGCCCAAATTCGGAATTGCGTACCTTGTTTAGATTTTACGCGGTAACCAACTGAGATGATTACCTCTAAATTGTAAAAGACTACAGGCTTATCAGAATTTGGAATATGCATTTTTTGCATATTGCTTTTTTCATCTAATTCACCTTCTTTGAAGACATTTCGTATGTGGCGGGAGATAACAGATTGATCTCTATGAAAAAGTTGAGTCAGCTGATCTTGGCTTAACCAGACCGTCTCCTCTTTGAGCATAACTTCAATGTACTCTCATCAATGAAGTTATCAATAAGTATGATTTCATTTTTTGCTTTTCTGATGATTTCTGAGAAAAACACATAAGCATCGAAGATTTGCCCATCGAAGAAAATGCCTTGCGTAGGAAGTTCTGTTGTTTTCAGTTGAAAGGAAATTTCGGCTAAAAGATGATCCATTTTTTCGATTTTATCTTCTAATCTATTCACCCGATTGTTAATTGAATATCCTTTCATCAAATACTCTTTCAACACAGAATTTGCCCATACTCTGAACTGAGCGCCTCGTTTAGAGTTAACCCTGTATCCTACAGATAAAATTGCGTCAAGATTAAAATGCTCAACTTGATAAGTTTTTCCATCCTTGGCAGTTGTTGCAAAAAATGCAACAACTGAATTTTTGTCTAATTCTTTACTGCTAAAAATGTTTTTGAAATGCCTCGAAATAACTGATTTATCTCTTTCAAAAAGACTTGCAATTTGATTTAGTGTGAGCCAGAATGTTTCCTTTTCTTCATCCAATCTCACTTCAATCTGCTCGGTTAACTCTCCTGATTGGAATAAAACAATCTCGTTTTTCATGATAAAAATAGTTTAGGTTAGGTTCGCAAAACTAATAACAATTCCAATTTACACCAAATATTTAAGCAGCTTTTTGATTAAAAAATTGTAGTTTTTGAAAGCCACGATAAACCGAATGAGACACAAAACATGGGATTAAACTGGCAAGGGCGCTTGAAGAATGAAATTCTCGGGATTATAAGGGAGATGGCGCAGCAGCGGAGGGAATAACTACCGCGTTTCTCGGTGATTAAAAACATAATTCCTCCCACTTCGGAGGTTTTTTATAATGTCGCCTAACGTCAGTTCGTCTAAAAACCTCAGTTTGGTTTTCGAAAATAGTTAATATTTGATTACTAGCGGGGTTATGAGGTGTCTTTGGAAATTTTTTTCGTGTTGCAGCTTTTTTTGAAGTGAAAAATAGGATGCTTGTTTAGGGCTAAAAATGGGTTTAAAGTGGCTTTTTTGGATGAAAAAGTAAGGGCAAAGTACCTTGAGGTACTTGAGGAGCCCATTTTTATCGACGGTGTTGAAGATTCGGCGCAGGTTATATGCTGTGAAGATCATTCCGACGTCTGCTGTTGCGTGTTGGATGGTTTTTTTTGTCATGATGTAGTAAAATCCCCATTGCCTTTTGATTATGCCGTAGGGGTG
>JBIIJN010000101.1:0-7352 GCA_044233745.1 Crocinitomicaceae bacterium
ACTGATGTAATTGCAGAAATTCGCATTCAAAACTCAACGAATAATCGGGTCGATAATGTGGCGTTGACACATATTATACCTGGTGGTTTTGAGATTGTGAACGCACGATTTACCGAATTTGGTGGCAACGATAATTCACCCATCGACTATTTGGATATCCGCGACGACCGTTCGAATTATTACTTCTCCTTGGATGGCTTTCAAACCAAGACATTTACGGTGCGCATTTCGGCCTCTTTCCCTGGAAAATATTACTTCCCCGGAACGCAAGCCGATGCGATGTATGACTATAATTATTCGGTGAGAACCACGGGTAGATGGATTGAAATTTTGAAATACTGATGGTGCAATTCCTGCGCGATTGTTTCTATTTCTCCTTGATTTGGCTTCGTAAGAATCCGATTAAATCGTTTCTGTTTTTGTTTTATTCGTGGAATTTCTACTTTTTGCTTCCCAGCGAATTGTTCGATAGTCCGTACTCTTTTGTTATAGAAAGCAGGGAAGGACAACTGTTGGGGGCACGAATTGCCGAGGACGGACAATGGCGTTTTCCTGCGCAAGATTCTGTTCCAGAAAAGTTCAAAATCTGCATTGTAGCTTATGAAGATCGCTATTTTCAGTATCATCTGGGCGTGAATCCTGTTGCTATTTACGAAGCTTTTAAAACCAACAGAAAAGCGGGGAAAGTGGTGCGTGGCGGAAGCACATTGACCCAACAGGTTGTTCGATTGGCACGTAAAAATCCCAAACGTACTTATGGCGAAAAGTTCATTGAAATGCTGTGGGCCTTACGTTTAGAATTGGCTTATTCCAAAAATGAAATTTTGAACATGTATGCCACGCATGCACCTTTTGGCGGTAATGTGGTGGGCTTGGAAATGGCTTCTTATCGCTATTTTGGGTTGAAGCCGCATCAACTTTCATGGGGGCAAGCAGCAACTTTGGCTGTATTGCCAAATGCCCCGGGATTAATTTTTCCGGGTAAAAACCAAGATGAATTGCGGAGAAAAAGAGATGCCTTGTTGCTTTACTTGCACAACGAAGGTACCATTGATGCCATGGATTTACAGCTCTCACTTCAAGAATCTTTGCCAGACAAACCCCATCAATTGCCTGAGATTGCCCAGCATTTACTGAATCGTTTGTTCTTTCGAACCCGGGAACACCAAGTGCAAACCACAATCGATTTTCATTTGCAAGAGCGGGTAAATCATATTGTTGAGCGCTACCATCGTCAGTTTTTGCAAAACGAAGTACACAATATGGCGGTTTTGGTTGTGGATGTTGAAACGCGCGAAGTTTTGGTGTATGTGGGCAATACCCCAACAGACAAAGCACATAGTCGGGATGTTGACAATATCCGTGCCCCGCGCAGCACTGGCAGTATTCTCAAACCCTTTCTCTTTGCTGAAATGCTGCAAGAAGGTGAGGTTTTGGCAGATGCTTTGATTCCTGATATTCCAACGCAAATTTCGGGATTTAGTCCGCAGAATTTCAGTATGACCTACGATGGTGCCGTGCCCGCTTGGAAAGCTTTATCGCGCTCCTTAAATATTCCAAGTGTGTTGATGCTGCAACAATATGGGGTCAATAAATTTTACCGAAACTTGAAGGATTATGGCATTTCTAGCATCAATGAGCAACCCATGCACTATGGATTGTCGCTGATTTTGGGTGGAGCAGAAACAACACTTTGGGATTTGTGCAGGGCCTATGCGGGCTACGTTGGGATTCACAATCATTATCACACACAAAACAATGAATATCAGTCTAATCCGTTTCCTGACTTGAATCTATACTTTGGCGATGAAGTAGATTTCGGTGAAAACCAAAAAACGCCTTCATTTTTGAGTGCAGGAGCCGTTCATCAAACTTTTGCAGCCATGCGAGAAGTGAACAGACCCGAGCACAATGAATCATGGGAATATTTTTCATCAGCTCAACCCATAGCTTGGAAAACGGGTACGAGTTTTGGCAATCGCGATGCCTGGGCCATTGGATGCAGCCGAAAATACGTGGTGGGTATTTGGGTGGGCAACTCAACAGGTGAGGGGAGACCTGAACTTACAGGTGTTTCTTATGCTGGAGCTGTGCTTTTCGATGTTTTTTCTGCGCTCGATGCTGTTACCTGGTTCAAACGCCCCGATATGGATATGCATGTGGCTGAAGTATGTCAAAAAACCGGCTATCTAGCAGGACCCAATTGCCCAATGACAACGGCTTGGGTAACCAAAAGAGGTTTAGAAAGTGAGGTTTGCCCCTACCACCAACTCATACAATTGGACAGCAGCGGGCAATTTCGTGTACACAGCAATTGCGAACGCCTTGATTTTATACAATCCAAAGTTTGGTTTACCTTGCCGCCTGTGATGGAATGGTATTATAAAAAGAAAAACGCGGATTATTTGACCATGCCCCCATTTCGCGAAGATTGCCGGCAAAGCACTGACCACGCCTTGGCTTTTATTTATCCCAAAAGCGGCGCACTCATCTACCGCGCCAAATCCTTTGAAGGAGAATTGCAACCCATTGTGTGTAAAGTGGCACACAGAAACCCAGATGCCGAGTTGTTTTGGTACTTGAACGACCGCTTTTTGGGTTCAACACAGCGTTTTCACGAGTTTCCTGTAGAAGCACCCATTGGCAAACATGTAATTACGGTTGTTGATGAAAATGGAAATGATGCGCGGTGTTCTATATCGGTTGAATAACAAATCGAATCTATTTCAATTCAATCATATAAATGATTTCCTGCTCATTCCCAACGCCATCTCTTGCCAAAACACGGCATTCATAGCTACCTGTTTCGAGTTTGCTGATATCCGCAAACAGCTCATTATTCTTGCTTTCGTATTCCAACAAATGATAGTGACCATTAATGAATAGTGCATAATAAGTAAGTCCTGATCTGTCATCTCCAACGGTCCAGGCCAAGCGTTTGATGGCTTGAGGTGTGCTCAATACTTTGAACTTCGGTTTGAGTGTTGGCGCCAGAGTGTCGATATCCAAAGAAAAAGTGCCGAAATTTTTAGAAGATGCTAGGAACCATTCTTTTTCCAATTTGCCAGTTGCATAATGCTTGCTTTCTGCGTGATGCAGCACCAAACGGTTTTCAAACATTTTGAAATGCTCTGGAATTTTCAAATGAACCTGAAGCGCATGGTGAAGTGGTTCATCATGGTTGCCAAAACTAAGTTTTTCATTTTTGAAACTCAAACTTCTTTTGACAGGCTCATATATGGTGTTTTTAGGCATGACAATTTGGTATTCACTCCCTTGAAAATTATAAGTACTGTCGGGATACAAATAATCTTGGTGATACACGTCAAAAGCGGTGTTTTCTGCGCGCATTTCACCTATAAGTGTGCGAAGTACGAAAGCAAATACGCTATTATTTCCAGCAATGTCAGAAATTGAAAATCCAATATTGTAAAGATGGTCGGGCTGCACACCAATGATGCCTTTTCCTCTTTGTTGCTCATAAATGGGTATGCGATTGTGAATCGTGCGGAAGTATTTGTCAATTTTTTCCCTTGATTTTCTATACGCTTCATAATCTTTGTGCGTATTGATTTGGCGGGTGGTTTCAAAATCTAGACGATTCATGATTTGTTGATGCATGGTATCGGAATTGAGCGTCAAAACCCCGTGATAAATGCCACACATATTTTCAGATGCATCATATTTGTCGTGAGCAGCAAGAGCCAAACCAATTCCACCGTGCTCAGAACAAAAGTCCGCAGGAATATCGAGTGTGTCGTTATTGATAAAATACCTTCCCTCTTTGATCTCTATTGGTATCTGAATGCGCTTTTGAGGAATACGATAACCTTTGGCGCTTAAAGCATAAACTACTAGTTGTTGCAGAATCGGAGCGCGGCTATCCGTTATTTGCAAAAATTGAAACAACAACGGATTGAGTGGGTTTTCTGAGCTTGTTTCACGAATTTCAAAATGCAAATGTGGTGCAGTAGAGCTACCGGTATTTCCAGAAAGCGCTATGATTTCCCGTTTTTTCACAGGCAAGGCATCTGGAGGAATCTGAAGATCAATTTCGTAAAACTCGATTTCGTTTTGAGCCATCATCGCATATTCGGCAATTTTTCCTTCAAAATTCTGACAATGCGCATAAACACTTGTGATGCCTAAATCAGGGTGGTTTACATAAAGCACTTTTCCATATCCAGTGGAACCAGTCCTGATGCGCGCCACGTAGCCATCTGCGATAGAATAAAGGCTATAACCTTCCTTGCCATTGGTTTTGATGTCGATACCTGAATGAAAATGATTTGGACGCAATTCGCCAAAATTTCCCGCCAATATGATAGGGATATCCATGGGCAAAGCCAAGTCAGCCTGATAATCAATAACGTTTTGCTGCGTATTTAGCGCACCCCATAACCATATCGATCGAAGTAGTAGTATCATAGTGTTCAAAACACAAAGATGCTGCCAAAAAGATGATATTAGTTGTGATGTGGATAAGATTTGGAAAAAATGTGCTTGAATGGGTCATATCGTATTGTTAACAGAATAATTTTTTAATAAAATTCAATTTTCAACCAAAATTTTAGGGGGTATGTTGAAAAATAACATAAAATATTTGGAACTACCCCTCTAAATACCATACCTTTGCCGAAAAATTTACTAAATTATGTCCTCAATCAGAAAATTAGCCTTGCAAGAAGTGTATAACCGTACACCGAAAACGCCAGAGTACAATGGCAAATTATCCGAGCTTTATGGCAAAAACGTGTTTCACAAAAGCGTGATGCGCGAATATTTGACCGAAGAAGCGTTTGAATCTGTTATGGCCGCCATCGACAATGGTGCTACAATCGATCGTCGTGTGGCCGACCAAGTGGCTTCTGCGATGAAAGATTGGGCTTTGTCGAAAGGTGCAACGCATTACACGCATTGGTTCCAACCTTTGACTGGCTCAACCGCGGAAAAGCATGATGCGTTTTTTCATCCTTTGGAAGCAGGAAAAGCCATTGAACGTTTTTCTGGCGATTTACTGATTCAACAAGAGCCGGACGCATCTTCTTTCCCGAATGGGGGCATTAGAAATACTTTTGAAGCACGTGGTTATACCGCTTGGGATCCTTCCTCTCCAGCGTTTATCATCAGCAAAACACTTTGTATTCCAACCATTTTCATCGCATACACAGGCGAGGCTTTGGATTATAAAATGCCATTTTTGAAGTCATTGACAGCCATCGAGCAAGCCGCTTTGGATGTTTGTCAGTATTTCGACAAAAACGTGAGCAAAGTTCAGGTTACTTTGGGTTGGGAACAGGAATATTTCTTGATTGACTCAGCTTTGTATAATGCACGTCCAGATATCATGATGACAGGAAGAGCTTTGTTTGGTCACGCGCCAGCAAAGGGACAGCAGTTGGACGACCATTATTTCGGTTCCATTCCCGACCGTGTTTCGGCATTTATGAAAGAATTTGAAATGGAAGCCTTGAAATTGGGCATTCCAGTTACTACGCGACACAATGAGGTGGCTCCGAACCAGTTTGAATGTGCCCCAATGTTTGAAGAAGCGAATTTGGCCAACGACCACAACTTATTGTTGATGGATGTACTGGAGAAATTTGCCCGCAAGCACGATTTCCGTTTGTTGTTGCACGAAAAGCCTTTCAAAGGATTGAACGGTTCAGGAAAACACAACAACTGGGCGATGGCCACAGATACAGGTGTCAACTTGTTTAAACCAGGGAAAAATCCACGCAGCAACATGCAGTTTTTGACTTTCTTGGTGAACACCGTTGCAGCCATTCACGAAAACGCAGATTTGTTGCGCGCCTCTATTGCAGCTGAATCCAACGACCACCGTTTGGGTGCCAACGAAGCGCCACCAGCCATCATTTCTGTTTTCTTGGGTTCTTATTTGACTCAAGTATTGGACGATTTGGAGAAAAGTGTGAAAGCTGGCAAAATGACGCCGGAAGACAAAACAGACTTGAAACTGAACATCGGGAAAATCCCGCAAATTTTGTTGGACAACACCGACAGAAACAGGACTTCACCATTTGCATTCACTGGAAATAAATTTGAATTCAGAGCGGTGGGCTCATCTGCCAACTGTGCTTCTGCCTTGTTGGTTTTGAACTCTATAGTTGCCAAGCAATTGCGCGATTTCAAAGTGGCTGTTGATGCTCGTATTGATAAAGGTGATTCTAAAGATGAGGCCATTTTCAAAGAATTGCAAGTGTTGATTAAAAAGTCAAAGTCGATTCGTTTCGAAGGCAACGGTTACGGACAAGAGTGGGTTGAGGAAGCAGCAAGAAGAGGTTTGAGCAATATGAAAGACACACCTCGCGCCTTGAAAGTTATCACGGAAAAGAAGACCCTTGAACTTTTCAAAGAGTTGAACATTTTCTCTGAAGTTGAATTGCATGCGCGTCAAGAAATTCAGTATGAAGCTTATGTGATGAAAGTTCAAATCGAAGGTCGTGTGATGGGCGATTTGGCTCAAAATCATTTGATTCCCGCAGTTGTATCCTACCAAAATCGTTTGATTGAAAACGTAAAAGGCATGATGGACGTGATGGGTGAAAAAGAAGCCAAAGAATTGTGCAGAACGCAGATTACTTTGATTAGAGAAATCTCGAAGCATTTGAATCAACTGAAAGATTTGACTGACAAAATGCTCGCTGAGCGCAAAGCAGCCAACAACATCGAGGATATGGAAGAACGCGCTTTGGCTTATTGCGATAAGGTAAAACCATACTTCGCTGATATTCGCTACCATGCCGATAAACTCGAACTTTTGGTGGATGATGAGTTGTGGCCGTTGCCTAAAATGAGAGAATTGTTGTTTACGAAATAGTCTTTGTTAGACAAAAATCAAATTTAGAAACCGTCCCCATCCCGATAGCTATTGGGATGGGGACGGTTTTTTTTTATCAATTGATTACCAAATGCATCGAACATCTAATGACATTTTTTTTGCTACAAATAGGAGAAATGAATAATTTTACAAACGTTATACCTATACAATTCTAAATTCTCCCTTCCTCATGCTCCAATCGCCTCGCCTCATCCTCCGCGAAATTCAACATGATGATGCTGAAGACCTTTTTGAAATGGATTCAGACGCAGCTGTGCATCGTTATATTGAGAATAAACCTGTGACCAAAATCGAGGAAATTCATCAAGTAGTTGAAATGTTGCAAAAACAATACAAAGAGAATGGCATCGCGCGTTGGGCTGTTGAGGACAAAATTTCAGGTGAATGTTTGGGTTGGTGTGGACTAAAATTTTTTCACGAACCGCTCAATGGTCATGTGAATTTCTACGAATTGGGTTACCGTTTCAAGCAAAAACACTGGGGCAAAGGA
>JBIIJN010000033.1:0-26475 GCA_044233745.1 Crocinitomicaceae bacterium
CGTTTTGCTGTGGCTGGTGGTGTTCGACTCAACTATATCATGAACACCAAAGGTCGCGTTTACACTTGGGACAATTCTGTTGTGGATCAAAATATTTGGGGTTATGCTCATGGCATCAAGTATTTCAGCATGGCGCTTGGATTTGAAGCCACCTATCACATCGCGCGCCGCTGGGATCTTGGCGTTTCACTCGATTTGGATCTTTCCTCTCGCAGCGAAGAAAACAACGATTTGATTTCACCTGAAGCCCGCTTGTGGCAGACGGGTGTCTTTTTAAAATACCGCATCAACTAAAAAGTAGTAAAATGAACGCAAAAGTTATCCAATATTCGATTTTCGTGTTGCTCGGCGTTTTTGCTGCGTGTCGAAAAGAATTGCCCAATTTGCCAGATGCAGAAACGCCAGTGTTTTTCTTTCAAGCCAATGGCGGAGGATTAGAAATAAATATGCAAGCTGGAGTGAATTCTGCCCAATATAGCGATGAGCTAAACAATGATTACAATGTTCCCATCTATTCAGGAAGTGTATTCACTGATGATGAAATATTCACCTTCAAATTCTTCGCTGGTGAAGTTTTTAGAGAAATGACCATACAAGAATTCATGTCGTTGAACAACATATCCCCAATATCATTAAACTCTGCGCTTGTTCAGCAAATCGACATTGCATCGCTTACATCTTCCGAGTTTGATAACGCAACATTCAAGGTTGATGATGGCAATCCTACTTCGACTTTTGGTTTTTTGAATCCCGGAAAATATCAAATCGCTATCTCAGCTTCTAGAAATGGCTTCGATGTAGAATTGAACAATACCACAATTATTGGCTACAGCAATCCTTACAAATTTGAATTGATCGGAAATATCAACTCTTCTGGTCCAGGGATTATTTTGGAAGGAAGTATCAGCAACAACACAGAAAACATTACACGTGTAGATTGGATTTGTGGAACCAATACGCAAACAACAACAGTGACTTCGGTTCAATTTCCTCCAGCTGGGTCGAGCAATATTTTAACAGCTATAGTTCATTTCTCAGATGGTACCACGCGAACAAGAAACATTGCATTGGGCTTTCAGAACGCCCCAAAAATACAAGACTATGTTTATGATATTGAACAAAATTCTGTCTATTCGTTCTCTCAGAAATTTGTATTGGAATTTAGCATCAACGGACAATATTATACTTCTTTGAGCGCAACGGAATTCTCATCGGGACAACCTTATCTCAACATTACCGAGAAAACACTTTACACAGATCCTGTTACCCAAGAACAAGCCTATCTCATCAAAGCCAATGGTTTGGTTTATGTGAAAAACATAAGTACCAATCAAACAATCCCACTCAATTTAAACATGAGTTTTGGCTTGCCGATTGAGTTTTAGTTTATTTTATGCTAAAACCTTTTCCAATACCTCACATTTCATCACGCCATCTCGGTCAATTTCCGAGAGTTGAACGCGTTGTAAAGTATTCACCCAATCTGCGTTGAAAGGCAATTTCACTTTCACGTAATTTTCGGTGAAGCCAAACATGTAGCCGTTTTCTTCATCACCTTCGAGTAATACAGTGTATCTATCGCCTAAAACGGATTCGTAGAAAGCTCGTTTTTTCTTCTCAGATAAAATGTGAAGCATCTTGCTGCGTTCCTTGCGTTTGTTTTGAGGCACCGATTCTGCCATTTTGATTGCTGTGGTGTTGGCTCTTTCGGAATAGGTGAACACGTGGAGATAGGAAACTGGAAGTTCGTTCAAAAAACTGTAAGTCACTATGAACTCTTCATCTGTCTCTCCTGGAAAGCCTACAATGACATCAACGCCAATGCAGGCTTTTGGATTGTGTTTTTTGATGGCATGAACACGGTCGGCATACAAGGCACTCAAATATTTTCTGCGCATCGCTTTGAGCAAATCATCCGAACCAGATTGCAGCGGCACGTGAAAATGCGGCACAAAACGCTGCGAATCTTTTAAGCAAAATTCAATAATAGAGTCAGTCAACAGATTCGGTTCAATCGAAGAAATTCTGAATCGATCAATGCCTTCTACTTTGTCGAGTTCACGAATCAAACCTTCGAAGTTTTCATCTCCGCCCTGACCGAAATCACCAATATTCACACCGGTCAACACAATTTCTTTCACATCGGTTTGGGCAATTTTTTGTGCTTCCAAAACGGTATCAGCAATGCTTGAATTTCTGCTTTTTCCCCGAGCCAATGGAATCGTGCAAAAGGTGCAAAAATAATCGCAGCCATCTTGAATTTTCAAGAAACTACGCGTGCGGTCGCCCATAGAATGAGAAGGCACAAACTCCGTAGTTTGCTTGATGCTTTCGTTTTTCACGATAGGCTCACCTTTCGGCGCAGCATTTTCCAAATATTCTGGTATATTGAATTTTTCATTGGCGCCCAAAACCAAGTCCACCCCGGGAATTTCAGAAATTTCTTGGGGCTTCAATTGCGCGTAGCAACCAATCACAATAACATAAGTTGCCGGATTGGTTTGCATCACTTTTTTCACCAATTGTTTACATTTCTTGTCGGCATTTTCAGTTACAGAACAGGTGTTGAGCACAAAAATATCAGGACTTGCATCCATTTCCACGCGGGCGCAACCCATATCCGTAAGTTGGCGGGCAATGGTTGATGTTTCTGAAAAATTCAGTTTACAACCCAAAGTATGAAAAGCGACTGTTTTGTATTGGTTCATTGCGGGGGCAAAATTACACTTTTTACGTGGAACTCAGCGTATTTGATTCATGCAAGTCACATCAAACCTTCGTCGGCAAAACTCAAAAAACCGAGGTCGCCAACAATGATGTGGTCGAGCACTTGAATTTCGAGGAGCTTTCCAGCGGCCACAATACGCTTGGTGAGTGCTTCGTCTTGCTCACTCGGCTTCAGATTTCCAGAAGGATGGTTGTGCGCCAAAATTATTGAAGAAGCTTTCACGTCCAATGCCTTTTTGAAAATGATTTTACTATCCACTACGGTGCTCGAGAACCCACCTTTTGAAATCAATTCCGTGCACAAAACTCGGTTGCTTCTGCTGAGAAAAATGGTGTGGAACTCCTCGTGATACAAATCACTCAAGCGCGGTTTGAGCACTTGATAGGCGCCGTTGCTACTTTTCACGTGCACCAAACTTTCGCGGGGCTCTTGGTCGCGTCTGCGGGCCAATTCCATAGCAGCCATTATGGTTATTGCTTTGGCTTCACCGATTCCGGAAAATTTACAAAAATCTTCGATGCTTTTTTTAGAAAGTTGGTGCAAATTGTTGTTGAATGAGGACAGAATTTCTTGCGCCAAATCCACTGCACTTTTCTTTTTTGTTCCAGAACCAATGAGAATCGCCAGCAATTCGGCGTTTGACAATGCACTTCTTCCTTTGAGTGCCATTTTTTCGCGCGGACGGTCATCTTCCGCCCAGCAACGAATGCTTAAATTTTCCATGATGTAATAGTTAGGTATTGCGAAAGTATAAAAATCATTTTAATCATCAACAAGCGCAGATAAATAAAACCTAAATCAATTTCCCTTTATGCCTATCAATTATGTTTAATTTTACTGCATGAAGTGGTTCGCAATTGTTGTAACACATTGGATCTTTTTGGGTCTTCAGGCACAGTCGTTTAAGAATGTGCAGCTTTTGGACCATTGGACAACGGACACGCTCATCTCTGCTCAAAATATTCTCTTCAACGAGGTTTGGTGTTTTCAGCGCAATGATAGAGATTACGCCATTATTGGTTCCACCGAGGGCAGCCATTTTTTTGAAATCACTGAATCGGATGCCTTGCGTTTTGTTGGTTTTATTCAGGGTGATTTTCCATCAGCTCAAGTGCACAACCGCGATTTCCGTGATTTTGACGATTATGTGTATGCAGTTGCTGATCAAGGAGAAAGTTCGGCGCTGCAAATCATCAATATTTCTGCTTTGCCGGATAGTGTTTATCTCGAAAAAACGGATTCTACCAATTGGAATCGGGTACACACTTTATGCATTGACCAGGAATCTGAATTGTTGTATGCCTGCACCTTTCGACCGCCCTTGGCACATCCCGATTGGGTTTATAGTCCGATGAAAGTTTTTTCTCTGGTAGATCCGCTCAATCCAGAGTTGGTTTTTTCGGGTTTTGACAACATCGCTGAGGTGCATTATGCCTATGTGCGCGGCGACACGGCTTATTTGAATTGCGGTTTTGATGGACTGCGGATATACAATTTCGCGAATTCCGCCAATCCGGTTTTGTTGGGTTCACTGACGGTTTACAACGACCAAGGCTACAACCATTCGGGTTGGCTTTCTGAAGATGGTCAGACTTATTTTTTCACCGATGAAACCGATGGAAAACGCATCAAAATGGTCGATGTGTCGAATATTGCCAATCCCACGATTATCCGAACTTTTGGCACGACCAATTTTCAAAATGCCGTAGCGCATCATATTATTCCTGTGGGAAATCTTCTTTTTGTGTCGTATTACAACGAAGGTTTGCGCATTTTCGACACGCGTTCGCCAGTCAAAGAAATTGCCCATTACGATACTTATCCGCTGCAAAACAATTTCTTAATGAATGGCGCTTGGGGCGTTTATCCTTTTAGAAATGGAACGCGCATTTTGGTTTCTGACCGCAGTTTTGGTTTGTTCTTGTTTGGATTTGACGCCGATGTGTTCGAAGCACAGCTCACCACAGACGAGGTTGTCTTGTTCCCCAATCCAGTGACTCAAGGGGCTGAATTCACCATGATTGTCAATGAAAACGTGGTCAACGAACTCAGCGCTTCTGTTTTTGATGTTGCGGGAAATTTGGTCGCAACCGACATTTTTTCAAATCAGTCGTATCTCGTTTTTTCTGCTGATTGGGCGCAGGGCATTTATCATGTTGTGCTCCGATTTAAGAATTATTTGGGCGAAGAGGAAGTGAGGGCAGTTAGGGTTTTGGTAAGGTGATAACATCGAAAACCCTTTGATGATGTATTCTTTCAAGCGTGCTGTGGCCCAAATACGGAAAGCAGTAGCTTGGGAGCTATTCACGCCATAACCCACGGAAATAATGGCGTCGAGGTTGTAGAATTGGGTTCGCTAACTTTTTGAAATCTCACCTCTTCCATTCCACTACTTCCAAATTTTGTACTTTATCGCCATCAATTTCAAAGCGCAGCAAGGTCATCACTTTATGGAATCCTTTGATGCCGCATGCACCAGGATTCATCCACAAGGCATTGATGTTTTTGTCAAATTGAACCAAGCAAATATGAGAATGTCCGCAAACGACAATATCGGGTTTCTCTAATAAAATTCGAGCGTGGGCTTTATGATTGTAGCGAAATGGTTTACCCGCAATGTGAACAATGAGGACTTTTTTGTTTTCTACTTGAAACACTTCAAATTCCTTGGTTTCTAATCGTAAATCCGCGCCATCGATATTGCCAAAAACAGCTCGTGTGGGTTTAAATTTACGCAGTTCATCCAAGACATCGAGGGTCCCAATATCTCCGGCATGCCATATTTCATCGACGCTTTCAAGGTGTTTGAAAACCTTTTCATCCAAGTGGCCGTGGGTGTCTGAAATAAGTCCGATTTTCTTCATGTGGTTAAAACCTCAAAAATACCTATTTTTAGCACTGCAAAACGCAACAATTATGGATGCCAATCAACGAAAACAGTGGATACAATCGCGCAAAAACAAGCGCAATGTGTCTGTAGTGTCCTTGGTTGAAGGTGTGTTGCACGGTGAACGTCAAGCACTTGGTCAGGCAATAACGCTTATTGAAAGTCAAAATAAAGCCGAGAGACCCAAAGCACTTGAACTACTCGAAGGCACAAAATTCGCACATGGAAAGTCAATTCGTGTGGGTATTACAGGCGTTCCGGGTGTTGGAAAAAGCACATTTATCGAAGCATTCGGTCTTTATTTGTTGAGCTTGGGCAAAAAAGTTGCAGTTTTGGCCGTTGACCCCTCAAGCGAGAAAAACAAAGGCAGCATTTTAGGCGATAAAACCCGGATGAATCAACTCTCTTTGCAAGAAAATGTCTTTATTCGCCCCTCGCCTTCTGGAGGCACTTTGGGTGGATTGGCACGCAGCACCAACGAAAGTATTTTACTTTGTGAAGCCGCGGGTTATGATGTGGTTTTGGTTGAAACCGTTGGTGTGGGTCAATCGGAAACAATGGTGAAACAAAGCGTGGATTTTTTCTTGCTTCTGATGCTTTCAGGTGCTGGCGATGAACTGCAAGGCATCAAGCGCGGCATTATGGAATTGGCTGATTTACTGGTGGTTACTAAAGCCGATGGAGATAATATTAAACCTGCCAAACGCGCTGCGGCTGAGTACAAAAACGCCATGCATCTTTTTCCAGCGAATGATAACCAATGGATTCCACAGACTTCAGTTTGCAGTGCATTGGAAAACACTGGACTTGATGAAATTTGGCAGCAAATCGAATCCATGGTGAATACCACTACCATCAACGGCTGGTTCGATCTGAATCGCTTGGCACAACAGAAATTTTGGTTGGAAACTTTGGTGCAAGAAGAAATTCGCATGCGTTTTCAACAAATTCCTGAATTCAACCAATTGCTCAATGAGGCAGAAAATAATATTGAAAACCGCTCTGCCAATGCCTTTGTGATGGCGCAACAAATTGTGAATCAAATCTTTGAAAAATATGTCAAAAAGTCCTGAGAGAATCGAATTTTCGCTGAAAGGCGCACCATTTATTGAATTGAACAAATTGCTCAAATCACTCAACTTAGTGGAAACAGGTGGTCAAGCCAAATTGTTGATTTTGGATGGATTAGTTGAACACAACGGCGGCATTGAA
Source organism: Crocinitomicaceae bacterium (assembly GCA_044233745.1). Taxonomy (GTDB): domain Bacteria; phylum Bacteroidota; class Bacteroidia; order Flavobacteriales_D; family Crocinitomicaceae; genus UBA6165. Next base: position 6,828 of record JBIIJN010000033.1, read on the forward strand.
AATCGAATTCGTGCGAAAATTGTGGCAGGCGCAGAGATTAATGTCGACGGACAAGTGGTGATATCAGTAGTAGCTTAATACTTCCGTTTTCATTACCACGGGGCGTGTTAATACCTTGGTAATTGAAAAACGACAAAAAAAATTTCTATAAAATCCCAAATCTTTTCTTAATTGCTACTTCTCTAAAGTCATCTAAAATTTCACAATGGTTGTTTGCTGCCAGTTTGCGTTTAATCGCCATAATACCGCGCGCAAATTTGTGTTCCAACTCTTTTTGGAAAAGCGGAATTAAGAAAAGAAGATGCACCGTTTTTCCTTCAACTTCAAAAGTATTGAGCTCGTTTTCGTATAAAATGGCCTTTGAAAAAAACAGATGATTTTGCTTCATGGTGTTGGAAAAAGGACCATTGGGATTGGCATTGGGCATGGTGTGTCCGTCCCAGAAATGGGTCTTTTTGGTCAAAACAAAATCAACGAGGAACTTTAATTTTTCGATGACCCATGATGAATTTTCATTCGTAAAAGTCAAATCCCAATAACTGGGCAAGGCAAAACACAATTCGATGTGCGGCGCGTTATTTTCTTCTTCGCGAAAGGGCATTTCATAAGCGGATAAGCCTGATGTGGTGAGCAAAGTAAAATCGCGATCGAAATGAGTCTTAACCAACAAAATATCAATGTTGTATTGAGAAATTTCGTCTATTTTGGTGATGTTTTCTTCTGAAAATCGTTGAGCTAAAGCAGCTTTGAAGCTAGTCATTTGTGTACAATTTAAGCAGCAAATCATAGCGTGATTGCTCCGACAAAAGTAGTCCATAATTCATCATGATGAAGATTTCTTGTTCGCGATTGGGCTGATATTTTTTGGTTTGGCGGAACAATTCAATATCCGATGGCGTATTTTTCAAGGCTTCACTCAACAATTCAAAAGTTGAAATGTCTAAAGCATCATTTTTGCAGATGCAGCCCAACAGTTCGATCTCCTCGTTGTGGAAAGCAAAAATGAAAAATCTATTGTGCGTGCCTTGCTCACCAAATTTCACTTTTTCCAAACTTCTGTGAATCACCACATCAGAGAACATGCCGACCAATTCGCGGGCCTTGTCTGGATTTGTTTTGTTGATTTTTTCCCAGTCAGGGCCATCAATGCCGTTTACGATGAGAAATTGAACCAGTTCTTCTTCTAACAATTGTAATTCTTCGTGGCTTAAAAATCTGTATTTCATTTTTTTTACGGTTGGTAATTGTCTGGTAGTTTTTGACTTTTTGAATCTCTCAAACGGCGGTTAACGGTTTCGGGCCTCGCAAGGTGTCGATTTCACCAAAAAACCTTTGCGGATTTCTGAACCAACATGCTTATCAACTTTTGTCAGCGAGGCTAAACGAGATTGCTCATGCGCATTTATTTTAAACTGCCATAAATTATACTGGTTATTTTATCTTCATAATCACGGTGAGATTTTGGATTATGTTGCGTCATGATTAAACATATCAGCTTTTCTTTTGGGTCGGCCCAAAAAGTTGTGCCATAGTATCCGCTCCAAGCAAATGTACCTTCATTCAAGACATTCAAATTGGCTGATTTTTTTGATGTTATTTCAAACCCAAGACTAAAGTTATTATCGCCAAAGAAGTTTTCTGCCAACTGAGGGCTTAGCATCAATTCTACTGTCCGCCTTCCTAAAATTTGTTGGTCATTATATCTACCACCATTCAACAACATTTGAAGAAAAATAGAATAGTCATACGCTGTTGAAGACAAACCAGCACCACCTGAAAAATAGGTTTTGGGAACAAGCGGATAATTTGGATTTATATTCCTAAATGTTGGAAACCATTCAATTATCTTCTGATTTTTATCTTCGGTATAAACAGTTGTTAATCTGTCGGCCTTATTTGCGGGAACATTGAAATAGGTATCTGTCATGCCAAGTGGCTCAAATATATTTTTATTGAAATAAGTTTCTAATGACTCCCCACTAACAATCTCAATAATACATCCTAATAAGTCGGTATTTAAACCATAAGTAAATTTTTCACCAGGATGATGAAGAAGTGGTAATCTTCCTAATGATTTCATTCGAGACAATAGATTTTCATTAAAATATCCTAATCCAGATGGAATATTATTCTTAGCATAAATAGCCCTCATCTTATTTGAGCCCAAAGCGGGGTAATCTATGCCAGATGTATGTGTGAGTAAATCCCGAATGGTAATTTCTCTTTTCGCTGGGATTGTGGTATAACTCGAATCCTTGGCATTATAACGCTTAATCACTTTTGGCTTTTTGAACTCTGGAATAAAGTCAGAAATTTTCTGATCGAGACCTAGTTTTCCACGTTCAATCAACTGCATTATACCAAAACTCGTAATGGCTTTAGTTTGGCTCATGATTCTGAAAATAGCATCAGCCTGCATTGGTTTTTTACTTGAAAGATCTGAGTATCCGCTTCCTTTATAATAGATTACTTGATTGTCTTTGACAAGAATTACTACCGTGCCCACTAACCAATTCTTGTCTTCATAATTCTTCAATAATGTATCAATTTGCGACAAACGTTCATAATCGATACCGGTATGAATTTTTATTATCGGTGAAAGCGTTTGTGAAATAGAAGTTTGAAGCGTGAAAAATAGCAGTAAGCTACAGATTAAATTGTTCATGTTTCTAATTTGTATTAATTTTTTTGTAATCAAAATGGATTTGAAACTTTAGGTTGATTTTGTGAAACGACAGCATTGTTTTAAGCCTAAACGCGCTAATTCAATAGCTCAATACTAAAAAGTTTAATCCTCATATTCATCTCTTTCTAATCTGGCTATGATCTCTTTCAAATGTTGGTCCTTTTTCTCTTGTCGCAATTGGATTGAAGATTTCGTGAAATATTTGTGTTTTTGGAAAAATGACACTTGGATTTGGTCCCATTTTCTATCGCTGTTGATTCTACCATGCTCTTTCAATTCGCGTCGGAGCTTATCAGAAATATCCCAAAAATCATCACGCCCGAGATAATCCAAATCGGCATCGCACAAAATTTCTTCGAGATGGTTCGTTGGATTATGTGGGAAAATTGTAGCATAAATGAGTGCTTCAATGCGTTTGATTTGTTGCTCGCTGTAGCCAAATTTAGGCAAATGGTCGTGCGCCATCTGAATGCCTATAGGCTCGTTGTTATCGTACGTTTCTATAAAGCCAGCATCATGGTAAGAAGCCGCACTTTTCAATAAAAACAAACCTTCATCTTCGATACCTTCCATAAGTGCCAAACGTTCGGCGGCGGCGGTAACATCTTTGGTGTGCCAAATACTATGGTAATGCAAATTTTTAGGCAACTTCTTGGCCAACATGGTGTGGATAAATCGTTCTGCTTTTGCATAATTGATTGTGCTGTAAAGGTGCAAATGCACAATTTTCGAGAACTGCTCATTGGGCACAATGCCGTGTTCATCTGCCGACAATTCAGGTTTGATGCGCTCAACAAAATACATATTCACCAAACCACTGTTCTTGGCCATCACCTTGCCGCGTGGGGTGCAAACAAAATAGGGTTCAATCAACTCATAGGTGGATTCAGAAATATTCACAGCGCCGGGTTTACAATTGACCTCCATGCGTTGTGCCAAATTCACTGAGGCGCCCCAAATATCATAAGCATAACGTTTCTTTCCTATAACGCCCGCAACCACTTCGCCAGTGTTAATTCCGATACGCAAAGACCAGGGCTTCATGCCTTTGGCTTCGTCTTCGGCTGCTTGCTTTTTCATGAATATTTGAATTTCCAAGCCTGCCAAAACAGTGTTTATCGGATTCTCTTTGGAGCGAATAGGCATACCGCCAGCACAGAGATAGGCGTCACCAACCGTTTTGATTTTCTCCAAATTCCACTTCTCCACAATTTCGTCAAACCGCGAGAAAAACATATCCAATCGGTCGATCAAATCAATCGGTTCAATCTCTTGAGCAGTGGTTGTAAATCCAGCAAAGTCGGTAAACATAACCGAAACTTGGCTGAAGGCGCGAGCCCTTGTTGTTCCGGAGTCGCTGAGTTCCTTTACGGTATCCTCAGGCAAAATATTAAGGAGTAATTTCTCCACTTTTTCTTTTTCTTGTTGCAGCAAAATACTCTTCTGCTCAACTTCTCGTTTTTGAATTTCAATTTCCTTGTTCTGCTCGGCAATGCGTTTGTTTTGGCTGCGTATTTCAGTGGTTCGCTCCATAATTTTCATTTCCAGGCGCACCATTTGACGGCGCTGCTGCTCTACCCTGTAGCGATAAACGGAAAGGAAAACAATTACAATAGTAGTAATAGCCAAAAGACGAAACCACCATGTTACCCAAAACGGAGGCACAACACGCACATCCACCTCCAAAGGTTCATCGCTCCATTCACCATAGGTTGATTTTGCAAAAATTTTCAGTTTATACTCGCCCGGAGAAAGTGAAGTGAATGTAATGGAGTTGTCGTTCCCCAAAAAGGTATAGTTATCGTCGTTGCCTTCAAGGATATATTTGTATTCGATGAGTTCTGCATTGGCCAAATCATTGGTGGCAAAACGAAAATAAATGTTTTTATCGGAGTAATCCAAACGCACCTTACGGGTCAAAGAGATGGGGTCTTTCAAAATATCGCTATCCGTTTCTGGATGAACGTTGTGGTTAGATATGCGCAAGTCGGTTAGAAAAATAGTAAGATTGGCTTTTGATTCTTTTAGGTACTCTGGCACAAAGTGATTGAACCCAAAAATTCCACCAAAATACATTTGACCGGTTGATGATTTAAAAAAAGCACCTGTATTAAATTCGTCGCTAGTAAGTCCATCTTTCTCTGTGAAATTCACAAAACTGCTCTCAATAGGATCAAATTTAGACATGCCTTTGTTGGTGCTCAACCAAAGATTTTTGTTGTTGTCTTGCAAAACACCGTAAACCACATTATTGGGCAAACCTGCTTTGATATCATATACGCGTATGTCGCCATTGGTCAGATTCACTTTTACTAAACCAGAACCATAGGTGCCCAACCAAAGCACATTGCTCTTATCGGCGAAAAGCGCATTAATTCCGCCTTTCACAACTGCCGACAAACGTTCGTTGAAAGCCGCAAATTGCACCAATATTTCATGATTTCTATTCAGCTTAAAAACAAATACATCTCCTGCGGCTGATGCCCCCCAGTATTTATTATCTGGACCTCGAATAATTTGTTTAACAGACATGCTTGGCAAACTTCCGTTGGGATAAGAGAAGGTCAAAGTTTCAAAATTGAGCAATGCCAAGCCTCCTTTGGTTCCCACCCAAAAATGATTTTCATCGTGCTTCAAAATGGAATAAACGCGATCGTAGTCTTGATAAAACTCCAAATCGTGAGGAATTTTAGAAAAACTATAAACAGATGGATTCGCCAAGTCAAACTCCAAAATATACAGTCCATCTATACAACCCACAAGCAGTTTGTTGTCCGCAATGGAAAGAAGCGAGAGTACAGGCACATCTGAAACAAATCGATTAATGGCATCAGGATTGCGATAAAAATGCGTGAAGGTTTTGGAAAAAATATCCAATCGCGAAACGCCAGAGGAATGTCCAACAAAAATTTGATTTCCCGCTACATTTTCGGCGAACGACCAAACACTGGGCACAGGAAGTCCATAGGTAAGATTAGCACTCGGTCCATAGCCCATAATACCCACATATTCAGGGTTAAACACACTCGCGCCGCGTTGAGAACCCACCCAAATATAGCCTTGTCGGTCTTGGAAAATTTTGGTGGTTAAATCACTAAGCAAAGTGTTCTTTTGAAATATATCCTCGCGATGTTGTGTAGAAATCACCACATCGAAATTCTCATTCATAAAAACCTCTATTAATCCCGCAGAGCCAGTTGAAAGATACAATACACGCTTATCACTCATATAGGCATGTGTGATTTCTAAGCCCTGCGACCAAAGATCCAAATGGATATAAAAATCACGCACATCTCCCGATTTCAAGTCGATGAGCAGGCTCTCTCTTTTTCCCATTACCAAAACCTTATTGGCGCCAAGGGGCAGCACTTGAACCACTTTTCCAAATTGATCAGCGCTCATTGGCATCCAGAGAAATTTCTCCTTTTTTCCGGTTTTGAGCACAAGACCCTTTTGATTTGAATAAGCGAACAAGCCTTTTCCTGGCAGGAAACCAATATAATTCCAATTGGCGTCTTGAAATGATTTGGAAATTACTTGAAAACTCGAACTTTCCGTATCGAAGCGAAAAATACCCTTGTTTTCAACCAAAACCACTACTTCACCTTCATCGGTTTCGGCAATACTGAGAATAGATCGGTTGTCGCCGAATTCCTTTGGCGTTTCATAGGCAACAAAAACATCTTTGGTGTAATCGTAGAGCACCAAATTTTTCTCTGTTCCAAACCATATAAGCCCATTTGAAGCGCGGTAGGAACAATAGAAATAGTTGCTGTTCAGACCCTTGATGCGATCTGTATTGTAAATTTCAAACTTGTATCCATCAAATCTGTTGAGACCATCTTGGGTACAAATCCAAATAAATCCGCGCTCGTCTTGAACAATGTCATTCACATAACTCTGTGAAAGTCCGGAGGCTATAGAGTAATTTTTAAATCGAATATTGGACTGCGTGAATCCATAAAACAGGATGAAGTTGAAAATCAGATATGTGAAAATCTTCTTCATCCCAAAATATTATTGTGCTGGTGCTGTCGATGAAGTTACAGAGATGGCACTGTTTTCCAAATCGCGGTCAAACAAATACAAACCACCTTTATCGGTGCCAATCATGCGCAACTTATCCAAAATTGTGCGAGCCAATGCTTCTTCTTCCATTTGTTCGGAAACATACCACTGCATAAAATTGTAAGTGGTATAATCTTTTTCTTTCAAACAAAGATCAACAATGTCATTAATGCTCTCGGTAACCCCCAATTCATGCTCGAGAAGAGACTCAAAAACATGAAGAATGGACTCAAAATTATGGGGCGGCTGAGGAAGCGCTGGCACAATGGCACGGCCTCCGCGCTCGTTGATGAATTTCACCAATTTCAACATGTGCATGCGTTCTTCATCAGAGTGTGTGTACATAAAGCGTGCTGTACCTCCCAAGCCATTCGCCTCAGCCCAAGAAGCCATGGCCAAATAAAATTGAGAAGATGATGCTTCTTTTAAAATTTGATTGTTTAAGGCATTTTCAATTGCTGCTTTCATTATGTATTGTTTTTGATTTTGTATTTCCAACTAAGTACCTGATAATCATATCCTAAACAAGACTACTTGTTTCTTTCAACAACTCAGATTTTAACTTTCAAAATTAATGAATTATCCGAACGATATTCGTTCAAACGAGAATTCATACTCTTTCTAAACAACTTAAAGCGCTAAGGGTTCAATTTCACGAGTGTTGTGTGATATATATTACCCTCTTCGTTCCAAAAGAAAATGTGATAAATGCCATTTTCGAGAAATTCCAAATTGAGCATAAAATCTGATGCATCAATGGCATTTGTGTGCACTAATTTCCCAGTTACATCATAGACTTCCAGTTGATTGATGTTGAATTCAGCGGCTACGTGCAGTGTGTTTTGAAATGGATTGGGATACACCAAAAAATCAACATCATTTTGAAGCTGACCTAAAAAACAATCCTGTACATTCACAACTACAGTGTCGGATGACGGACATCCATTGGGTGCTATGGCTTGAACAGTCACCTCCCATGGACCAAAAACACCCGGAACGGCGGTGTAGCTTGGACCCACAAAAGAATTTTGCCAAAGCACATTGTTCCATATTCCAGACAGTGAAAATACCAATTCAGAATTCATACAAACCAGCGACGGTTCATCGAAAAGTATTGTAGCATCTGCAATTTGAGGCACATCATAATAAAAGGTATCAAAGCCCGCAACATCACAAAGGTTTGCCACCTCTATTGCAATCCAATTGATGCCCGGTTGTGCAACGATAGTAGTCGTTTCAATTGTGCTTCCTGTGCTCCATTCATAGGCATCAAAATCGCTGGAAAGGCCAAAAACCAAGTTGCTTCCAGGACAAATAGGTGGGTCTGACTGGAGTACAATGATTGGCGTAAGAACCGTGGCACTTATAAAAACAGGAGGCGTTGAAATGCTACATCCCGAGGTGTTGAAAACGGTTAAAGACAACCAAGTTTCGGCATCAATTTCTATGCTCGGTTCGATACTTCCTGTGCTCCATAAATAAGCATTATACGGTTGATTGGCACTAACCTCAAGGGTTTCGCCGAGACAAAAATTTGTGGAACCTGAAAAAAGCAGTTCGGGCATCTCAGGTGTTGATAAAACTGTGAGCACCACCTCGTCTTCGGCCATACACCCGTTTTCATCAAACACTTGAACTGAAACTGAAAATGTTCCATCGGTTTGAAATTGATTGAGTTCTATGGGTGATGAACCGCCGGTTGACCATGTATAAGTTTCGTAGCCAGTTGCCACAGAAAAAGTAACAGTTTCAAAGGCGCAAATCGTGAGCGCCGATGCATCAATTTCTACAGAAAAGCCCTCAAACACACCAAAACTAAGCGTATCTGAATGGAAAGCGCAATTGTTTGTGTCGATGGTGTTTACATAATATTCATAAAAGTTTCCAACGATCAAATCCTCAAGCACAATTTGAGGCGAAGTGCTGCCAGTGCTCCATTGATAAGCGGAAAAGGCGTTTGGCATTACGCCCACGGTGTAGGAATTGTTGTCGCAAACCGCTGAAACGATATCGTAATCTAATTCTGGTATAACTGGAGCGCAAAATTGAGCCAAAAATCCGTGAAACATGCCGCCAAATGTTTGCGTCTGATCGGCATCCAAAGTTGCAATACCATTTTCACTTTGTGTAAACCCAACTGCATGAATGTAGGTGTTTGAATTTCGAATGGCAACACCGGTAAATTCTTCTGATAATGTTCCGCCGTAATAGGAACCCCATTCCAACGCGCCAGATGTGCTTATTTTCATGAGAAAAGCATCGTATTCCCCCTGAAGCGAAGCAACCAATGCATAGGGTGTCGCGATACCATTATTGCTTTGCGTTTTGCCAACAACAATTACGCCTTCGTCATAAAACGACTCAATTGCTTTGAGATATTCTGCTTCACTTCCACCAACATAAGTTGACCATTGTAAGGTGCCTGATGCATTAAATTGAGCTACAAAACCATCATCCACACTGCCTGGCTCAGTTTGATATCCAGCACCGAAAGATATGTCTTGCGCACTCGAGGTGTTGCCCATCAAATAAATATTGTTGGTGCCATCTACACACACATCGTAGCCAAAATCATCGGCAGGACCTCCAAAATAAGTACCCCAAAGCCGTTGTCCTGCGGGATTAAATTTAGCTAAAAAAGCATCCATATTGCCGGCCAAAGCTGTTTGATATGCTCCTGGAGAGGCAATTCCTGAAGATGAAGAAGTGAAACCCCCAAAGATGATGTTTTGCTCACTGTCTAAAGCCAATCCATAAGCTTCTTGAAACGAACTACCATAATAAGTGCCCCATATCAATTGACCTTGGTCAGTAAATTTTGCCAAAAATCCCGCCGAAACGCCAAAGAAACTCTCTTGGTGCGCTCCTAATGTTGCTATATTTGAAAAACTTCTTGTATGTCCGGTGATGTATAAATTATTTTGATCGTCTATGACCACCGACTCAGCAAAATCGTGAAGCTCACCTCCATAATACGTGCACCAAATTCGGTTGCCGTTGTCGTCAAATTTGGCAAGAAACGCATCATCTGCATTCATGTTTACAGTCTGATGTACGCCCGGAGTAGCAAAATTTGAACTGAATGAATTGCCACAAATATATACGAAGCCATTTTTAAACGTCACACCATAAGCCCTATCCACACTATTTCCACCAATATAAGTGCCCCACAATTTTGTACCATCTGGAGCATACTTGATTAAAATAACATCATAAACTGCTTGAAATGTTGCTTGAAATGCCCCGGAAGTAGCGATATTGTTTACAGAATTTGTGTATCCAACAACATAAATATTGCCTAAGCCATCAACGGTAACTTCTAAAGGATAATCATCAATATTGCCGCTGATGTAGGTGCCAAACCATAAATTGGGCATAGGGTCAATCACCAACGTTTCAGTAAATTGAGTAAGACCAGCAGCTGTATTGAATTGAAAAAAATGGTCTGAATCGCTGTGCTCCTTGGCTACAAAATCTACTTGAATTTCTTGTTTAGAATCACGGAAAAAACTGAGAGGAACAAATTCTTGAATGCGATTCAAAGGCATATCAACAATGATAGCACCTTCACTCAAATACGTTTGAAATGGCGATTTGAAATTTAAAAGTATATTGTTGATGTCTCCTCCGGGATGGACTACAAAATCGTATTTGAATCCGTTTGCATTGGCATAAAACACGACGTCGATTTTCGGATAAATTTCTTTGTAAGTTATTTTTTGATAAACATGTGATTCAAAGAAATTATCGCCTCGGTAAAATTTTTCAGAAAAAAGCAAATTTTCAGTTTCTGTAATTCCTGCAAACGACTGGTTTTCAAAAATGATATCTACACGGTTAAAGTCGAAAAGCACCTGTGTTTCATCCTCATTCTCCAAATTGGTTTGGTTCTTTTGTTTTTTAAGCAGCTCGTAAGAAAAACCATTTTTGTTCAAGTGCACCCTAAAATCACCGAAATTAGCATAATACAACACATGACTATTGGATAAACCATGCTCATTTTGCAGCTGTCCGTTATTATGAACAAAACCTTGAGCTTTTGCCTGACCTACGAGCAAAAACGCACAAAAAATCCAACAAATTTTTTCGAAAACTTTCATAATGGTTCCGCTAATTTAGATTATATTTTGAATTTAAATCCATATGCAACTACTTTATGTTTATTTTCGTCAGGTTTGAATTAAAAGAATTGAATATGAAAAAAATACTATTTGGTTTATTAGTGCTAAGCACCACTTATGGCTTTTCTTGCTCACCCTATTTAACCCCGTTGGTATCGCACAACATAACGCCCACAACCATAGATTTTCAGGTTATAAGTACCTCGCAATGGCAATGTTGCTTTGTTTTTGAAATGGAACTCATTTGTGAATCTGCCAACTTTACAGGAGTTGGGAATTTACAACCTGGCATTGAAGTTTGTAAAGGTTCTGGAAATGCATCTTCCTCTAATTGGGGAAGCGAGCCTTATCCCGTTTATTCTTTCCCTATAGCAGATTTATGTCCGGGGGTTCCATACAAATATCGTGTTAGAGACCGCCACACAGGTTATAACTATTGGTCGGAATGGTCTGCTATTGGCTATTTCACAATAGACGGAGATGCTCCCACTTTTACGCTTAACCTAGAGGCAGATCCGCCGGTGATTTGCGCACCAGATTGTTCAACACTAACTGCAACACCAAGCATCGGTTGTTCTCCGCCAGTTTTTACATGGAATCAAGGATTGGGAAGTGGAAACCAACAAACTGTGTGTCCAACAGAAAACACCTTTTATGAAGTTACAGCCACATTTAACGTGCCTTACTGCCCGAGTGTTGTTCAAACACAATCTGTTACCATTATTGCTGATGTGCCTGCCTTAGCTGGGAGTTTAACAGCGCAGCCTTTAATTTTATGTCAAGGAGAATCGACTACATTAACAATTTCAGGTCAGTATGGCGATGTGCAATGGCAGTCTGCGAATGAAGCCGCTGGACCTTTTGTCGATATCCCTGGGGCAACATCAACCACATACATTCATAATGGCACAACTCCAGGTATCTTTTATTATCGGGTGCGCGTCAATACTACTTGTACTGAAGAAATAACGGAAATTATAACAGTAGAAGTTTATGACTATCCACAAGCGAATTTCAATGCCGAGAATGTTTGTTTTCCGAACGCTACAATATTCGAAAACACGACACAAAACATCTTTCCTGTGACCAGCTGGCTTTGGAACTTCGGTGATGAAAATACTTCAACCCAGCAGTCGCCAACGCACTCATATGCGCCAGGCACTTATACGGTAACGCTAACCGCCACGAATGCAGGTGGATGTCCAAATACTTTTACAAGTACAATTACGGTTTATGCCGTACCTGACGTGAGTTTCACAGCAACGCCTCTCGAAGGTTTTGAGCCTCTAATAGTAGATTTTGTAAACACATCCAATGGAGCAAGCAATTATTCCTGGAATTTTGGTGATGGAAATTCGACTTTCGGTAATTTTCTGGAGACCTCGCATACCTATGAAAATTATGGTGTTTATACGGTCACTTTATCGGCTATAGAAAATGGGTGCAGCGATTCAGCAACTCTGACTATTGTGGTGATTATAAATGATATAAGCTATCAAATTCCTAATGTATTTACACCCAATCCAGGAGATGATGTCAATTCTTATTTTCAATTGATGAATCCATTGGGATTCAATCGTGTAGAGCAGTTTGAAGCCCTTATTTTAAACAGATGGGGACAAGTTGTAAGAACTTATACGAACTATGATTTTGCATGGGATGGAAAAGATGAAGCTGGCAATGACGTTTCTGAAGGCGTCTATTTTTATAAATTGAACTTTCAAAGTGTTGAAGGGGAAATTTTCGAAGAACATGGATTTGTTCACTTGGTTCGACCATAAAAGTTCATGAACTGCGAAAATCAATTGTACATTATCAAACTATGATGCACCGATACTTTAAAATAGAACTTATTTATAACTGAATTGTTTTTCATAAAAAAGTCAATTATGGGCAACCATAAGCTACCTCTGCGCGTTTATGTTACAGAGAAAAAAAAATAATGAAAAATAAGATTTTACTTGCCATTTGTGTTTTCGTTCTACCCATGATTTATGGAAATCATGTTAATGCTTGCTCACCCTATGGAACGCCATTTGCAACGCATACTATTTCTGGAAACAATCTTAATATAACTGTTACGAGCACTAGTGCTTGGTCTTGCACATACCATTTTCAATTGGAGCTGATATGCAGCGCTGCAAATTTTACTGGCACGGCAAACTATGGTTTCGGGACGCCAATTGCAAACACGCCCACAGTTAATAAACCGACTCCTGCTAACTTGGCTTATCAAGCATATGCCATCGATATCAGCCAACTTTGTCCTGGAATAACATACAAGTACCGCGTTAGAGAAAAACATACGAATTATTCTTATTGGTCTGAATGGTCAGCAGTATATACGTTTACGGTGCCAGGTCCGCCTTATACAATTAACATTTCTGCCGACCCTGTGGTTGTTTGCCCACCAGATTGCGCCACTCTAACTGCCTCATCCACAAACAACTGTGGACCAGTTACGTACACATGGAGTGGGGGTTTGGGTTCAGGTGCTGTAAAAACGGTATGCCCAACAACATCTACCACATACGCTGTTATAGGATCCGTTCAGGTGCCGATGTGTCCTATTCCAATCACTCAAACAACTTCCATATTCATCGAAGTCGACAGTCCTGCTGTAAATGGATTGGTTGTTGCCGACCCTCCTATCTTGTGTCAAGGTGAATCAACTACATTAACCGTTTCCGGACATTATGGTTTTCTGCAATGGCAGTCGTCCTCAGATCCCAATGGACCGTTTAATGACATTATTGGTGCTACTGGTACAACATATACTTTCGACACAGATTTATCGACACAAAACACCTATTTCAGAGTACATATTTATACATGTACGGATGAATACACTACACCTGTATTGGTTCAAGTATTTGATACACCACAACCCAATTTCAATACCGCCAATATTTGTGCAGATGCGTCTTATGTATTTCAAAACACAACGGTCAATGTAAGTCCAATAACATCATGGCAATGGGACTTTGGAAATGGTGCCACATCCAATCAAGAAAATCCTAATTATTTTTTCGCTCCCGGTACCTATTCGGTTTCTTTATACGCAGAGAATGGCGCAGGATGTTCAGACCAAATAACGCAAGATATCACAGTTTTCCCTATGCCTGTGCCATTATTTACTGTTGAGAATGTTTGCCTAGGTGTTGCAAGCAATTTGGTGAATAATTCTAGTGTAATAGCACCAAGTACAATTGCTCAGTACGCGTGGGATATTAACAACGATGGGACTGCTGATTATACCAGTATGAATGCAAATCATAACTATTTGACTGAGGGCGCATACCCTGTTAATTTAACAGTAACTACAGATCATGGATGTTCAGCAAGCTTCAATCTTATGACCTCGGTTTACCCAAACCCGGTAGCAAACTTTACAACATCTGCCGTTTGTCATAATGTAGTCAGCACTTTCTTCGATCAATCTACTGTGTCAAATACGATAACAAATAATTCTGTTGTAGATTGGCAATGGGATTTTGGTGATGGCAACAGTGGTGTTGGACCAAATCCATCACATACGTACAATACTCCTAGCAATTATAACGTAACATTAACGGTTACAACCAATAATGGCTGCACGCACAATACAACCCAAAACTTGTTTGTTTACCCTATACCAGTTGCCTCTTACGTGGGTACTAACATTGAAGGATGCAGCCCTATTTTTCCTGTAATTACTTCCACTTCTAGTGTTGCTGCACCATCAGTAATTACAAATTATAATTGGCAAATGAGCAATGGAACACAACAAAACTCTGGTGTTAATACCTTCTTGAATTCACTTGTGAATAGTGGAAGTGCAACGAATACATACGGTGTTCAACTCACAGTTACAACCAACCACGGTTGTACGCATACCGTTAATGATCCTTCTTTCATCAATGTATTTCATAACCCAATTGCAAGTTTTTATTACGAACCTTTCTATCCAAATATTTTGGACACAGAAGTTGATTTCTTCAATACATCGCTATATGCAGATTCCTATGTATGGCACTTTGGCTATGCAGGAAACACAACTGAAACGAATCCAACGTTCTTTTTTCCAGATGACCGACCAGAAATTTACACAGTTTGGATGGTAGCAAACACCAATGAGGGTTGCGCTGACACGGCATATGCCAACGTCGAAGTACAAGATGTATTACTGTTCTATGTGCCAAATACTTTCACGCCAGACAATGATGATTTCAACCAATACTTTACACCTATTTTCACCTCTGGTTTCGAGCCATTGACTTATCATCTCACTATTTTTAATCGTTGGGGAGAAGTGATTTTTGAATCTTACGATTACGAAATTGGTTGGGACGGAACATACGGCGTTGGTAGTTCAAATATTGTTACAGATGGAACATATGTTTGGCAAATTACTTTTAGAGAAACGATGTCTGATAAGCGACATTTATATCGTGGACATGTGAATATTTTGAGATAGATTTGTTTTGTCATTCTTTTGATTTTTCTTGTAAATAATGAAAATCAAATTGTTAGGTGCTATTTTGGATGTAGAAACATAAGTGGTTTTGTTCAAAATTACAAATAGATTTCTTACTTTTGAACATTCACTTTCTCCTTTTCCTTAGATTATGAAGCAGAAGTTACCTATTTTATTGACAATTTGGCTCGGTATTTTGTCCTTTAATAAAAATGCCCATGCCTGTTCACCTTATGGTACTCCTTTGGTTCAACATACAATAAGTGGAGGCAACCTGAACGTAACCGTTACGAGCACTTCCGCTTGGCAATGTTGCTATGTATTTGAAATGGAGCTCATTTGTCAGCAAGCCAACTTCACAGGAATCGCCAATCTCACGCCTGGTATACAAGTTTGTAAAGGCAGCGGAAATGGATCGTCTTCGTCATGGGGCAATGAAAATTATCCCGTTTACTCCTACCCTTTGGCTAATTTGTGTCCTGGTATTCCTTACAAATATCGGGTTCGCGAGCGTCACACCAATTATTTTTATTGGTCGGAATGGTCTACAGTAGGGAATTTTGTAGTAGGTGGTGACCCATATGCATTGAGTATTTCAGCAGACCCCGTGGTTGTTTGTCCACCAGACTGCACTACTATCACAGCAAGTTCTTCGGCCAATTGCGGTCCAGTTACATACACATGGAATCAAGGTTTGGGTACTGGGGCAGTTAAAACGGTTTGTCCAACAACACCCACCACTTATGCTGTAACAGGTTCCTTTCAAGTGCCTATGTGTCCGATTTCGATTACCCAAACCGTATCAACTTTTATTCAAATTGATGATCCAGCAATTCCTGGTGTTGCTACTGCCAATCCAACAACAATATGTCAGGGTGAATCATCTAATTTGACGCTCAACGGTCATTACGGGATTATTCAATGGCAATCCTCGAGTGCACCAGGCGGTCCGTTTACGGATATCCCTGGAGCAACATCGGCCAATTACACCTTCGATTCTGATTTGACAAGCCAAAACACATACTTCCGGGCGCATGTTTACACGTGCACCGATGAATATACGACCCCTGTATTGATTCAAGTATTTGATACACCACAGCCCAATTTCAATACCGCCAATATTTGTGCTGATGCGTCCTATATCTTCCAAAACACAACCGTGAATGTGAGCCCCGTTACTGCATGGGGATGGGATTTTGGTAATGGTGCTAGCTCAAGCCAAATGAATCCGAACTATTTTTTCACACCCGGCACATACTCCGTTTCTTTGTTTGCCGCAAACGCCGCTGGCTGTTCAGACCAAATCACGCAGGACATTACAGTTTATCCTATGCCGACAACATTGTTCACAGTATCAAATGTATGTTTTGGAACTACGAGCAATTTTGTAAACACATCTTCGGTTGAGGCACCAAGCACCATCACTAATTATTCGTGGGATATCGATACGGATGGTTCTGTGAATTATACTACACTTAATGCCAACCACAATTACCAATTCGAAGGTGCGTATCCTGCAACCCTCACGGTAACTACAGATCACGGTTGTTCTGGCACATTCAGTTTGATGACTTCTGTTTTCCCAATTCCTGTGGCATCATTCACAACCACACCTGTTTGTCATAATGTTTTGAGCACCTTTTTTGACCAAACGATGGTATCAAACCAAGCTACAAGTAATACGATCGTTGATTGGCAATGGAATTTTGGTGATGGCACCACTGTAACTGGACCAAATCCATCACATACATACGACACGCCTAGCAATTATACCGTAACTTTGGATGTAACATCCAACAATGGCTGTTCGCATTCGACCTCACAAATCATCTCAGTTTATCCTATTCCAGTGGCTTCATTTTCGGGCACACAGTTGGAAGGCTGTAGTCCGCTATTTCCTGTGATAACTTCTAATTCGACAGTTGCAGTACCGAGTGTCATTTCGAATTATCACTGGCAAATGAGCAATGGAGTTGAACAAAATTCTGGTGTCAATACCTTCCTTAATTCATTGGTCAATAGCGGAAATAGTACACTCAGCTATGGTGTTCAACTCACAGTAACCACAAATCACGGTTGCACACATACGGTAAATGAACCAGAATTCATTTTCGTGCATCACAACCCTATAGCCAGTTTTTATTATGATCCTTTTTACCCCAACATCTTAAACACAGAGGTTGATTTCTTCAACACATCATTATATGCAGATGCTTATGTTTGGAATTTTGGGTATTATGCGTTTTATGGCTCAACAACCGAGGTGAACCCTACTTTTATGTTTCCAGACGAAGGCCCAGACATTTATCAAGTATGGCTTATCGCCAATACTAATGAGGGATGTGCCGATACAGCCTTTGCCAATGTTGAAGTGCAAGACGTTTTACTTTTCTATGTGCCGAATACCTTTACTCCTGACAATGACGACTACAATCAAGCATTTACACCTATTTTCACTTCTGGATTTGAGCCATTAACCTATCACTTAACGATTTTTAATCGTTGGGGTGAGGTAATTTTCGAATCCTATGATTACGAAATTGGTTGGGATGGCACATACGGTGTTGGCAGTTCTCAATACGTCCCTGATGGAACCTACACTTGGCAAATCAGTTTCAGGGAAACGATGTCGGATAAACGACATATGTATCGTGGGCACATCAATTTGCTCCGATAGTCTGACAAGCTGTCACTAATCTTTTGAGGTATGGTCTTTGTCTTCCAATAGCATGAACCAATTTGAAACGAACACGAAAATTGTTTTCGGCTACCCTATTTTGCTTCTCATTTTTATGTGGAGTATACAGCTTTTGGATTACAGCTCCAGCTTTGAATTTTTCGAATTGGGTATTCTGCCTAGAAAAGCATCGGGATTATTGGGAATCTTGAGTTCCCCTTTTATTCACAGCGCCAACGACATCAAGCATATATTGAGCAATTCAGCACCCATATTTGTGTTGCTGGCAAGTTTGATTTATTTTTATAAGGAAATCGCTTTGAAAGTGGTGCTCATTGTTTGGTTGGGCGGTGGACTGCTCACATGGATTTATGCCCGTGAGAGTTACCACATTGGTATGAGTGGTGTGATATATGGTCTTACAGGTTTTCTTTTTGCCTCTGGTGCCATCCGTAAATATAAGCCACTGATGGGACTTTCCTTATTCGTCGTATTTTTATATGGCAGTTTGATTTGGGGCATATTTCCTTTAGAAACCAAAGTGTCGTGGGAAGGACATTTATCTGGATTAATTCTCGGTGTGCTCTCAGCGGTGATATACCGCAAAGAAGGTCCGCAGCAACCTAAATTTCGCTATGAAATAGAAAAAGAAATGGGTATAGAACCCATTAACTATGAACAAATTTGGCGAGAAGCACAAATTGCTCAGGACTTTTCAAACAATGAAAACCATGGAGAAGCCAGAGAATCATCTCAAAATGCCACCCTGCGCAACACAACGTTCAGCTATTATTTGACAGCAAAATCTGAAGAAGAGCATAAGGATGAGCAAAAAAAATCCCCCGATGCAAACACATCGAGGGACTGATTAACAAGCCTATAATTCGAATTTATTACTTCTTAAATTCTGTGTAAACGTCAATGTTGATCTTTGGAGAAACAAATTCACCTTCTCCACCAAGGCCTTCCATTTTGAAAGCTGAAAAATCCAATTCAAATCCGCCAGAAAGTGATATCCCCGTATCATCCATGGTGAAAGTCATTGGCACATCAAAAGGCATATCGATTCCCTTTAATGTCAACACACCTTGAACATTGCCATCTTTTGAATCTGTGATAACTACCTTTGCAGTAGGGAACTTTGCAACATTGAAATAATCTTCGCTTTTCAAGTGACCTTCAAGTTCCAAAGCTTGTTCCTCACCGAAAGGCGCGTTCATTTCCTTGATGCTGTTCATGTTCAATTCAAACTCACCACCAACAACTGCTCCGTCAACTACGCTGATTGAACCGCTGTTGAAAGTCAATTGACCTTCATGACTGTGGTCCAAATTGCCATCTTTGATGTAATCTCCAAACCAAAGCACGTCTGAATTGTCTACGATCAACTGATAAACTTCAGCGTTTTGTTCTTCTGTAGCGTTTTCTGATGAACAGCTGTACAATCCAATGGTAGCAATACCAAGTGCGAAAAATCCTAATTTCTTCATAATGAATAATTTTAATGTTATATTATTTGACTATTCGCAAACGTACCACTAAAATTTGAATATTGAATCTAATTCTCAATTTAAAGCATTGATTTATATAGATTTCTCCGTGTTTCACACGTCGAAATGACAGACTAAGAAGAGGGGGAG
>JBIIJN010000102.1:0-7270 GCA_044233745.1 Crocinitomicaceae bacterium
GGCTGGGTGAAAGGTGATAAGTTTTTCGCGAGCTATGGTGCCAACACCGTTATATCAAACGGTCTGAAAAATTGGATTATTTCTGCGACTGATAAAACGGTTTACATTTCATCTGTGGATAACAACAGCGAGGATGCAATCAACCCAAAGAATTTGATGACCATTTGGGAGAAAGATGTGAAATCAAAGTATATCAAAGAAGAAAAAGGTCAGCACATCATTCACCTCTATCCCTTGGTGCCTGCAAAAAAAGACTTTCACACGATTTTATTGAAAATTGGCGTTGCTTCCAAAGACCTTCAGCATGTCGAAGTGCGCATGAAGGATGGAACGCGCATGTTTTACGATATTAAAAAGCTGACCCCAAACGTAGATGTGGCTGACTCCAAATTCGTTTACAATAAGAAAGATTATCCTGGATACGAAGAAATTGAAGACTAAATTATAAATTAAATTTCCACCATGAAATAGCCATGATAGAATTGCGCGAAAGCACCCTTGAATTTCATGGCGTATTCCATAAGACTTTTTAAAAACAAATTAATCCCTTATGAATTTAAGTACATTGTGCGAGGATTATATTAATCGCTCGCCTTTTCTACGTGAGGCGATAGCAGAAGATTTGATTAATGTTTCTGCCTTAGCACGCAAAATTAAGCCTGAGATAGAGGCTGCAATGAAAAAGCCAGTTAAAGATGGCGCACTTATTATGGCCATCAAACGTATGGCACCTGGTTCTTATACCAAAATTACAAATCGTATTCCTGCCATGATGCAAGATATCGGTGATTTTGTGGTGAGAAGCGGACTAGACAATTTCACCGTTGTGAATTCTGACACAATGATGAAGAATCAAGCGATTTTCATTGATAAAATGCAGGAACAACTGAATAGTTTTTACACGGTTTGCAATGGTGTAACAGAATCTACTTTTGTTTTGAATGCAAGCTTGGTTGATGACTTCTTGAAAATTTTCAAGGATGAACAAATTGTTTCCAATCAGCATAACTTAGCATCGGTTACTATTAAGCTGCCGCAACACAACAGTGATGTATCTGGTTTCTATTACTATATCCTGAAGCAATTGGCTTGGGAAGGCATTAATTTGATTGAAGTGGTTTCTACTTCAAACGAATTCTCTTTAATCGTCAGCATGGAAGATATCGACACGACATTTTCAGTGCTCATGAAATTGAAGAAAGGTGTTTAACACCTGAATTATTTTGAGAAAAGAGCGCTTCGGTGCTCTTTTTTTGTTTATTAACTTGTCAATTAATAGTTCACGGTCAGCTTGTGCGCGCCGAATTGTAACTAAATTTGCAGCCCAAATATGCATTTTATGGAATTATCTAAAACATACGAATCCTCCAAAGCCGAAGAGAAATGGTATAGACATTGGCTTGAGAAAAAATATTTTCACTCCACACCTGACCACAGAGAACCTTACACAGTAGTTATTCCGCCACCAAATGTAACCGGTGTGCTGCACATGGGTCATATGCTCAACAATACGATTCAAGATGTTTTGGTAAGAAAGGCCCGTATGGAGGGCAAAAACGCATGTTGGATTCCTGGCACAGACCACGCCTCTATTGCAACAGAAGCAAAAGTGGTGAATAAACTATTGGAACAAGGCATCAAAAAATCCGATTTGACCCGCGAAGAATTTCTAAAACATGCCTGGGAGTGGAAAGAACAGCATGGGGGCATTATCCTCGAGCAGTTGAAGAAATTGGGTGCATCTTGCGATTGGGATAGAACACATTTTACTTTAGACCCTGAATATTCTGAGTCGGTGATTCATGTGTTTATTGATTTATACAACAAAGGAAAAATATATCGTGGTGCGAGAATGGTCAATTGGGACCCGCAAGCGCTCACTGCCGTTTCTGATGAAGAAGTGGTGCATAAAGAAGTGAATTCCAAATTATTCCATATTCGTTATAAGGTAGAGGGCACGGATGATTCATGGATTACTATAGCAACAACACGCCCTGAAACAATTTTTGGAGATACGGCTATATGTGTGAATCCGAATGATGAGCGATACACACATTTAAAAGGAAAACGCATCATTGTACCTCTTGTGAATAGAGCAGTGCCGGTAATTTTTGATGAATATGTTGACCCAGAATTTGGAACAGGCTGTTTGAAAGTGACGCCAGCCAACGACATCAACGATTATGAACTCGGCTTGAAGCATAATTTGGCTGTTATCGACATGCTCAATGAAAACGGAACACTCAATGACCACGCTTTGCATTATAGCGACAAGGACAGATTTGAAGTTCGAAAAGAAATTGAAAAAGAATTGTACGATAAAGGTTATTTGGTAAAAACCGAAGACCACATCAATAAAGTTGGTTTTTCTGAGCGCACCAATGCGATTATTGAACCGCGTTTGAGTTTGCAGTGGTTTGTAAGCATGAAAGAATTGGCACAACCTGCACTTGATAATGTAATGAACGGTAAGATACAGTTTCATCCAGACAAGATGAAAAATACCTACCGCCATTGGATGGAAAATGTGAAAGATTGGTGCATTTCTCGTCAACTTTGGTGGGGACATCGCATACCGGCTTACTATTACGGTGAAGGTCAAAATGACTTTGTGGTTGCGAAAACCATCGAAGAAGCAGCTATTTTGGCTTCAGAAAAACTGGGCAGAACATTTGGAATTGCTGATTTGAAACAAGATGAAGATGCGTTGGATACTTGGTTCTCTTCTTGGCTGTGGCCAATTTCGGTTTTCAATGGTCTTACGCAACCGGGCAACGACGAAATTAATTATTATTATCCCACAAATGACTTGGTAACTGCTCCTGAAATTATGTTTTTCTGGGTGGCAAGGATGATTATAGCGGGTTATGAATACATGGGTGATTTGCCCTTTAAAAATGTGTATTATACCGGTATTGTGCGTGATAAATTAGGTCGAAAAATGTCTAAGTCATTGGGGAATTCACCAGACCCACTGAAATTGATTGAACAATATGGGGCAGATGGTGTACGTGTTGGTGTTTTAATTTCTTCACCTGCTGGAAATGATTTGCCTTTCGATACATCGCAGTGCGAACAGGGTAGAAATTTCTCCAATAAGATTTGGAATGCCTTCCGCTTAGTGAAATCTTGGAATGTACAGGATATTGACCAACCCGAGTATGCAAAATTATCTACAGCTTGGTTTGATGCCAAATTGAATGAAACGGTTGCAGAAATCACCGACTTGTTTGCTAAATTCAGAATTTCTGATGCTTTGATGAGTACCTACAAATTGGTTTGGGACGACTTCTGTTCTTGGTACTTGGAATTGGTTAAACCTGAATACGGTCAACCAATCGATCGCGCCACCTACGAGCAAACGGTAAATTATTTTGAACAACTCTTGTGCTTGCTGCATCCATTTATGCCTTTCATCACTGAGGAGATTTGGCATGAATTGAGAGAAAGAGCTGATGGTGACGACATCATAGTAGCTACTTATCCTAAAGTTTCATCTTTCGACACTGAAATCATCAAATCTTTCGACAAGGCTGAAAAGGTGATTTCACAAATCAGAACGATTCGCAAGGAGAAGAATATCGCCAATAAGGTGAAACTGGATTTGATGGTGAAAGCAGGCGCTGAAAACGATTCCAGTTTGGATGCCATGATTAAAAAGATTTGCAACCTCACTACATTTGATTATGTTCAAGAAAAAGTAGGGAATGCGTATTCCTTTGTTCAAGACGGCGGTGAATATTTTATTCCTTTTACCGATGACATCGATGTGGAAGCTGAAATCGCCAAAATGCAAACGGAATTGGATTATACCAAAGGTTTCTTAAATAGTGTTCAGAAAAAGTTGACAAACGAGAAGTTTGTGAACAGTGCCCCTGATGCTGTGGTGGCATCTGAACGTAAAAAGGAGCAAGACGCGCTGAATACCATTCAAATATTAGAAGAAAAAATAGCCTCTTTCAAATAGAATCGTATTTCCAAAAAGAAGAAAACCGTTCCCAATTTATTGTGGACGGTTTTTTTGTTTACAATTCACCTGAAGTAAAGTCGAGTCATTTTTATACCATTTGAACAAAAAAAACGCCCACAATTGTCTTGTGGGCGTTCAAACTATTTCGAATAAGTTCTATTTCTTACCTTTCAGCTTATCTTGCTGTGCTTTTTGCAAGTTCTCCAAGCGTTCTTGAAACTTAGATTTTTTTCCTTTACCGTCTGCTTTAGAGGCTTGTTTGGCTGCCATTTTGGATTTCAATTTTTCTTCATCAACGAAGAATTGCTTGATACCCAACATCAACAAAATTGAAACCAAAGTTGAGATGAAGTAATAGTAACTCAAACCAGCTGCAAAGCTATTGAAGAAGAAAATCATCATGAATGGGAAAAAGTACATGATCACTTTCATGTTGGGCATACCGGGTTGTGTTGGCTGTTGCATATTGGCACTGTTGTAATGCGTATAAACCAACGTTGTCACAGACATCAGCAAGGTAAACAACGAAATGTGATTGCCATAAATAGAGCTCAAAAGTGGAATTTCGGCGCTCCATCTGAAAATTTCATCGTAAGACGACAAATCTTCTGCCCAGAGAAAACCTTGTTGACGCAAAGCAAAACTACTCGGGAAAAAGCGGAACACCGCAAACAAAATCGGCATTTGCAGCAGCATGGGCAAGCATCCTGAG
The DNA here is from genome assembly GCA_044233745.1 of Crocinitomicaceae bacterium. Classification (GTDB taxonomy): domain Bacteria; phylum Bacteroidota; class Bacteroidia; order Flavobacteriales_D; family Crocinitomicaceae; genus UBA6165. The sequence continues at coordinate 4,683 of JBIIJN010000102.1, forward strand.
AGCGGACTGGCCCCCGATTCCCTGTAGAGACTCATCATCTCCATTTGCTTTTTCATAGCGTCTTCTTGCTTCGGGAATTTGGCAGTTAATTCATCTATTTGCGGCTTCAAAATGCGCATCTTAGCCGAGGAAACATACATTTTCCAGGTAATTGGTGCCAAGATTAACTTGAGGATGATTGTCAATATCAAAATCGCAATTCCAACACCCATGCCCATGTTGAGCAAAAAGTTAAAAATCGGTTGAATTCCATAAACATTCACCCATCTAAATAAGCCCCAACCCAAGTTGACCGTGTACTCAAGTTCTTTATCATAAGATTTAAGAACATCATAGTCGTTTGGTCCAAAATACCAAGTAAATGATCGACTGGCGTTGGATGTGTTGGTCAAGCCCAAGTTTAATCGCGCCTGGTAGTTTTTAACATAACTGTTCAATCGCTTATCGCCCTCTTCGTATGGCATTACATAGAATTTTGATCCAGATGCAAATGCTGTTTCAGGAATTAGAATACTAGAGAAATAGGCATGTTTGAAAGATACCCAGTTAATTGGTTTTTCAGAAATCTCATCACTCTCTGATGTTTCACTCAAATAATCGTAACCTTTTTCGTCGTGGAAAAAAATCGTAGACACATTACGCTCCTGCTGGGGAGCTTTTTCAGAAAGCAGTAAATCCGAGCGCCAATGAAGCATCACATCTTCAGGCTTCACGTCCTTATCAAATCCAACGATATTGATGTTGTACTTGAGGTGGTATGAATTTTTAGGTAATTCGTAAGTGTACTCGATGTATTTATCTTCGCCTTTGCTAATGCGCATCACCAATTTGTTGGCGCTTTGCTCTTGCACTTCGAAGCGGAGATTGCGGGTAAACACTTTTTTGCCTTGGTATTCAAAAGTCAATTCGTTCACGTTGTGTTCGGTATCCATCAACTGAAGTGCCTCATCTTTGGAAGAGGCAAATGCTGCATACGACTTATAATTCTTCAAGAAAACGTCGCCAACTCGTCCGCCGCGCTCGTTAACATGAACACGAATCAAGTCATTTTCCAAGACAAACTCTTCACCAGCTTCTGACATGTAAGCATCCGCAAAATCAGTAAGTTTGGTATTTGATTGGACTTTTTCTCGCTTGGTTGTGTCCGTCGATTGATTAGAAACAAGGGTGTCTTTATTTTGATCTACTTGTTCTTGTTGGGCTTTGGCTTTTTCAATTTCTTCCTTTGACGGTCGATTGATAAAATTGAATGCAATTAAAATAAGTGCGATTAAGCTGATGCCTATGATGGTGTTTTTATCTGCCACTGTTCTAAAATTTGGTTGGCAAAGATAGTTATTTTACTTCTTGTTGGGGTGCAAGAGATTACTTGATTTTCGCTGAATTCCTGAATCTTAAGGCAATTTCTTGGAAAGTCTAATTTCCAAAGCGATAATTACGGCTGCGGCTCCCCAAATAGGTACGGCTGCCTTATCGGTATCGAGGTAATTGTTGAGAAATCCATGCACAAAATAGGTCACCATAGCCAAGATGAGTCCCAATAAAATGGTTTTGTATTCACCTTCTGGATGGCGCATGTATAGTGTAATTCCCTTGTAAAAAAGCACGGCAACCAGAATCACCATGATAATCAAGCCAGGGAAGCCCATTTCAGACATCGGACCGAGGTATTCGCTGTGCGCATTGCCCATGGTGCCCAAGTTGGTTGAAATGATGGTGTAATTATCTGGATTTTGAAAGGGCGCATATTCCATGGCGTATGTGCCTGGTCCAAAACCTACAAGAGGTCGAGCCATAGCCATATTCCAAGCTGCTGTCCATCGATTGATGCGTTCTAAGTTGGATGCGTCTGTTGTTACGTTTGTGGCAGATTGAAGGCGTTCGTCAAAATTTTCTGTAGTGTGCTCCGATTTATTTCTGGCCATTTCCATATTGATTTGGTCAAAATTTAGTGCGATAACAAACAAAACTATGAGCCCAATGCCAGCTAAATATTTGAAAGGAATTTTGAATTTAATCAAGGCGAAAACAACGGCCGCGGCAAATAGACTGAGCCAAGCAGCACGGGTATAGGAAAAATAAACACCTATGAAAGCCAAAACAATAAGACCAAAAATGGCGATTTGAGTGAGCAGACTATGTTTTTTAGAGCGGTAGAAAGCAATTAAAATAGGGATAATGAACGCTACCATTGCGCCATAGCCCGTATGGTCTTTGAAAAACGGCCACATCACCCAATGTCCTTCTTTTTCTCCAAATCCATAAAGTGAATGGTTGATAAGCGTGTATAAAATTACAACTGACATGCCAATTACATAGAGCCAGAAAAACATTTTGATGTTTTCTTTTTTAAGAAAAAGTTGAGACCCAAACAGAATAAGTGGCACAATAAACCAAAGACGCACCAACAAGTATTTCAACGACACAACAACATCTGTACTGGTAATCGTAGTGAATCCTATCCAAAACAAATACAGGTACAAAACCCATGAAATAGGATGGTTGAGGATGGCTTTATCAATAAATGGTCGGAAAGTTTGCTTGAGGAGAATCAAAACCAAGCAGAGCGTCAATAAAGGTTCTGTGGG
>JBIIJN010000103.1:0-7228 GCA_044233745.1 Crocinitomicaceae bacterium
GGATTAGCTGTGCCTTGCCAAACACTTCTGATTCTCATTCTATGCACACCACTTGGAGGGTTACATGCCAAAGAGATGTTGAAACTTGCTGGAGGGAACGGACCCACGTTGCCAAGGTTTGGAGCTATAATCGTACTTCCAATAGACTCGCTTGGTTCGAAAATTCCATTGTCATTGTAATCTATCCAAGCACGTATGTGTTGGTTGCCCCACGTTCCTACACTTACATTGACGCTGTAAGATGTGCCCGCTTGTAAATCTCCAGTATAATTGGGTTGACCCGTGAAATATGTGTATGCAGGATTCACTTGCGCTATTCCTGAATTATTCGCAAGCGTTGTGCCTGTGATTTCAACATTCGAAATTAAGTCACCTAGAGTTTTGCCGCTTGTATAAACGGGGGTACAAAAGCAAATCGACGTACCCACAAGTAAACCATTACTTTCGGTTGATTCAGAAGATGCCGTGCATGTTACAATACAACGATACCATGTTGCTGCAGCGTGGGTGAGTGTCCATGATTCTGCATTTGGACCAGCATTTGTCCAAGACACTCCATCTGGAGATGTTTGCCATTGGTATGTAACACCACTTCCAGTGGTTTGGTTTTGAAGGCTTAAAGTAAAGTTGTCTGTAGCACAAGGATTTGGCAAAGTACTCAATGTGTTGCCCGGAGCAGGAATACCTGCACAAGGACTCAATGCCACTACCACAAAAGTATAGTCCTCTGTCTCACCATTTATATTCACTGGACATGCAACAGGATTTTGGCTTAACCAATCTGCCACAACACGCATTCTATAATCGCCTGCGGCCTGCCCTGATGGCACCGTAAATGAACCGTTAACAGAGAACTCAAAATAACCATTTGATGTAAACATCCTTTCTGAAAGTTCAAAAATCAAATTATTATTCCAGTCAATAAAAATTGCAGTACCAGGATCAGAGCTATAGGTTAAAGTAAAGTTTACCAAACCTCCTTGACTTTGAGAGATTGTAGGATTTACAGCAGTAAAATTACCATATCCCGCATTACCGGCTGAAGTATTGTTTAAAGTAGTCAGACCCGTCATAGAAACATTCGTGATTTGAGTGTTAGCACTAGATCCGGTAGGAGTACAATAGCTCAAAGTTACTTGAACTGGTGCAGATGTACCTGTGTTTCCTGAACAGGTCACAACACATTGAAACCATGTAGCTGCGTTAACTGCAGGGGATGTTTGTGTGGAAGAAGAGGTTCCAAAGTTGGTCCATGGACCTGAACTAGTTGGCCCACTTTGCCATTGATAAGTTACACCTGAGCCAATTGTGGTATTTTGCAGCGAAAGGTTCACTGTTCCACCTGGCACTGCTGTGGTAGGGGAAGAAATTGTATTGCCTGGATTTGGCGTGCCCACACATGGTGCACCAGCCAACTGAGAAATATTTACATTGTCAATATACATCCAGTAGTCACCGGCATTATAAGTTCCTCGAAACCTAACAAACAAATTACCTGATGGTGGCGTAAAAGTTACACTTGTGTTTGTACAAGTTGTAGAAGGCACATGTGTGAATCCCGAGTTAATAGTGCCACCCAGTGTCCATGGGCCGCTAGATGATGCACTGTACTCTACTTGCATTGTACCCCAGTTGGATGGAGTGGCAACAGTTCCGGCAGACCAATTTGTTACCTTATAATCCCAAGAAACTGTTACGGGCTGACCATTTGATGTTCCTAAGTTCGGAGAAACAAAACTTGTAACAGTCGCAGCGGTGTAAGTATTTAAGCGCACTGAAGCTAAACCAGTACATGGTAGTGATGTAGTTCGGGCCATAGCTCCTCCACCTGAATTCGTCCAACCGCCAAGTCCAGTAGGTTCCCAACCGTAACTGTAGGTTGGAATCTGACCATAGACAAAGTCTAAGGATATAACACCGACAAAAGCAATTATCGCCAGCATTTTGGTTAGTAAAAAGGTTTTTTTCATATTAATTTAATTTAAAATTAGGCGCCTAATGTAGTACTAATTTTTAATATAGATTTAAAAAATTAAATGAAATTTACGGGAATCAATATGCTTGCACATTAATTATCTTAAATTTACATCATAAGACATTGAAAAAAAAATACTTAAAACGCCATTTTGAGACTCATTCGATTAGATATTTTTTTTCAATTTGAACATTTTGAGCGACAATGCAACTCCTAAAAAAAAACACCCGCCTCCGATAGATATCAGAACGACGGGTGTTTTCAAAAACTAATTTGGTTTCGGCTTAGTTCGCCACCACCAATCTTCTAGTCAATTGTTGGTTACCAACAGTTACCACAACCATATAAATACCACTCTGCAATTGTGCAGCATCGATGCTTACGTTGTCTGTGTTGCTGATAACACCTGAGTTGATGTTTCTGCCCATGGCATCTACAACTGTAAATGTACCTGCTTCAACTACTGTGCTCAAATGAACTGTAGTCATTGCATTAGATGGGTTTGGAACGATTACGAAGTCAAACGACATATCAACTGAAGCGTCAACGCGTCTCCATGTGATTTCGTTTTTGCTATTCACATACATTTCGTAGTCACCAATCATTGGCGTATTCAAACCGAAGTCAGCGTACGCATCGTGCATTTGAACATCAACGAATTCGATTCCAGCTTCAGCATTTACAAAAGAGAATGTGTGTTGCATAGATTTGTCGGTGTTGTTGTTGGCATCGTTCCCCAAAGTCAATTCAGGAGCTGGTCCACAAGATGTGGTGTTACCAACCTGAAAAGTAGTTGCAGAACAACGCGTTTCAATCGTCCAATTGAATCCTGTTGGGCTATTGCCTGGAAGTGTTACAGAACAAGTTCCATTGGCACAAACTACAGCTGGGTTACTGAAAGTAAATATACTTGAAGAACCCACTGGGCTACGCTTAATTCTGTAACCAGAAAGAGCTCCATTGTTGGTAAACAAATCACCTGATGGCTGCGACCAAGTCAACGTGTAAGAGTTTGGTCCATTGAAAGCACAAGACATATCAGACACCACTGCACAAGTAGATGTTAATACTACACCTTCTGCTTGTGTTCTGTAGAACTGGTTTTGTTGGTTATTGGCACCGCAACGATACATCACCTGAGTATTGTAAGAAACACCAGACGATAAGTTTCTAGTATTACTCAAAACAGTGGAGTTTGAAGTAGAGTAACCCGTGCTACCAAACTGTTGGTAATAATAAGTATATAATCCTGCGCCGCGGTCTTCGGTGTTTATCGTAATCGCTGTTCCATTTCCTGTAGGTTCTGCGGTGTGATACGCAATTACACGACCAGAAAGTTCAAATGTGCCCGTAGCTCCATTCGCGCCATCAACATAAATCCAGTATTGCGTGTTGGGCAACAAATCGGTCATTTCGATAGCCGAAACGTTTGGATTCGTTGAATTTTGGCAAAGGAACAGGAATGCATTGTTGTTGTTATTGTCGTTACAAGCCACTTGCGACAAGTTTCCTGAGCAAGTGTTGTTATCACTTTGGAAGATGGCCAAACGTGTATCGAAATTGGTGCCCGGGTTGTTGGTTGAAACTTCAATGATAAATGGCACTGTTCCATTTACACCACACATCGGCGTTGTAAAGGAGTACCACATAGAGAAACCGTTGTCACCACAAGTAACTGGCACGTTGAAATAATTGGCATTGTTGTTAGAAGCTGTTTGGTTATTACACACCATTTCGCTCATAAAACCAAAGGAGTTCAGAGCAGTTTGACCAGCACTGGTAATGTTCAAAGCACCACATGGTTCATCGTTGGTTGGCGCATTAACATTCAAGTTGTAGATTGGCGTAAAAACCAAATTATCGATAGCCATACCATGGTCGGTGCTTGCAATATTTTCATCCGACCATTTGATCCAAATTGTGGCGTTGTTTAATACCAAAATGTTGTTGATTTCAAAATCAAGATTCACTTGGTTGGCTGGGTCGTTGCCATTCAGAGCTGCACCCAAACCATTGATAACTGGAGCATTAAATGTCAAAGCAGAAACTTCAGTCCAAGTACCATTTGACAAATCAGTAGCATCCAAGCTGTAAGAAAAGGTCAAAGCATCTTCTGCTCCAGCACCAACACGCCATTGTTCGCCTACATAACTCACATGCAATGCGTTAATCAATTGACCTGTTGTATTCACCAATCTCGCGCCGAAAGTATTCGGACTCAATGGGCTTGTTGACAGTGAGCCCAATGCGCGCTCGGTAGATGCATTCGCTCCATAGCTGTAAGTATCTCCTGTATCAGAATTACCTTCACTAGCGCGATAAACACTGTTTGCATTTATTCCTTCTTCAAATAAATAAACCCCTCTAGTAATGTCGTACAAGTTAGTGCCGTTATTTTGCAATTCGTTGAAATCAATAACTGGGTTAGCAGAACCCACTTGTAAAAGAAGCACAGCATCGTCATTATCTACAATTTCTAAAGCAACAGAAGAACTCAATCCAGTCGAAAGTGCTGGAGAAATGCTCGAAACATTTACAATCAAAGTCTCTGTCCCTTCATTCAAATTGTCATCCAAAATGTTCAAGGTCACCGAGCCAATTGTTTGTCCCGCAAGTATAGTAACTGAATTTAACGATAAAGTGTAATCATTTTCATTGACATTTGTTCCAGTAACAGCAAGTTCAATAATTTCATCTGTTGGCATGGCTTGTTCTAAAGTTACTGTGATGTTGATTTGTGTTTGATCATCCTCGCTCGCTGAGGAAGTTGAAGCTGAGATATTGACAGCAGGACCAGCAGGTGGAGCAGGTGGAGCAGCAGCAACCGTAAAATCATCAATTCTATAATTGCCTGAAGTATTGGCGCGTGTTGTTCTTAATCTCAATCTCAAGTTATTCACATTTCCAGCAGAAGGAGGCAACAAAACAGACACCTCGCCCCAAATGGAAGTATTAGCTACATCTAGAAACGGAACATTGGTCCATGAAATACCATCTGTGCTAAAATCCAATTCTACATTACCTGAATAAGCAGATGTTTTTCTAGCCGAAAATGAAACTACAACATTGCTGGTACCCACGGTAGAAAGCGCGCGATTCATTGTTACGATGGCCTCTTGTCCAACCACAGTTCCTGCATCACCCAAGTTGGCTTGTCCACTGCCAGCAGATGGTGATGAAGTGGAAATAGACCAATTGGCTGCTCCTACGCCAGATGTCGTCCAGCCCAAAGGAAATTGCCCAGAGGCTGAACCAAAATTTTCAAAATAAGTAAGCACTTCTGACAAAACTACACCAGAAACCGCAATAGATACAGGCGAACTAGGCGAATCGGAATCAATCACTAGGTCATCGTTATAAACGCCGCCTGATAAACCTGCAACCAATCTTATGTAAACATCTGTAGCCGCAACACTTCCTGAAACTGGCGCAAAACTCAAAGCCGTAGTTTGATAAGGACCCACGAGCGAAGTTGCAATTTCATAGTTTGCAGGAGGAGTAACAACGATAGGATTCGTTAAATTTGAGCCACTAATGGTCATGGTTTGAGCGGCTGAAGGTCCTTCTGAAAATGGGTAGAAAAATGATGTAAAACTCGAAGTCGCAGTAACACTAGGATCACTTATAGCCATTACTTCTCCATTTATGATTACGTTGTCAAAGCGCCAAGTACCACCTGTTGCAATGTTGGATGCATTACCCACCTGGCGGAATTGTCCCGTGTTTTGATAATGCGCAGCAACAACTCTAAATCCAAAATTTGGATTATTATCCACCCCGCTTACACCTGTCAAATCAACAAAGATTCTCCTATATTGGTCAGCCCCGGTATTGGTTTCAAAACGGCCATTGTTTAAGCTACCATTACAAAACGTTGTATTCAAAGAAGTCATGGTAAAATTATTCCAAGTAGACCCATCCGTTGTATATTGAAAACGTATAGTGTTTGTGGCTGTGCCCGACCATCTTTGCTCCCAACGAACCGTGATATTTTCAAAACCAGCTGTAGAAACGTTGTATTGTACACCGCTTGATTCATTTGTGCTCCCCGGATTAGCGGAGCTAAGCGCCCAAGCATTTGTGCCGGAAGTTTGACTGCCACAACCTGTACCTGTATTCATACCTGTTGCTCCACCAGGTCCGGACATTGAACCCGTGATAAGCGAAGTTCCTGATCCTGAATTGGGTGTTGGTGTTGCATTGGCACCTATAAGCGGCTCATAGGTCCAATTGGCAATTGTGGTGATTTGACCATAAGTAATGGTTGAACCTATCAAAATGAAAGTATAAATGCCTATGCATAGAAGAAGTCCTTTTTTCATAAAATATATTTTTCACAAAATTACTTTCATTTGTTCATGTTTATGTTTTCAAAAAGTAAAAAATTGGTTAATAAAAAATATCGAACCGCTATGGCCCGACCTTTAAATTAATATTCATGATGTTATCGTGTGAGAACAACTTTCTGTACTTGAACGACTGTTCCTGTTGAAGAAATAGCATAAACCATATATACGCCATCAGACAAATGATTCAAATCTAAAGACGTGGATGTGCCCAACATGGTTTGTTCTTTCACAACTTGTCCAGAAAGTGAAACCACTTGTATTTGGAAATCTTCTGTGCTGTTGGATGTCAGATAAACCATGCCATTGCTTGGATTTGGATACAGTTGGATGGAAATTTGTTCAAAAGCCTCCAATGAAACATTAGATGCTGCAATCGTAACACAATAGTCTTCCGTTTCACCTGATTGATATGAACCACAATTGTTAGGCAAAGCTGCTGCGCCATAACCTTGATAAGCCATTTGAACACGAATTCTAGATAAACCCGCCATGGCTGTCATAGGCACTGTGAATGAAGCTGTTAAAGCGCCAACACTTGCAGCACCTTGATCATACACCAACTCACTCGATTCAAACTGACCATTTTGATTGCCATCCAACCAAATTCTGGTGTATTCTGGCAAAGGCTGTCCTGCAAATCCAGGCGACATTGTGAACGAGTAATTCGCACCCGTTAAGAGTTCGGTTTGTGTTTCGATTGGTCCAGTGTAACCGTTGTTGTTGCCTGTAGTATGTAAATCGCCAAACAATTCAAAGGACTGAATCCACTCATTCTGACGGCCTAAAAATCCTACAACAGTTTCGCCATTTTGCAGCGCCGTTAACAAAGCAGCTCCTTGTGCCTGACTGATCATCACAACTGGAATGGTTACGCTTCCAGAATTTCCACCAGCGCCCAATGTTG
>JBIIJN010000104.1:0-7201 GCA_044233745.1 Crocinitomicaceae bacterium
ATTTAAGCAAAAAAGACAGTCCAATTGTAGCGATTGTTGCCAACTTTGAAAACGACCACTACATCTTGGACACGCGCAAAGGAAAGTTCTACATCGTGACCAATAAAAATGCGCCCAACAAGAAAATTGTAATTACCGACGCGGCCAATCCAAACCCAGAAAACTGGAAAGATTTCATCGCAGAAACCAATCAGGTTTTGTCGCCATCCACAGGCAGCGGATTTATTTTCGCACACTACATGATTGATGCTGTTTCGGCTGTGAAACAATACGATTACAATGGGAAATTGGTACGCGAAATAAAATTACCGGGCGTTGGCACAGCATCTGGATTCGGTGGCGAAGACAAGGACAAAGAATTGTATTTTTCTTTCACCAATTATGTAACACCGGGCACGATTTACAGTTTTAACCCCAAAACCGGCGAAAACAAAATCTATCAACGTCCCAAAGTGCAATTTGAATCAGATAAATACGAATCGAAGCAAGTATTTTACACTTCCAAAGACGGCACCCAAGTACCGATGATTATCACCCACAAAAAAGGAATGGAATTGAACGGACAAAATCCAACCATGCTTTACGGCTACGGCGGATTCAACATCAGTTTAACGCCTTCTTTTAGCGTTGCCAATGCCCTTTGGATTGAAATGGGTGGCGTGTATGCCGTTCCCAATCTTCGTGGCGGTGGCGAATATGGAAAAGCATGGCACAAAGCAGGCACCAAATTGCAAAAGCAAAATGTGTTCGATGATTTCATTGCAGCAGCTGAATATTTGATTGCAAACAAATTCACCTCTCCAGAAAAACTTGCGATCTCAGGTCGCTCGAATGGCGGATTATTGGTAGGCGCTACCATGTTGCAACGTCCTGATTTATTTGCAGTTGCATTGCCGGGCGTTGGGGTGCTCGACATGTTGCGCTACCACACCTTTACCGCGGGAGCTGGCTGGGGCTACGACTACGGAACAGCAGAAGATAACCTCGATATGTTTAACTATTTGTTGGGCTACTCCCCTGTTCACAATGTGCGCACAGGCGTGAATTATCCCGCAACGATGATTACTACTGCCGACCACGACGACCGTGTTGTGCCAGCGCATTCTTTCAAGTTTGCAGCAGAATTGCAAGACAAAAATCCAAACGGGCACCCCATGTTGATTCGCATCGACGTAAACGCAGGACACGGCGCAGGAAAACCAGTTGCCATGACCATTTCAGAATACGCCGACATGATGGCTTTTGCTTTGTATCACACCAATTCAACACCTCAATAATGAAATTACACGCACTCAATACAGGCATGTTTAAATTGGATGGCGGCGCTATGTTTGGCGTTGTTCCCAAAACTTTGTGGCAAAAAACCAATCCAGCCGATGAATACAACATGTGTACTTGGGCCATGCGCTCCATGTTGATTGAAGATGGCAACAAATTGATGCTCATCGACGCGGGAATTGGCGACAAACAAAGTGAAAAGTTTTTTTCGCACTATTTTCTCCATGGCGACGATTCTCTTCATGGCAACTTGAAAAAATTGGGCTTCCATGCCGATGATATCACCGATGTTTTCTTGACACATTTGCATTTTGATCATTGTGGAGGTGCCATCAATCGCGTTGGAGAAAACCAATTTGCCCCAGCATTTAAAAACGCTACTTTTTGGAGCAATGAAAAGCATTGGCAGTGGGCAACCGTTCCAAATGCGCGCGAAAAAGCCTCTTTTCTATCGGAAAACATTTTGCCCATCCAAGAAAGCGGACAACTGAAATTCATCGAACGCACGGGTAATTTCACGGAAAATGTGTTTGACAACATCGACGTGTTTTTTGCAGATGGTCACACCGAAAGTCAAATGATTCCACACATCAAATACAAAGGCAGAACAATCGTTTTCATGGCAGATTTATTGCCCAGCGTGGGTCACATTCCGCTTCCTTATGTGATGGGATACGACACGCGCCCTTTGATTACCTTGGATGAGAAAGGCAAATTCCTGAAACGCGCTGCCGATGAGAATTTTGTTTTATTTTTGGAGCACGACGGCGTAAATCAATGTTGCACCTTACAAAACACCGAAAAAGGTATCCGATTAGCGGAAACCTTTAATTTAGACGAACTATAAGATTTTGAGACTATGAACAAATACATCATTGAATTTTTGAAGCAAGAAGGACGCGTCATCATCCCTGACTTTGGATGTCTGTCGCTGTCCGACGATGGAAAAGTGGTATTCAATACCTACATCAAATTCGACGATGGCAAACTGTCTTCGTTTATTTGTGAACAAACGGGCTCTGATAAACAGGATGTTATCAATAAAATTTCGGCTTGGGCACGCGAACTACAAGCGCAAGTGAATACAGGTGTTGACTTTGAATTGGTTGGACTTGGCACTTTTTACAAAACAGGTCCAGATGAAATAGATTTTCGCTCAGGTGCCGCTTCAGTTGCATCAACAAGCCCCGTGGAAGAAACACAGAAAGTTGAAACGCCTACTGAAACTGAACCAAGGCCAGAAGAACCGCAAGCGCCAGTTGTAGCTGATATTGAACCTGTTGAAGTACAAACTGCCGCAGAAACAGAAGTCCCAACGGAAGAAGAAATTGTTCCAAAAGTCAAAAAAACAAAGGCCTCTAAAGAACCACAGATTGCTCAACCAACTGCCAAAGAGTCCAAGCAAAAGCAGAACATTTATATTCCCCCCGTTTTAGGCGAAACGAAAGCAGAACGTGAAAAAAACACATCATTGGATGACGTTCTTGGCAAAAATACAACTGAAGAAATTCGAATAGAAGCAGCAGCCACGCCTGTCGAAAATCCCATTGAAGCAATTCATGAAACCGCCGCAGAACCTGAAACGCCAAGTGCTCCGATAGTTGAAACGGTCGAGACTGTAACGCCGATGGCAGAAAAAGTAATCGTCGAAGATAAACCGAATGCTGAAACAGAACCCAACCCAAATACCGTAGAAGTAACCGTAAAACGCAAAAGAGGCGTATTCTTTTACATCAATATTTTCTTGCTTTTCTTGATTATCGGGCTCTCCGTTTTTGCCTTTATGTACACCGACGAAATCAGTAAGTGGCTGGGAATCAAAACAGAAAGCGTTTTACCTGAACCCAAAGATGAAGTTAAAAACACCGATACGCTTCCTGTTACAGAAGAAGTTGTTGAGGAAATCGTTGAGGAAACGCCACAAGAAGAAATTGCTCCTGCGCCAGATGATCAGCCGATTATCGAACAAACGCCAGCAGTTGCGGCAGGTGGAAGTTTTCACATCATCGTCGGTACTTTTGGTCTAAAAGAAAACGCCGATCGCTTGGTTCAAAAAATCCGTGATGCTGGCTACGATGGAAAAATAATTACTTCAACAGCTAACGGTCACACGGTTTCTTTTCATTCGTACAACACCAAAGACGAAGCTGCGAATCAAATCTCTAAGGCCAAAGAAATTACAGGAACTTCTGCTTACGTATTGAAACATTAAGGCATCGTGCTAGAAATCAAGAACATATCCAAACATTTCGGTGAACACACGGCTTTGTCCAACATGTCCATGCAATTTGATTCGGGCAAAATACATGCTTTGCTCGGTCCCAATGGCGCGGGAAAAACAACGCTCATTCGTCTCATCAACCAAATTCTCGAACCCGATAGCGGAAGCATCTATTTCAAAGGAAAATACATCGACCGCAAGTTTTTGAACAACATTGGCTATTTGCCCGAAGAACGCGGGATGTACACCAGCATGACGGTTGAATCCTATCTCAATTTCTTGGCCGAATTGCGCGGATTGGAACGAAAAACAGCGAAACATCAAATCGATACGTGGTTGGATAAATTCGACATTCAATCGTGGAGAAAAAAGCGCATCGAAGAATTGTCGAAAGGAATGGCGCAGAAAATTCAATTTGTTTCCACGGTATTCCACGACCCGGAATTGCTGATTTTGGATGAACCTTTTAGCGGATTCGACCCCACCAACATTCAACTGATGCGCGGTGTGTTGCGCGAGTTGAAAGAAGCCGGAAAAACCATCGTTTTGTCCACACACAACATGAACAACGCCGAGACCATCAGCGACCATATCACCTTGATTCACAAGGGAAAATTGGTTTTAGACAGCAATTATGCGGCGCTCAAAAAACAATTCAGTCAAGATGTTTATGCCGTGCAATTCAAAGGCAATATGCTCGCTTTTGCCAATGCGCTTTGGGTAAATTATGATTTAATTGAATCCAAGCAAATCGGTGAAAATCAATTCATTGCCAAAGTGAAGCTACTCAACAACAGCACCGTTGGCGATTTGATCTCTGCCTTGATGGGCAACATTGAATTTGAAGGTGTTTGGCAAGATGCGCCATCGATGGAAGATATTTTTATTCAACTTACCCAGCCAACTGCCGTATGAATCCAACCTTGACTATAGCCAAACGAGAATTCAAAGAGCGTGTGAAAAGTCGGCTCTTCATCAGCATGGCGCTTTTGGGTCCGGCGATTATCATTTTCGGACTCTATTCTCTGTTCTCGCTCAGCGGCAGTGAAAAACAAAACATCAAAATTTTAGTCGCCGATCCAGCGGGCATCATGGACAATGTGATGACCGGACAGCAAGGGCAAATCCAATACACATTTGCAGCCAAATACATTGAAATTGAAGACTTTGCTAACGGCCCCGAATACCAGAAGTTCGACGCCTTGTTGGAAATCAACGAAAAAGTTTTGACCAACAATTTGGCCTTCTTTTTCCAACGCAAAGTCATCAATCCGAGTTTGGTGACCCGCATCCACCGCGACATGGAAAAACGCTTGGAAATGTTGAAAGCCGCTGAATTCACCAACCTGAATTTTGAAACTTTCCGCAGGGTGATGCACGGCGTGAAACTCGAAGTGCGCGATGCCTACCGCCCAGAAATGAAAAACAACTACCACATGGCGGCCTACACAGGCTTCTTCTTTGGTTTGATGATTTTGTTGTTTGTGTTCACGTTTGGCATGACCATTTTGCGCAGTTCATCGGGCGAAAAAAGCAACCGCGTTGCCGAGGTGATGCTCTCCATCGTGAAGCCCCGTCAATTGTTGCTGGGTAAAATTGTAGGAATAGGTGCCTCAGCCCTCTTGCAAACCGCACTTTGGATTCTCGGAATTGCCCTTGGCTTGGCCATTTTGCGCTACACCCTATTTCCCGACATGTTCAGCGCGCAAACCTTGGTTGCCAACGATGGCGTTTTCCTCTACAACAGCTGGCAGGACCTCGTTTTCTCAAAAATCAACTTTGCCACCATGTTGCCCTGGTTCACGCTGCTTTTCTTGCTCTCCTACTTCTTCTACGGCAGCATTTTCGCGGCTTTGGGTGCAGCCCAAGGTTCAGAATCCGACGGACAAAAGTTCCTAATTCCCATGTTCCTACTCCTCCTCATCGCTGTGGCGGCGGGCTATTTCGTAATCGAATACCCACAAAGCCCATGGAGCACCTTCCTCTCCTTGTTCCCCTTCACCGCGCCCATGGTCAACATGATCAACATCGCACTCGGCATCGGCGACGGCGGCATCTGGACCTTTTTCCTCTCGCTTTTCATTATGTTGCTCTCAGCCCTGATTTTGCTGCGCTTCGCCGCTCGGGTGTATAAAAAAGCGTTATTGAACACGGGGTACAGATTGAATTGGGGGAAATTGTTGAAGTGGGGAATGCGGGGGTAGAATTTTGGCTTTTGAAGTTCAATTTTGCCTGAAAACCCAGCAAGCGGTGTTATAAAATGCAGCAAAATGAAAAAAGGGGAAAAATCCTGTTTTTTTTGTGGGCGGGAGGGAGTAGATTTGTGGGCGGTGGATTTTGGTTATGCTACTTTATTTGGAGCATAAGCGAATATTTATAGCGGTTATAAGTAAGTTACCTGCAAGCATAATAAAAGAAACGACAAAACAATAAACAATGAGCGAGTTCGACATCTTTATCAAAAATGCGATTTACCCAAATGCTGACACAATTTTCAGCACGACAGTAGAGCCATTATCAAAAATTAAAGACGAATGTATTTTCGTAATTGACACGAATGCATTGCTCGTTCCATATTACGCAAACACTGAAGATTTAGAAGCTATACGAGAAGTTCTGAAAGACCTAATTTCTAAAGAACGTTTCGTAGTTCCTGGTCAAGTAGCAAGAGAATTTGCCAATAGACGACCTGAACAAATAAAGGAAGTATTTCAACAATTAAACAGACGGCTTGATACAATCAAAACCTTTCAAGTTTCGCAGTATCCTTTATTAAGCAGTGTAGAAGAATACAAAGAACTTTTAGATATTGAAAAAGAGTATAGTGGTTTTGCAAAAGAGTATCGAGACAACTATAAAGCAAAACTTGATAGTGTTCTTAAAAAGATAAAAGAATGGACTTGGAACGACCCTGTAAGTTCAGTTTATCGAGAACTATTTAATGAAACTGTTGTCATAGACTTACAATTTGAAAAAGATAAAATTACAAAGGAATTAGAAAGAAGATATTTACACAAAATTCCACCGGGTTACAAAGACCAATCTAAGTCTGACGAAGGTATCGGTGACTTACTAATTTGGTTGACAATTCTGGATGTTGGTAAGACAAAAAATAAAAGTGTTGTTTTTGTTTCAGGCGAAGAAAAATCTGACTGGTATTATAAAAGTGAAGGACAAACACTATATCCTAGATTTGAATTAGTAACAGAATTTCGGCTTCATTCAGTGAACAACTCTTTTCATATTATCAGATTTTCGGAGTTTCTTGAACTAATGACATCAAGTAAAGAATTGACAAAAGGAATTGAAGAAATTGAACAAAAAGTAATTTTCTCTGGAGCAACAGGGGCAAATCAATCATCTTCTGAAAATAAAGATACGTCTATTGAAAAAGCACCCGCTTATTCAACGAGCGAATTATCAAATTTTTGGACGCCTCATTTTATACAAATTACAGACGATGAATTTTTAGAAGAGTTAACCGAAAGTTTAAACAGACTTCCCTTTGTTGGACTAAATAGCTTTATTTACAAGTATCTTGGAAACGTGAAAGGTTATGACTACAAATCCACACATACAGCAAAAGACAGACTTGCGAAGGCAAAGAAAATTGAAGTTTACATTCATTACCCAGAAGACGACCAATACGACCCTGTTGAAGCACTTAGAATAATAAAAGATTAAAAATGCCAGCAGGTAACA
>JBIIJN010000007.1:0-56530 GCA_044233745.1 Crocinitomicaceae bacterium
ACGCTTAAAACGAGTAAAATCAAAGTGCCTATAGAGAAAATTGTCGGGGCAAAGTGCAACAATTTCAACGATTCAGGGTGGATTTTTGAGATTGTGACACGCGCAATTCCGAAATTGTAAACCTGCTTGGCAAACTGTTGAACCGATGTCCTGCGCTTGTGATAAACAAAGGCCTTTGGGATGAGTGCCGTTTTGAATCCGGCTTTCAAAATTTGTATGCTCAAATCCAAATCCTCACCAGCAGCTTTGGCGTATGCGTAACGAAGCGTTGGAAATCCGCCTGTTTTCTCATATACTTCTTTGGTGATGCCCATGTTGAAACTGCGCGGGTGGAATTTTTCCAATTTTTCACTTGCCCCCCTAATTCCGCCAGTGGTAAAAAATGAAGTCATGGCATAATTGATGGCTTTTTGATTGCGCGAAAACCCTTTGTCGGCAGCGTCTGGTCCGCCAAATGCATCCACAGGATTTGCCATTAAAAACGATCGTACCTCGTTGATATATTGTGGCGGCAGTACACAATCAGAATCGAGAAAAATACAATAATCACCGTGAGCGCGTTCTACACCATAGTTTCTAGATAAACCGGGACCTGTATTCTCTTTGAAATAATACTGAATAGAAAATTCGCCTTTAAACTGATTGCAGATATCTTCGCAAGGCTGTGTTGAACCATCTTCAACAACGAGCAATTCAAAATCCATATCGCTTTGATTCGCAAGACTTTGCAAGAGCTCCAATATTTCATCAGGTCGATTAAATACGGGCACAATGAGCGACAATTTGATTTCTTTTTTTTCCAATTCAATTTTATTTAGACACTTTTTCGAGCATTGGTACAAAAGCAAAATCGCCGAAAGATTCTTCACTAAGCGAACCATCGGCATTTTTGATGTAGCGAAACATGATCTGTTTGCCATCATCCCCAATTGGAATTACAATTCGCCCACCTACTTTCACTTGTTCGACCAACTTTTCAGGCAAAAATGGCGCACCACAAGTCACCAAAACACCATCAAATGGAGCATATACTGGCAAACCTTTATATCCGTCGCCAAATAATAAAGCAGGTAAATAACCTAATTTTTTTAGATCATCTTTGGCTTTTATAAACAGTTCTTTTTGACGTTCAACGCTGTAAACTTTGGCACCCACTTCGCAAAGAATAGCGGTTTGATAGCCCGAGCCCGTTCCTATTTCCAAGATTTTGTTTCCCTTCTTCACTTGCAAGAGTTGCGTTTGAAAAGCCACTGTAAAAGGCTGGGATATAGTTTGACCCGCTCCGATAGGAAAAGCCTTGTCTTGGTAGGCAAAATTCAAAAAAGACGAATCGAAGAAGAAATGACGGGGCACCTTCAGCAATGCATCAATCACTTTTTTATCCTCAATGCCTTTTTTCTGCAAATCTTCGACCAATTTGCGTCGCATGCCTTGGTGTTTGAACGTATCTATCATTGTTATCAAAAGTACAATCAACAAAAAATGCCCGAGCAAAAATCTCGGGCACTTATCAACACTGTAGCGTCAATTGGTTAATGCTCCTGCGGTTCTTCTTGATCTACTGGGAACATCTTAGGCGCATCGGGCACACCTTGCAAGCGATCCAAATATTCTTCAATCTGACCAATGGATAAGTTTTTACCGATAATCTTTTTGTCTTTGTCTAAGATAAACACCTTCGGATTGGCCACCACGTCGAAATACTCTTGGTATTGAAGTGATTGCACATTGGTATATTTCGGGATAAACTGCCACGGATCTTTGGTAGCTTCTTCAAAAAGCCAGCGCGTAATAGCCACATTGATGAAGGTCAAATTGTGTGTCTTGATGAAAGCTTTCCACTTTTCAAAGTCTTCACCCGTGGCTTTACCAACGGCAAAAACCTCAACATTTCTGGCTTTTAACTTTTCTTCATACAAGCGTGCCATTTTCGGTGTTTCTTTTTTACAATGACCGCACTCTGGATCCCAAAAATATAAAATGGTGTATTCTGCTTTGAGATCAAAAAGCGAGTACCACCGTTGATTCGTTGAGTCGGGCAAACTGATGTTGTGTGGACGAACGCCAACCACCAAATGTTGTAATATATTTGCTTTTTCGCAAAAAGACTCCAATTTATCAGGCGTTAACCAATAAATCAGATTGTTTGGATTGCCTAAATTTGGACAAAAGTATCTTACTGCAAGCATAATCCAAACCTTATCGTGGCCCATAATTTTCGACTTGTCGTATTTCTGAACCAAGTAAGTCAATACAAACTGGAACATGTCCGACTTTTTATCAAAACGCTCGATAAGCTCAATGCCATGATAGAGAATTGTGTCTGGGATTGGTGCCATCATCTGATCACTGAAATACAAATCTAAGCGCTGTTCGAAAATCGCAAAATTCACCAAACGATCATCTGTAAAATCGATATTATCAAAAAAATGTGCTCGGTAGTATCTGAAAACGAAATTAGAGTCGACCATGGAACCATCAGGATTTCTTGGCGCCTCGGGTATATCAATTTCCATCCCCATTTTCACAAATTTACCCACCAACAGTTTCTGATTGTCTTTAGAAAACTTGGTGATAAATTCTTTCATGCGATCATTTAAGGCTTTCAGTTTGGCTTCATCGTTGCCGTTGGCTTGAATTTGCGTGCGCTCTTTATTGCCTTTGATGAGTTCTTTCAAATAAGCGTAGAACAATTTGTTTTCCTCCGACTTTTTTACTTCAACCGTTTCAGGTCCCATGGTCGCATAATCCATGTGGATTTCAATTTCCTTTTCTGCTGATGACTTGATGAAATCCAAAGATTTTTTTCCCGGAAAATAAAGAGATATCATGCCATCTTTGTGTTTTTTTCCATCAAAAACCACAAAATTGTTGACGATTTTTGCGGTATCGGCCATGTATTTTTTATTGCCAAAATGTCGAATCAAATAGGCTGTTTCGTCTTCCGCATTCGTGATTTTAAACTTGATTTGTTGTGCAAAAATTGGGCTGACCATCCCTACCCATAAAATCATAATCCATTTGCTCATATTGCTATCCCTTTTTGTTAATGTTCAATTGATTTTCAAATATCAGACCAAAGTTACTGTTTCTAAATTCTTATCCTTTTAAATTATTTGTTAATTGCTTTTCAACTCCGTAAAAACGCGAATCAGCTTATATAGGTTGCGCCCACAAAATTAAAAAAGTTGTTATTTTTTTTGGCTAACTCCTAGAGATGTAAGCTAAAATGCGGCGATAATTCCAAATCACAATGAGCCAAGCCAGAAGAAGCACGAGCAGGAGTCCCAACCAAGATGGCCAAATATCTACTACCAAACCAAAATTCATCAGAACACGATCTACGCCATATTTCATACCAGCAAAAAGAGCAAAAACAAGCAACAAAACCCATAAAAACCTGCGCAAGAAAAACTGATAAAAATGAGCTGCAATCTGCTTGGGATGATAGCCAATGCGCAACAAAGTTTGCACTTCATAGGCCGATTCAGAGACGAGCAACATAGAAAATTGGGCGAGCATCATACCGCACAAAACAACGATGATTAATGCGATGATAAACAACACACTGAGCACCACATAGAGCATTCCTTGTATTTTCACCACCAACAATTCATTCTCTTTAATTTCAAGATTCAAATCATTCATCAATTGTTCAAAATCTCCATATTTCTTTTGATCGAGCTTCAAAATCAAAAGTGTTGGTTCACTGGATTTGGTTGAAGCATACGTGCTATTTCCAAAGGTCATAAAACTCATGGGAACTAAAACAGAATTCATTTGATTAGAAAAACCAACGATTCTTGCTTTGTAGCTTTTTTTACCACCATCTCCTCTCAATTCTAGCGTAAAATTCAGCGTTTTAGCAATCTCTTCAGAAACTTGAGGAATGTTATAGGACGCCGCAAATTGATTGAGCATCAACATGAAATCGCGAGGCATAACCAAAGGAATCAGCTCAGATTTTTCATTCCAGCGCCAATCTTCAAGCTTCAGGTCGAGCATATCATCGTCAACCGCCTGGATAAAAATATCTGTGCTGAAATAGGGCAATCCTTCTTCGCGCATGGCCAATGCAACATAAAATTGATTGTTGACAACAGGAGCCACTTTTTGAATCGCCGGATGAGCATTCAAGAGATCCAAATCTTCTGTAGTGAAGACGGCATTGTTGCTATCAAAAGCTGCATATTTGCTCACTTTTTTTTGCGCAACAACCAAATTCGCGCCCAATGAATCTGCACCAGACGCTAAGCTTTTGATGGTGCCGAAATAGTGAACCACGGTAAGTAAAAATAAAAAACCTACCACCGCGCCAATGGTCACAATCAACAGTTGCACGCTGTCTAATTTATGAAAAAGCATTTTCTTAATCATCACAGATACAGCATTTGATTGAACTTATTGTTGTAGGTTTCCCCCAAGGTAGTCATCAAACATCCAGCATTCAAATGTTCACAACGATTTAAGATTAAAACTAGGGCGATGGCTGTGTTTTCTTCATCCAAATGACTAAAAGGCTCGTCCATCAATAAAAACTGAAATTTGGAAATCAATGCGCGCACGATGGCCACTCTTTGCTGCTGTCCTTGCGATAAAGTACCACAAGATTGATTCAATTTATCTCCCAAGCCCAATTTTGCCAGCATATCAAGAACAGCATCAAAGCTTAAATCGCTCCCCAATTCCCACTTGATTCGTAGATTATCCACAGTGCTCAAATTGGGGAAGAGCTGTAAATCTTGGAATACAACTGCATAAACGTTTCTTCGCATTTCTGTCCAGCGATTGATTTCCCAGGCACTGATATCCTCATTATGAAATAAAATTTGCCCAGAATAATCTGTTCGCAAACCATATATGAGGTGAATAAAGGTTGTTTTACCCTTTCCACTGGAGGCGTTTAGTAGTGTTTTATTATTGAAATCTAACTCAAAGGTGCGTTCCCAAACAGAATTATCGCCGTGTTGCAGTCCTTCTAGAGGTTTGGGCAGTATGTTTTGAAAACGAATCATGAGGTTTTTATTCAGAAACCCAACCTCTCACTATTCCGCGTTCTTCTTGGGCAATAAAATTGAGGATTTGTTGCTTTTCTTGAGAGTTTGGTATAGCCGATTCAATTATCTCCACCGCTTTTTTCACGTTTGAATTCTGCACAAATAGGATGCGGTAAATATCTTCAATTGTGCGCACCTGCTCGTCTGTAAAATTTCTACGTCTCAAGCCAACAGAATTTACACCGATATATGAAAGCGGTTCGCGGGCAACACGCACGAAAGGAGGCACACTTTTTCTAATCAATGATGCACCACCCACAAAGGCATGCGCACCTATTGTAACAAATTGTTGTGCAGCCACTTTGCCTTCAAGAATAGCAAAATCTTCGATGGTTACGTGACCCGAAAGCCCAGTATAATTGGCCAAAATCACATGATTACCGATAATACAATCATGAGCCACATGCACATACCCCATGAGCAAACAATTGTTTCCGATTTTAGTGGTCATTTTATCTGAAGTGCCGCGGTGTATGGTAACGCACTCGCGAATAACCGTATTGTTTCCAATTTCGCAAGTGGTATATTCTCCCGAAAACTTCAAATCTTGTGGCACAGCACCAATAACAGCTCCGGGAAATATCTCGCAATTGGAGCCAATTCTTGTGCCGGGATAAATCACAACATTCGGGCCTATCTTGGTGTTTTCTCCTATGATGACATCCTCATAAATCGTAGAAAATTGTTCAACGACAACACCCTGCGCCAATTGAGCTTGCGGAGAAACGACTGCAAATTGATGGATCATAATTATGCTTTGTCTTTAATTACCTGTGCTAACATCACCGATTCAGAAACCGGTTGGCCGTTTACGTAGGCTGTTCCTTTCATATTCACCAAACCACGACGAATTGGACTCACCAATTTCAATTCAAAAACGACGGTATCGCCTGGAATTACTTTTTGCTTAAATTTGGTTTCATCAATTTTCATGAAGTAGGTCGAGTATTTTTCTGGTTCGTCAACTTGACTCAATGCAAATATCCCGCCAACTTGAGCCATGGCTTCAATCTGCATCACACCGGGCATCACTGGATTTCCAGGGAAATGACCTGTAAAATACGGTTCATTCATCGTCACATTTTTGATGCCCACAATGTGCTCATCGCCCAAATCAATGATGCGATCGACCATAAGGAATGGGTAACGGTGTGGCAACATGCTTTCAATTTGATTGATGTCGTAAACCGTTTTGGTGAGGTCAAATTGTTTGCCTTTTTTCTCTTGTTTTTTGATTTGTTCTTTGAGCACCTTTGCAAATTGAACATTGCCGAAGTGTCCGGGGCGAGCCGCCAAAATATGTGCTTTGATGAATTTTCCAACCAAAGCCAAATCGCCAACAATGTCCAACAACTTATGTCGAGCTGGCTCATTTCTGTAATGTAATTCGATATTATTCAATACACCCGAGCCCTTGATTTCAATTTTGGTATCTTCTTTGCCCAACAATTTGGCCAATGCATCCAATTCTTCTTGAGGTACATGTTCACGCTCAACCAACACGATGGCATTGTCGATATCACCACCTTTGATGAGATTGTTTTTAGCCAAAAATTCCAACTCGCGCAAGAACACAAAAGTTCTGCAAGGTGCTATTTCCTTATTAAAATTTTCAAGGGTGTAAATATTCGCATGGTCGGTGCCCAATACATTGGATTTATAATCTACCATAACAGTAAGGCGATACACATCATCCGGTACTGCCAAAAATTCTATCCCACGCTCATCATCTTCCCAAGGAATATTCTCATCCAATTCAAAATAAACACGTTGCGCTTCTTGTTCTTCAAATCCTACTTCTAGAATTTTCTTTACAAAAGGTGCAGCGCTTCCATCCATGATAGGCATTTCAGAACTATCCACTTGAATTAAAGCGTTGTCGACCATATTGCCGTACAAGGCCGCTAACACATGTTCAACGGTATTCACACGCACGCCGTTGTGTTCGAGCGTGGTTCCACGGTTGGTATCTACAACCAAATCGCAATCGGCTTTGATAATCGGTTGACCTTCAATATCAACGCGTTGAAATTTATAACCATGATTGGCCGGTGCTGGACAAATGGTTAGGTTCACTTTGGAGCCCGTGTGCAATCCGATACCACTAAAACTAATGGCTTCTTTTAAGGTTCGTTGTTTTTCGCTCATTATGTTTAATCTCTGCTTTTCAATTTGTCTTCAATGTCTTGCAAGCGCTTCAAAATCTGGGGTAATTTGCGGAAGCCAAAGTAAGACTTTTTAAAATCATCTATAGGAATGGCTGGAGAGCCCAAGAGCACCTCGCCTTCTTTTCTAATATCGTTTGGAATACCCGATTGCGCTGCAATTTTCACTTCGTCGGCAATTTTAATATGACCACTGATGCCTACTTGTCCCCCCACCTGCACGCGCGCACCAATTTTCGTAGAACCAGCTACACCAACTTGAGCCGCCATAGCTGTGTTTTCTCCCAATTCAACATTATGCGCAATTTGAACCAAGTTATCTAATTTTACACCTTTGCGCAAAATAGTGGAACCCAATGTGGCTCTATCCACGCAGGTATTGGCTCCAATTTCCACAAAATCTTCTAGAATTACATTACCAATTTGAGGCACTTTATTGTAGCCATTTTCTTGATTGGGAGCAAAGCCAAAACCATCGGCACCGATAACAGCACCTGCATGAATCACGCAATGGTTTCCTATAATACAATCAGCATAAATTTTAGCTCCAGCATAAATAACGCATCCGTCGCCAATTTTTACATTATCGCCAATGTAGGCATTTGGATAAATTTTCACATCGTTGCCAATAACTGCATCATCGGCTATATAAGCAAAGGCGCCTAGATAAAGTCCGTTTCCAATTTTTGCTGAATCTGCAATAAAACTCGGCTGTTCGATTTTTGGTTTCTTCACCCGAAATTGATTGTAGGCTTCGAGCAATTTTGCAAAACAAGCATAGGCATCATCCACTCTAATAAGGGTTAGGGTGCTTGGCAAATTGGTGTTGGCTACAAAAGTTTTATTTACAATGGCCACAGATGCGGCTGTGCTGTAAATATACTCCTCATATTTCGGGTTGGCCAAGAACGATAAAGTATTAATTTTACCTTCTTCTATTTTCGATAAGCCGCGCACCACCACCGATGCATCGCCTTCGATTTCTCCATTTAAAATACCTGCTATTTGGGCCGCTGTAAATTCCATCGCCCAAAAGTAAAAAAATTACCCGTGATGGAGTATGCGCTTAACAAATCATTTTGAAAGAGCTGTTGTTAACAAAAGAAAATTGGATGCTATTTCATGCTGGCCGTAGGAATACAGATCGCGTATTTTGTGACAGGTTTGCTTAATGTTGAAATATTCAAATTGTCTGAAGCAATGGTTAGAGGAATAATTTCCCCATTCGACATGAGGATTTGAATTTGGTCGCGCTCCGAGTTATAGGCTTTATTGGTAAGTTGGTCAGAAATCACAAAATATTTTGCATCTTCTCTTGAAAGATTCAAAGTATCTGCTGCCATATCAATCTCTAAACTCAATCTTTCGGCACTTGGTGGTTCGGTAAGGAACTCAATTTTCAACAAGCGGCGTTCAATGATTCCACGGCTGAAAATCGAGAGCACGCGGTCATCATGATTCATCCAAACCTTAATAGCACCAAGGATATCATAATCATCTAGTTTCAGAAAATTATCCAAGACTTCTGGATTTTCCACAAAATCATCTTTAGAAACATTGTTTTGAAGGAAAAACTGAAGTGCCGGAGAACCAAATAGTTCCCCCCCATTTTCAATCACATACTTGGCACGCTCCAAAGTTTTAATCAACATATACTCAGCCGCGACTACGGTTTTGTGCATATATGCTTGCCAATACATCAAGCGCCGAGATGTGATGAATTTCTCCACAGAATAAATGCCTTTTTGCTCAACCACCAAATTATCGTTGTGCACATTGAGCATTTCGATGATGCGTTCGCTGCCTATTCTGCCTTCATATACGCCCGTATAAAAACTATCGCGATTCAAATAATCCATACGATCCATATCCAGTTGACCAGAAACCAATTGATGTAAAAAAGGTCGCTCATATTGGTCATTAAAAATGCGTATAGCCCGGTGGATGGGGTCGCCAAAATGTTGAGCCAAACGCTGCATGATTTGAGCAGAAATATCTTCGTGAGAAACCCCTTTTATCAAAGTGTGCTCCAAAGTATGAGAGTACGGACCGTGACCAATATCGTGTAACAAAATAGCTGCCAATACAGCGGACTCCTCATCAGGGCTGATGTCAACGCCTTTTCTTCTCAACACCTCCACCGATTTTTGCATCAAATGCATGGCGCCTAAAGCATGATGAAAACGCGTATGCAAGGCACCCGGATAAACCAAATGTGTGAGTCCGAGCTGTAAAATTCTTCTCAAACGTTGAAAAGAGGCATTTTCGATGAGTTCGAAAAAAAAAGCATCAGGAATTGTAATAAAACCGTAGATGGGGTCGTTGATAATTTTCTTCTTGTTCGTTTGTGACATAAACGATAATTATGACTTATTTTAAATCGGATTTCAAAACTACTAAATTTACAACACATGAATGCGAAAATTCTCTGGGCTGACGACG
Source organism: Crocinitomicaceae bacterium (assembly GCA_044233745.1). GTDB lineage: Bacteria > Bacteroidota > Bacteroidia > Flavobacteriales_D > Crocinitomicaceae > UBA6165. Next base: position 9,665 of record JBIIJN010000007.1, read on the forward strand.
AAATTGACTTACTCAAACCACATATTTTATTCCTCGAACAAAAAGGCTATTCCGTAGAAACTGTTAACAATGGCTACGAAGCCGTAGAAAAAAACGAGAGCACCGTTTACGATGTTATTTTCTTGGATGAAAACATGCCAGGTATTTCTGGATTAGACGCCTTGTTGCAAATCAAAACTAAAAGACCCCTCACACCTGTGGTAATGATTACCAAAAGTGAAGAAGAATATATCATGGAAGAGGCCATTGGGTCGAAAATTGCGGACTATTTGATCAAGCCTGTGAACCCCAATCAGATTTTGTTGAGCTTGAAGAAAATCTTGGATCAGAACAAGTTGGTGTCACAAAAAACGACATCGAATTACCAACAAAAATTTCGAGAATTGGGCATGCGTATCGGCGACCGATTAGATAAGGATGAGTGGGCTCAACTTTATTCTGATTTGATTTATTGGGAATTGGAATTAGCTAAAACCAAGGAAGATAGTATGAATGACATTTTGGTGATGCAAAAACGCGATGCCAACAAGTTGTTTTGTGATTTTATCGAAGACAATTACCTCGATTGGTTGAATGGCACGGATGAAGCCCCAGAAATGGTTCATACGGTCTTCAAAAATAGAATTGCCCCGCACATCAAAAAAGGAGAAAAAACGTTCTTGGTGGTCATAGATAATTTGAGATACGACCAATGGAAGGTGATACAACCCATTTTGAGTGACTATTTCAAAGTAGAAACTGACGAAATCATCTATTCAATTTTACCCACCGCCACTCAGTATGCACGGAATGCGTTTTTCGCGGGATTAATGCCTTCAGAAATTGAAAAACGCTTCCCAAATTATTGGCTCGGCGAAGAAGATGAAGGCGGGAAAAACATGTTTGAAGAGCAATTACTAGAAACACAGCTCAAACGATTGGGCAAAGATGTGAAATGGAGCTATCATAAAATTACCAATTTGGATGCTGCGAAAAAATTTGCCGACCAATTCCACCAATTGAAAGACAACGATTTTACAGCATTGGTCTACAACTTTGTGGATGCGCTCTCGCACGCCAAATCTGAAATGGACATGATTAAAGAGCTAGCTGACGATGAGGCCGCCTATCGCTCATTGACCAAAAGCTGGTTTGAACACAGTCCACTCTTTGAGGTGTTTGAAAAAATCAAAGCGACTGGTCAGAAAGTTATTCTTACAACTGATCATGGTACTATTCGCGTGAAGAATCCTGTGAAAATTGTTGGAGAACGTTCAACGAATACCAATCTAAGGTACAAGACAGGTCGAAATTTGAGCTATAATACCAAAGAAGTGTTTACAGTCAAAAATCCCGGAGATGCTTATTTACCAAAAAGCAACATCAACAGTGAATTTGTGTTTACCAGAGAGGATGATTTTTTCTGTTACCCAAATAATTACAACCATTTTGTGAAGGTGTATCAAAACTCCTTTCAACACGGGGGTATTTCGATGGAGGAATTGTTGATTCCTTTTGTAATTTTGAGCCCGAAATAGAGGTTTAATATGACAACAATTTTTTCTGATGTTCGATTAGATGTTCTACCCCAAGTGGCTGCTGAGCTAATTGACATACTCCAAAATCCGAGGGTTGTTTGCCTACACGGCAAAATGGGAGCTGGAAAAACCACCTTGGTAAAAGCTTTGATTGACAAATTGGGCACCTCTGATACTGGAAGTTCTCCGACATTTGCCTTGATAAACAACTATGAGAGCCCTTCTCATGGCACCATTTACCATTTGGATTTATACCGGCTAAACCATGCTTCGGAGGCGATGGATATTGGCATAGAAGACATCATTTACGAAAATGTTTGGTGCTTTATTGAATGGTCGGATAAGGTGGAGCATTTGCTTCCTGATAATACTGCACATATCAAAATAGATGTTCATGACGACGGAATACGCACTATTGCATGTACGATAAAGCAGTAGCTTCAAAACTTAAATTATACCTTGCCTAGATTTTGCGCCATTTTTTTTAATTGAATACCTTGAGTTTTTAAACAACTACCAGGGAAAGAAGCATTCGGGTACACCTAAAAATTTTCAGTTATTTTCAAAAAATGTCGTAAACTTGTAGAACGAATTGAAACTACCTTTTTGTCAAAAACTTGCGCATATGATAACTGATCCTGAAACACTTAAGCAACTGCTGAAACACGGTTCGCTTTCGCCTCTTGAAGAAACTCTCGAAATAAAAAGAAAAAAAGGAAGTTTATTTATTGGTATTCCCAAAGAGACCTCGTTTCAAGAAAATCGCGTGGCTTTAACACCAGAAGCTGTGTCCCTACTTACATCCAATGGACACAGGGTTAAAGTAGAGTCTAAAGCTGGTGAACATTCCAGATTTACGGACAATGACTATTCCGAATGCGGCGCAGAAATTTGCCACGACGCCAAAGGTGTATTTGAGTGCGACATCATTCTAAAAGTAGCACCACCATCGGAGGAGGAAATTGATCTGATGCCAGGCAAACAAACCTTGATTTCTGCTTTACAACTGTCGGTGCAACCTAAGGCTATTTTAGAAAAACTATCTCAAAAGAAAATAACCGCCGTTGCTTGGGATTACATTCAAGATGACCATGGTATTTTTCCCGTAGTTCGAGCATTAGGAGAAATTGCAGGAAACACGTCTATTTTGATTGCCTCAGAACTGCTTTCCAATCCTAAAGGAAAAGGTATGATGTTTGGAGGAATAACAGGGGTTCAGCCTACAGAGGTTGTTATCATAGGAGCTGGCACCGTTGGCGAATACGCGGCTCGAGCAGCTCTCGGGCTTGGGGCTTCTGTAAAAGTTTTTGATACCAATATTGCGAAATTGAGACGTTTGCAAAACGATATTGGAGTAAGAATATTCACGTCAGTTTTACAACCCAAATTGGTACATAAAGCATTGCTCCGCGCTGATGTTGTGATTGGTGCCATGCGCGCGCCATTGGGAAGAACTCCTTGCGTGGTGTCTGAAGAAATGGTTCAAGAAATGAAGCCAGGTTCAGTGCTCATTGATATTTCTATCGACCAAGGTGGTTGCTTTGAAACCTCTAGAATTACAAACCACAACGAACCCACATTCATCAAACACGACGTTATTCATTATTGTGTCCCGAATGTGGCATCTCGTGTTTCTCGTACGGCATCCATCGCTTTGAGTAACATCTTCAGCCCAATACTTATTGACATGGGCGAGCGCGGGGGTGTTGTGGATTATATCCGCTCCGAAATTGGATTTAGAAACGGTATTTATCTGTATAAAGGAACCCTCACATCTGAAGTGTTGGGCAAAGTATTTGGTTTGCCGTTTAAAGACATCGAACTACTTATGCTTGGCTTGTAATATGGCGATAACTCAAACTCAACTGACTCATTTTCAGGAGAAATTTTCAAGTATTTGTTTCACCAATGCTGCTGTTTTGGAGCAATATGGTCATGATGAAACTGAAAATTTACAGTTTACTCCAGAAATCTTATTGAAACCAAGTACAACTGAAGAGGTCAGTGCAATAATGCATTATTGCAATTCGCATAAAATTCCAGTTACTCCTTGTGGCGCACGAACAGGTTTGAGCGGAGGAGCTTTGGCAATCCACGGAGGTATTTTAATTTCTATGGAGCGTTTCAAAAGAATTTTAGATATCGACGAAAACAACTTACAGGTTATTGTGGAGCCAGGTGTTATAACACAAGAATTGCAGAATGCCGTGAAGGAAAAAGGCTTGTTTTACCCGCCCGATCCAGCAAGTAAAGGCTCTTGCTTTATTGGTGGAAATATTGCGGAAAACAGCGGCGGACCAAAAGCAGTTAAATATGGTGTTACAGCAAGCTATGTGCTCAATTTAGAATTGGTTTTGCCCAATGGTGAAATCATTTGGACTGGAGCCAATGTTCTGAAAAATGCTACTGGTTACAACTTGACACAACTGATTGTGGGAAGTGAAGGCACATTGGGTATAGTCACTAAAATTGTTCTCAGACTATTGCCCCACCCTACCAAAGATCTACTGATGTTGGTGCCCTTTTATGATGCCAAAGAAGCTTGTCGCGTGGTTCCAGAAATTTTCAAACAAGGCATTGTTCCTTCTGCTATGGAATTTATGGAGCGAGATGCCTTGCTTTGGACTTTGCAATTTGTGGATGATTCACCGGTGCAAGTGGCTGATAATCATCAAGCGCATTTGTTGATAGAATTGGATGGTTGGGACGAACAAGCGCTTTTTCAGGACTGTGAAAAAATCTATCAAGTATTGGAGCAATTCCAATGCGATGAGCCATTGATTGCCGAAAATCAAGCCCAGAAAGATGCTTTGTGGATACTGAGAAGAAAAGTGGGTGAAGCCGTGAAATCACATTCTATTTACAAAGAGGAAGATACCGTGGTACCCCGTTTTGAATTGGCCAACTTGCTCTCAGGCGTTAAAGAAATCGGCACGAAATACGGCTTCAAATCCGTGTGTTATGGTCATGCTGGTGATGGCAATTTACACATCAACATTATTAAAGGCGATTTGTCTGATGAATTTTGGAACACCGAACTCAAAACAGCCATTCGTGAAATTTTCGCATTAACCGTTAGATTGGGCGGCACACTTTCCGGGGAACATGGCATTGGCTTGGTTCAAAAAGAATTTATGGATATCGCATTCAACAAAACACAGCTCGATTTAATGCGCGCCATAAAAAACATTTTCGACCCGAATGGAATCATGAATCCAGGGAAGATTTTTCCTGATTTCAGTTAAAGTAAATGTGCTTTTAATATTTACTCCTTCGGGAAATAAATAAACTCGCCAAATGAATCCAATGTGGCTTCAACCACGCGTGACCTGCATTGAGCCTTGTTCTCGAATGGAACCAAAACATTGATAACCAGATAAAGTCGATCATCTTGAACATCAAAATTTGAAGACAACAATTTGGCGTCGGCATCAATTTCGTGAATGATAGTTTGTAGTTTTTCTATGCGCTGCTCTTTATTATCGGGACGCTCAGTAATTCTAAACATCAATTTTTCTTGTGAACGATTTTTCCCCAATTTCTGAATGCTTTTCTCCAAAAAGAAACGATTAGGGATGCGGGTAAAATCATCTGGAATATCACTTGTCTTATCCAAAATCACATAATAAGTACCAATGTGAATAACCTTACCGTACTCATCACCGATGCGAATGTGATCACCAATTCGAAAAGGCTTTTTGCGCAACAAAACCAACCAACCTATAAAAGACAATAACACCTCGCGCAATGCAAATGCCAAACCAGTGGTGATAATACCAATGAAAAGTGTAATATTATTCAATGACAATCCAAACAAATTGAGCACAATGAATGCACCAATAGTGAATAAGACCCATCCGTATATCTTGGTGTAAAAAATCTGTTCCTCTTGCTCATCAAATACCTGAGCAATTCTGCCTGAGGTAAACTTGTAAATCAATCTGAATATCAAGAGCACCAATGTAGCCACAAAAATCTGGTCAAAGACATGTACCCACTTTTCAGTTGTAGCTTCACTAAAATTCGTGAAATCAGGAAGAAATTCAGTAAGCAACTTGGCTCCTGAACTCAACAAAATCAAAACAATTGACCAGATGTGTCGGTTCAAAAATGGTGATTTAGTTTTGTTTGCTGCCGTCACAGTTAATCAATTTTAAAAATCCAATTCAACTCATCATTAATCTTTCCATACTTCACGCCATCAACGTAGTGCATCACTTTATTAGAAAAAGCGCGATCTTCAATGGTTGGTAATTGCAAAATTTCATCCCGATAACCGATAACATCTACCTGAGCAATTGTGGCAGCTGTACCAGCCCCAAAACACTCTTGTAATCGGCCTTCACGAATGGCAGCAATTACCTCAGCAACAGTTACTCTACGTTCTTCAGTAGGAACGCCCCAGTGCTGAGCCAAGTCAAAAACTGTTCTTTTGGTGGTACCCTTCAAAATGGTGTCTGTGTCCTCGCTCGGAGAAATCAATACACCATCAATCATAAAAACAATATTCATCGTTCCACTCTCTTCAATGTATTCGTGCGTTTTTCCATCCGTCCAAAGCAATTGGTGGAATCCTTTATCGCGACCCAATTTTGCTGGATACAAAGATGCAGCATAATTACCCGCAGCTTTTGCATTTCCTACCCCTCCTTCAGCGGCACGTGTATAATACTCTTCAATTTTTAAGCGCAAAGGTTCAGAATAATAAGCACCAACAGGACATGTAAAAACAACCAGTCTATAATTATCAGAAGCCTTTACACCAATGTATTCATCAGTAGCGTACATAAACGGACGAATGTAAAGCGCAGAATCTTCACTTTCTGGTATCCAGTTGCTATCGATTTTTACCAATTCAGATATCAAAGAGATAAATCGTTCTTCATCCAAAGTAGGCATACACAAGCGATGCGCGGAATCGTTAAAACGTTTGGCATTCAAATGAGGTCTGAATAAAACGGGTTTTCCATCGGCCTGCTTATAAGCTTTCATGCCTTCAAAAAAGGACTGGCCATAGTGCAAAGCAGAGGCAGCAGGATGCATCGGTAAAGCCGCAAAAGGCTTAATATGTGCAGGTTGCCATTGTCCGTCAACATAATCCATTACCAACATATGGTCAGAAAAAATACGGCCAAAAGGAATATTACTAAAGTCAACTTCGGAAATTTTCGATTGTGTTGTATGTGTAATATGCAAATCTGAAATATCTGTAGAGTTCATGGGCTTTTGTTTCAAGTTGCTGCAAATTTACAAAAATTACCGCTCCAAGGGGGAATTGAACGCGGATTGTCATACATTTACACATAAAATATGTTAATGTTCATTAGACAATTATGAACAAATCGCTAGAGATTTTAGAGAAATATTGGGGCTATTCGGAATTTCGTCCGATGCAACAAGATATTGTGGATGCCGCCATCTACGGTCATGATGTATTGGCACTGTTGCCAACAGGTGGTGGAAAATCTATATGCTTTCAAGTACCTGCTTTGGCGCGAGAAGGTGTTTGTTTGGTTATCTCACCACTGATTGCGCTGATGGAAGACCAAGTAATGAATCTCAAAAAAAGGGGGATTGAAGCAGAATTTATTGTGAGTGGGATGACTTACAGAGAAATTGATTTGCTCCTCGACCGAGTTCGTTTTGGCGGCATAAAATTTCTATATACATCTCCAGAACGACTACAAAGTCGTTTATTCATAGACCGTTGCAAGGCTATGAATGTTGGACTCATCGCTGTTGACGAAGCGCATTGTATTTCTCAATGGGGTTTCGATTTCCGACCACCCTATTTGGATATTGCTGCCCTGCGTGAATGGCATCCAAACACGCCCATTATTGCTCTTACTGCTTCAGCCACAACTCGTGTAAAAGAAGATATCGTTCATTTCTTAAAACTCAGAAAACACGACTATTTTGAAGGCGATTTTGCAAGAAAAAACTTGGCGTATGAAGTGTATCACGTGAACAACAAAGAAGCAGCCATCATTCATATGGTGAGTAAATTCAAAGATTACACAGGTATCGTTTATTGCCAAACCAGAAAAAGCACCAAGTTTATTACACAAGTATTGAGCGCCAATCATTTATCGGCTGATTTCTACCACGGTGGCTTGACAAGAGAAGAACGGAAAATCAAACAAGATGCCTGGATTTCTGGGAATACCAAAGTAATCGTCGCTACCAATGCCTTTGGAATGGGTATCGACAAACCCAATGTGCGCTTTGTGTTGCATTATGAATTTCCAGATTCACTTGAAGCATTTTACCAAGAAGCAGGTCGGGCAGGACGAGATGGACAACCAGCGCGCACCATGGCATTTATTGGCGATCATGATTTGGAACAACTCGAACAACGCATGATGCAACGCTTCCCAGAGCCTGAAGATGTGAAACGGATTTACAACGCATTGTGCAATTTTCTGCAACTCGCTATCGGATCGGGTAAAGACGAAACCTACCCCTTGAATATCAATGAGTTCATAAAAAAGTACAACTTTGACTTGCTGATGGTGTACAACGCACTAAAAGTCTTGGAACTCAATAAAACACTTACATTCAACGAAAATTCTTTTGATAAATCCAGAATTTCATGCTTGGTAGGCAACAAAACGTTGTACGATTTTCAAATTAGAAACAAAACTTTGGATCCCATAATCAGCATGATTTCTCGTACGCATGCCGGTATTTTTGACGGATTCGTGAATTTGGATGAATATGGACTTTGTAAAGCACTTAAAATCAATCTGGAAAATCTACGCGAACAACTCAAAGCCTTAGAAAAAAATGGGATTTTCGAAATCAATTGGCGCATTGACGAGCCTCAAGTCACCTTTATTCAGGAAAGACTGCCCGATACTCATTTCCATTTGAAGCCAGAAGTACTCAAAATTAGAAAAGAAGTAGCTCTTGAAAAATTCAGTTTTGTGGTGGATTACCTCACACAATCCATATGCAGAAGTGCACAATTGGTGAGATATTTCGGCCAAAAAGGCGAAGATTGTGGCATTTGTGATGTGTGTAAGACAAAAAATAAAGTCAACAACGCGGATCAACATGAAAAGCCGAAAAGCATCCAAGAGGTAATCCTGAATTTTTTAAGTGAACCCAGAAGTTTCCTTGAAATCAAAATGAACCTGGCGCAAGCCGACGAGACCAAAATCAGAGAACTTATGTTTGAAATGCTTGATAATCGGCTCATTGAATTTGATGGAAAATTGTATAAAAAGAAAGACCGCAAATAACAAGGTCTTCAACGCAAAATCAATGAAAAAAAACAGTAGTTTTGCTTCATGATAATACTCTCCATATTTGACATTACTTTGCCGCTCAAAAATCCGGTATTATTATTTTCGCTCATTCTTTTTATCATTTTGTTCGCCCCATTAATATTGAACAAATTGAAAATCCCACACCTCATCGGCTTGATAATCGCTGGCGCTATCATAGGTCCAAATGGGCTCAATTTGATGTTGCGTGACAGCAGTATTGTGTTATATGGCACTGTTGGATTGCTCTATATCATGTTTTTGGCTGGTTTAGAAATCGATATGGCCGATTTTAAGAAAAATAGCAAAAAAAGCTTGGTTTTTGGCTTACTTACCTTTTCAATACCAATGACTTTGGGTTATTTGGTGGGCTATTATTTTCTGAACTTTTCTGTGATGACTTCCATTCTTCTTGCCAGTATGTTTGCCTCTCATACACTCCTTGCTTATCCAATTGTCAGCAAACTTGGTGTGGCTAAAAATCGCGCGGTAAACATCACCGTTGGTGGAACGGTAATCACTGATACGCTAGCACTTTTAGTATTGGCAGCCATTGCAGGTATGACCACAGGCAACGCTGATACAGCATTTTGGGTGAGAATTAGCATTTCCGTGGTAGTTTTTGGATTGATTGTTATGTTTGTCTTTCCAATAATAGCGCGCTGGTTTTTCAAAAAATTCGACGACAATATTTCCCAATACATTTTTGTACTGGCCATGGTGTTCCTCGGTGCCTTCCTTGCTGAAGCAGCTGGCATTGAGGCGATTATCGGTGCATTCTTGGTTGGATTAGCACTAAATCGCTTAATTCCTCACACATCGCCTTTGATGAACAGGGTTGAGTTTGTGGGCAATGCACTATTCATTCCTTTTTTCTTGATTGGTGTGGGTATGCTCATTGACTACCGCGTGTTTTTCAAAGACCTAGAAACCATTAAAGTAGCAGCCACCATGGTTGTTGTGGCAACCTTAGCCAAATTTTTAGCCGCTTGGATAACACAAAAAATTTATGGATTCAGTCGCGACGAACGCAGATTGATTTTTGGTTTGAGCAACGCACAAGCAGCAGCTACTCTTGCGGCAGTATTGGTGGGTTACAACATCATCTTGAACAAAGAAGAAATTGAAGCCGCTGCGTTGCTCGGAGAAACACTTGCTCCAGATCGACTGCTTAACGAAAGCGTCTTAAATGGCACCATTCTTATGATTCTTTTCACCTGCACCGTTGCTTCTTTTGTAGCGCAAAAAGGTGCGCAGAATATTGCTTTGTCTGAAGCATCAGATGATGATGATGAAAATTCGGAAGCCGAAGAACGCATCTTGGTGGCTACAAACAATTTGGAAACTACCGAAGAGTTAATAAATCTTGCATTAGTTATCAAATCAAAGAGTAATAAATCTGGAATGTTTGCGCTAAACATCATCGAAAATGAACATTCCGAAGCGACCGAACTTAAAGAGGCAAAAAAGATATTGAATAAAGCGGTGATTACATCCTCTGCAGCTGATATGCCCCTCAGAGATTTACTTCGATATGATTTAAACATCGGAAATGGCATTACAAATGTTATTAGAGAACAAAAAATCACAGATTTAATTCTCGGACTCCATGAGCCTAAAGGAATTTCAGATTCTTTTAGCGGCACTTTAACCGATGGCATTTTATCAAAAAGCAATGCGACCACAATCATTTACAAACCTGTTCAACCCTTATCTACGATCAAACGACACCTTATTTTTGTTCCAGATCGCGCTGAAAAAGAAATCGGCTTCTTGTTTTGGCTCTTGAAAGTTTGGAATATTGGAAGAAATACTGGGGCTAAATTGATTTTTTATTCCAGCCAAACCACGCTCAAGTACATCAAAGATATCAACGCAAATCACCCTGTAGAAAGTGAATTTATAGAGTTTGAAGACTGGAGTGATTTTCTGATTATTGTACGAGAAATAAAAACAGATGACAGTTTATTAATTGTAATGAGCCGACGAGAACATCCATCTTATCAGCAACATATGAATAAAATTCCTAGCTATCTGAACAAATACTTCCAAAGCGTGAATTACATTCTTGTATACCCTACTCAAATTGGTGTGAATATATACAGTCCGAATAATTTGAAAAACCCATCGCTTGTGGATTCTATTGAAAAATTAGATGATTTGGGTAAAACCATCGCAAATCTATTCAAACGAAAATAGGATTTTACTCCATAATCGCTCAATTTTATCTATTTATTGCGAGAATCAAAGTTCTTGGTATTAAACCATTCGCATTCAGCAAAGGCATAATCATGTAACAATCGGTTCTTTTTCTGTAATACGCAGCAGAAGAAAGAGCCGCACCTTTGCATACTATTAAGAATCAAAAAAATAAGATTTGAGATATTCACTTATTGCCCATGGGGGTGGCAAAATGCATATCAAATTTTGTTCAAATCGCTCTGGTAAACGAACCAAGCAAAACAGAGAACAAAATAGCGTGCATCGTATCAAACAAGACCCCTCAACAAATATATTTATTCATTCAATTAAAAAAAACATTATGGAAAATTCAAAAAACAATCAAAGTAGAGCAGGCGTAATTGTAGGTTCACTCGTTGTTGGTGCTGCTATTGGTGGCATATTAGGCGTTCTTTTTGCACCAGATAAAGGAAGCAACACGCGCAAAAAAATTGCTGGAAAAACCGAAGACTTCACAAATTCAATGAGAGACAAATTGAATTCATTGGTTGGCGATGCAAAAAAAGAAATCCAAGAGGTGAAAGAAAAAGTGCACGCCAATTCAATTGACGTATCACATTCAGCAAAATAGTAAATACAACTCAGGTTGTAAACAAATCCTCCAATTAACAACTACTTTATGAACAATCACATCAGCGCTCTTTTTGAAAAGACTGAAATACATTTAAAGACTACAGTTGATCTGTACAAACTTAAGATGATAGACAAGTCTGCTGATGTGATTTCTTCATTAACAGCCAATTTTACAATAGCATTATTGGCCCTATTGGTCATTACATTTTTTCACATTGGTGCCGCCTTATGGATTGGCGACTATTTGGGTCATTACTATTATGGTTTTTTCATTGTGGCCGGATTTTATGCTATTATAACCACTCTTGTTGTCATTTTTAAAACACCTTGGATCAAGAAGCCAACCCGAGAAATATTCATCAAAAAGCTCTTAAACTAAGTTCCATGGAAAACCAAAGTGCATCAGAAAAACTTAAAGAGCTCATCGCCGAAAAAGAAGCGCAACACCTCGAAGAAGAAATTATATTGAAAGAACACTTTCATCTCATTTACGACAGTCTCAAACCGATTAATCTGATCAAAAACACCTTATCGGAAGCCATCACTTCTCCAGATATTCGACACAACTTGTTGAACGCAGCCATTGGTTTTAGTACAGGTTATATTGCAAAAAAAATATTTGTCAATCGACCCAACGGCATAATCAAAAATATTGAAGGCAACATGCTGCAACTTTTAATAGCTGCCAAAGTAACAGACAATGCAGACGAAATTCGTTCGGTTATTAAAACCATATTCTACAAAATAACACATTGGAACAGCCCTCAGCACGAAAATAGCATTCCAGAATGATCGACAGCCCAATAATCAGATTGCCCCTGGTAGCCAAATTATCGTTTAGTCTATTGATTATCAGTATTATTGTATTGTTTGCCACTCAAGCAGGTCAGTTGTTGATACCGATACTTATCGCCATTTTGATTGCTATTTTACTCAATCCCCTCTTTCAATTCATTAACAAAAAACTACGTATACCTCGGATTTTGGCCATATTCATAACGGTTTTGCTGTTCATTAGCCTTTTCCTAGGAATTCTTTTTTTTATATCCTGGCAAATTTCTGCTGTAGTTCAAGATTCGGAAAAAATCATTTTGAATCTCGGCATTCATTACAACAAACTCAGATTTTGGCTAAGAGATACCTTGGGATTCAGCTTAAAGGAGCAATCATCGTATTTTGAGAACACCCTTGGCAATACACTAAAGGGCGAAAATCAAATTATGGGGAGCACGCTTTCCTTTTTTACAACAGGATTTTTCAATGCCATTCTTATTCCCATCTACATCTTCTTGATTTTGTTGTATCAGAATCTATTTGTCAAATTTCTCTTTAAAATGGTGAAAACAACAAGCCATCACATTCTTCAAGACATATTGAGTCATGTGAATATTATCTTGAAAAGTTACATCAAAGGACTGCTCATACAGATGCTCGTGGTTGCAATTCTTTCCAGCATTGGCATGTTTATTTTAGGTGTTGAATACGCCATTCTTATTGGAGTAATCACGGCACTTCTCAATCTCATTCCATACATCGGAATTATGATGGCTATTGTAATTGCTTTACTTGCCGCACTCATCAATTCGAGCGAAATTTCGATTATGTTGGGCATAGGAGCCGTTTTTGCCCTAGTGCAATTCATCGACAATAATATTTTGGTGCCAAGAATTGTAGGTAATAAAGTACGCATCAATGCTCTGGCCTCTATTGTTGGTGTAATTTCAGGCGGAGCAATTGCTGGAATTGCAGGCATGTTTTTGGCTATTCCGCTGCTGGCCATTATGAAAGTGATTTTTGACAGAATCGAATCGCTTTCTCCATGGGGCTACTTGCTGGGTGATGACCAAAATCGTGTTTACAGCTGGCCCATTCAACAATTGGATAAGCTCATCAAAAAAACAGGAATCAACCGGTAATTTTACTCCATTTCCAAAAAAATAGACTCTAATGATACTTGATTAGTTTTCGGTTTGTGAATTCGAATCCTTACTGTCTAATCATTTTTCTAGGTGCAATCCATGAGAAATATATCTCTCAATGTTTGCAGACAATTTTGTTGGGTAATTCGCAGCATTTGACATGAAAGAAGTAGCAAAAATGTGCATTTTACAAAAATTTGTTTATTTTAGGAGCGCTTTATGATACTTAAAAATAGATTATTGCAAGTGTCTGCGCAACTTTAAAACGAATACACCCATTGAATTGCAGTGCCTATGACGAGTATAACAACAAAATCACAAGCGAAACTAAATTTTGAAACAAGTTCTTTTCTAGCCAAAATAAAACTCAGAATCATACAATGTGTACTTTGCGTTTTTATGTTTTCATTCTCAAGTTTTGCATCCACACATAACCTTTCCATCAAAATCACAAATGTGAAACCCAAAGCAGGTAAAATTTTGATTGGGCTATACAATTCACCAGCTACTTGGCTCAGCGATACCAAACAATTCAGAGTACTTTTAGTACCCGCCGACAAAAGTGAAATTTTGGTAACATTCCCCGGCTTACCTGCAGGTGAGTATGCCGTGAGTATGTATCAAGATGAAAATTCGAATGGAGTTTGTGACCGATCCTTTTTTGGAATTCCCATTGAAAAAATTGGCTTTTCAAACAACATCGTGCCCAGGTTATTCAAACCGACTTTCCAAGAATGCTGCGTGAAAGCCCCTAAAACCATTAGTATTCAACTGGTTATGCTGTAAATCGCCTTGCTGTTCTTTAAAAAAGCACATTTGAACATAGCTTGTGGATGATACAAAGAGCTTTCGAAACAATTTTTAGATGCTCAAGTGAAAATAAATCTAATAATTTCAGAAAAAATACTCCGCTAGTTTAGCAGTACTACTGCTATCAAAAGCGTACATTTGCGCACAATTTCCAGAACCTTTTTTATTAGCGTGCTCAATCGCAAAATTATATCCAAATGATATTCAACTCGCTCAGTTTTGCGCTCTTTCTACCAATCGTCTTTGTGCTGTATTGGTATGTTGCCAAAAGTAAACTGCGCGCACTAAACATGCTGTTGCTCGCGGCAAGTTACTTTTTCTATGCCAGCTGGGATTGGCGGTTTATGTTCATTTTGATAGGCTCAACCTTCTTGGATTACTTTACTGGAATCAAAATTCATGAGGCATCGAAGACAAAAAATAAGAAGTTCTGGCTTTGGCTCAGTATTTCAATCAACCTAGGCGTATTGGGTGTGTTCAAATACTATGATTTTTTTGTAGAATCATTTGCCGCTGCCGTGGGTGGCCTGGGTTTCAACCCCAACATCAGCACATTAAACTTGATTTTGCCCGTGGGTATCTCATTCTACACTTTCCATGGTTTATCGTATGTAATTGACTTGTACAGAGATAAAATAAAACCAGAACGCAATTTCATCAATTATTCGCTTTTCGTGAGCTTTTTCCCTTTGCTCGTTGCAGGACCAATTGAACGCGCCACCCACCTCTTGCCGCAAATACAGAAACCACGAACTTTTGATTACGCAAGAGCGGTTGATGGCATGCGACAAATCCTTTGGGGATTGTTCAAAAAAATCGTGATTGCCGACAATTGCGCCGTGTATGTCAATCAATTCTTTGTAACATCAGACGACCAAAGTGGAAGTACACTGCTCATTGCAGCTGTATTTTTTGCCTTTCAGATTTATGGCGATTTTTCAGGTTATTCTGATATTGCCTTAGGCACAGCGCGACTTTTTGGAATCGAGCTATTGAGAAATTTTTCCTTCCCTTATTTTTCGCGCGATATTGCAGAATTTTGGCGTCGTTGGCACATTTCTCTGAGCAATTGGTTTCGCGATTACCTCTACATCCCTCTTGGCGGTAGTAGATTCGGAAAATGGAAGGCTGTTCGCAATACCCTAATCATTTTTGTGGTGAGCGGATTTTGGCACGGCGCCAACTGGACTTTTATTGCCTGGGGAACTTTTCATGCGCTTCTCTTTCTTCCATTGCTTTTACTCGAAAAAAACCGGGTTAATACCAATACAGTTGCCGAAAATCGATTCTCCCCCAATCTCAAAGAATTGTTCCAAATGACTTTAACATTCTTTTTGGTGGTGATCGGGTGGATATTCTTTCGCGCAAAAGACATCAACCACGCATTGGATTACTTAGCCATACTTTTTTCTAAATCCATATTCGTTGCCCCTGTTTATGAATTTGGGTTCAGCAAAAGCCTCATTTTCATACTACTGATGCTACTTGTGGAATGGGTGCAAAGAGAAAAACAACACGGATTAGAATTGTCTGGGGTGAAAAATAAGTACGTGAAATGGGGCATTTATTACGCTTTGATTTTGGTCATTTTTGAATTTGGCGCAAACAGCAAATCATTCATCTATTTTCAATTCTGAGTCATGAAAAAATTCATCTTGCGAACCGTATATTTTTTGGGAATCCCATTGCTCTTGGTCATCATCATTTATTTGTTGGCCGACCCGTTCAGAACGAATGGCAAATTTGATTTAGCTGATGTGAACACCCTGAATCGCGAATATCTTTCTACTGAATTGTACCTCAAAAATGAAAAATCGCAGCAATACAACTCATTCATATTCGGAAGTTCAAAAGGCTGTGGTTTAAACACATACAAATGGAAATCGCATTTGCCTGCAGGCTCCAAACAGTTTCTTTTTCAAGCTTGGGGCGAAACCATCACAGGCATTTATCAAAAAATAATTTTTCTACATAAACGCAAAGTAAACATAGACAATGCCATCATTCTCATAGATATTCCAACGAGTTTCAGCAAAATACAAGAACCTACAACTGCCATTGAACTGAAACATTACAAATTAACTGGGCGCTCCAAATTGTATTTTCACACCACACTTTTTATAGAATTCCTTAAACCCAGTGAGATTCTTAAGGCCATCGGTGAAATTTTTCAAAAACCCGAAAACAAAATCGACTTCGATACCATTTCCAACGATTGGAACAAATCGAGCCGACTCAATTGGTCAAAAATACCAGAACAAGACAGTACACTAAACAAAATGCGCTTTGGAAAAAGACCAAAAATAGAACAACAATCGAGACCACTCATCACACCTGAGTTTGAAGATATACTCAACAAAATTGCTCAACTTCTAAAAAAACACAAAACCAATTTCAAAATCATCATCACACCAGCTTACAATCAAATTAGGATAAATGAAGCTGATTTAGCCCTGATTGAAAAGATATTTTTGAAAGAAAATGTGTTCAATTTTTCAGGAAAAAATATATTCACCGAAGACAAATACAACTTCTCCGACATCAACCACTTTGATGAAATTGTGGGTTGGAAAATGCTGGATGAAATTTATGGACAGTAAGCGATTTGCTTCGTAATTTGAAGAAAGAAGGTATGTAGATTGTAGACGAAATCGAATCTTATGACTACGGAAAATTTGTGCACATCATGGATCCTGAAGGCAACATAATTGAATTGTGGGAACCCAATGATATAGAATTTGAAAACTTGGGTAAAAAAATGAATGTGGATACAACGAAATAATTTATACTTGAACGCAAATTCAACCCCTCACATGCACTGCACCCTCTGCGAAACACCCCTTGAAAAACAAGTCGACGACAAATTTAGGCAGTGCCCTTCCTGTGATGCGTTTGTGATGCACAACGAACACTGGCTCAATGAAGAAGATGAAAAAGCACGTTACGATACCCACAACAACGACATTCTAGACCCGGGATATCGGAAATTTGTATCACCCATTTCACAAGCCGTATTGAAAGATTTTTTGCCAGAGCATTTGGGTTTAGACTATGGCTGCGGACCAGGTCCAGTAATCACAGTGGTTTTGCGAGAATCGAATTATCAAATTGACCTTTTCGACCCGTATTATCAACCCGATTATGGATTTTTGGACAAACAATACGATTATATTTCCAGCTGCGAAGTTTTTGAGCATTTCTATGCACCCAAGAAAGAAATTGAAAAACTTATGGGATTGCTCAAACCCGGCGGGAAACTTTACGTCATGACGCATCTCTACGACCCTGATGTCGAGGTTGAATTTCCGAATTGGTACTACAAAAAAGACCCCACGCATGTGTTTATATACACCAAAAAAACAATGCAATTCATTGCACAAAAGTTCAAATTGAAGCTTGAAAAAATCGAAGGAAGATTGATTGTTTTTGGGAAAGGGTGATTAACTAAATGCCGGCAGCAACTAGCTAGAAGCTAGCCACCAACCGCCAGCCACCAACACTAAAACTCATACATCACCAACTGCCCATCAACGAAAGTCATGCAGCGGCGATTGCCTGTGAAACGGATAAATTTAGACCCACGGAATGTTTGCGCCTTCACCAAATCGCGGTCGTTGCCGTTGCGCTTGTAATAGGTAATTTCATTCTGCACATCGTTGAGCGCCAATACGCCAAGTACACGATCGCCATCAAGCACAGGAGCCAGAAAATCAAATTGCGACTGGGGTAAAGTTAACAGAGGGCCATTGATGCTCTTCGGAAAATACACCATCACATCATTTTCGTTTTTCAATAGCCAAATCAATTCGCCTAGGTTTGAAAAAACGCCTGCCACGTTTGGTTTGATGTTGTTGAATAACTGCTGTTCTGCACCAAACAAAATGCGATGAACACCTTTGCCATCAATGGATTCAAGCACATGAATTTTGCCGTCAATTTTTTGAGAGAATGTGATCTTTCCGCGCAAAGACTCTTTGAACCACTTATTTTTAGCAACATCAACAGCATGAAATTCATTACCACCAAAATAGCCAATGTGCAGTTTACCTTTGTGATTAAAAGCATGCAATTGAGGCAAATCATTCGCCAAATTCACAGGGATTTTCAGCGTTTCAATTTTGCCCGTTTTCAAAGATAACTTATGCAGTTTTTGCTCGCTGATGAAGGTCACAAATTCCTCGTTATTCCAAACATATGTAGCAATCGAACTTTGAATTTTTCCCTTGAATGCAAATTCTTTTTGTGCTTCGCGGTTCTGTTCTGGAATCCAATACAACTTCTCAAAAGTCTCAATCAAAAAGCCTTTATCAAGCGGATGAATCGTTTTAAGTCCCTCGCTCAAGGTGATAGAAGTTAGGATGTTTTTCTCCGCATCTACCACAGAGAAGGCGCGATCAGCTGGATTGAAAATACCAACAACCGGGTTCAAATTGAGGTGAAATGAACTACTCATGTTTTTGAGAGAGAAATTCCAAACCACCTGGGCTGTTTGGGCAGAAACATCAACCGGACTTGCGGGTGAAGCATCACCACCATGACTCACAGAGCGCATAATTTTATCGCGATTTCGGAAATAGCTATACCCGTAATACACTTCGACAGGCAGTCGTGAAACAACATTCGATTTCAACAGCTGGTTGCGGTTGTACCAACGATAATGAACCGTTAAGGCACTATTTCGAAGCATGTTTTCAAATTTCTTGGTGGTGTTAAATCCCGTTTGCATTTGATACGACAAGGCCACATCCTCCAATACCGATTGACTCACAGAAAGCACCAAACTGTTTTCCAAGGCGATGGCATAAATCTTGGTTTCATTGGGCACAACACCTACCAATTCTTTGATTTGAATGTTTTCAAATTGTGCGCCACCTGCCATTGATTCTAATAAATCTTTCGCTGAAAACAAATCAGAAATGGGCATCACGTAAAAGGCAATGTTGTTGTGGGCACTGAAAATCACACCATGTTCGCAATATTCCAACAAAGGCGATTCACTCCACCGCGGCTCGAGTGCAGTGAGCAAATCCTTCTCCAAAAACTCAAAGTAGGCAACAGATTTCGGTAACAAATTATAATACGACAAATCGCTAGCGCCCATCGTGTTCACCTGCAATTCAGGGAATTGAAAATTAAAATAAGCGCGAACACCTTCGCTCATACAGTAAAATTCCTGAACCTCATCGCCATGCATAAAAGTGAATGAAGCATTGCGGTCACGTTGTTTGAACTGTTGATCAAAATTCGTGTTCAAATCTGCACGCTGAATCATATCTTGGGCATTGCTAAAAACACAATAGTTGCCTACCATTTTGATGTTCCAAACGCCATCAAGGTCTTGAACCGATAAAAATTCTCGCTTGCTGTTGATGCCTAAACGCATACACAAGCTATCCAATTGAACATCTCTAAATTCGCGACTCTGCTCAAAAATAAGCACAAAAGAATCTGAACCAATTTTTTGAGCTATCACAGATTTCCAATACGGACCAGCAAGCAAATCGCTAAATAAATCGAGCAATCGTACATTTTTGATGCTCCAATCCAAGTCTTCTGGTTTACATTCCGCTGTTCTGTAAAAAACATAAACAGGTTCTTCGGCCGAGAGGTAGGCAGATATTTCGCGCTCATTGCTGATGTTTTTCGACCACATCAAACCGATGCCCACAGCTATAGTGGCAATCACAAAAAATATGGAAATGATAACTTTTGCTTTCAAGACTCAGATTATAACACAAATGTATCCAAAAGAGCCTTGCGCGCTTGCGCAATAAACAAAAGCTACTAACAAGTGATTATGAATAACACCCGTCTATTTTTTAAACCACGCGATTATTCTTTTTCGGCGGCTTCGGATAACAAAAAATACGACGGTAATTATTATGATTTGTGGCCAAATAGCAATCAAGCTCAAGACAAAATTCACAACTAGCCCCCAACCCGATTTAAAAGAGTGTCCAAGTCTGTGCCAGAAACTTAAGTTTCGTTATTAACGGCGGAATCAGAACACGAAAAGAGTATAAAGGTGGGTAAAATCAAATAGCTATTTCTTATTTTATAAAGTTCTAGAAAAAACGACAAGTAACCGTTTTTCGTATAAAAGTTTCAATTTCTGTGTAAAACATGTAAAAATCATTCAAAAAAAAGACCCCGATTTGGAGTCTTTCTAATTTAGATTCAACAAAATTAATTGTTGATAATAACCGTTGTGCCGCGTCGCATGCGTTCAGAAAACGTTGTACCATTGATCAACACAAAATTCTTGATTGCCTCAGCATTTACTGTGTTTTCAAATACCAAATCGTGACGATGTAATTCTCTTGCCAAAGATTTCTTGGTATGCGCACCAGTGATTTCGCATTTCAATCCGCTTTCAAGAAATGTAATATCAAAGAAAGTTACGCGACCTTGTGGATTTGATTTTGTGATTTCATCCTTGTCATTAAAATCGCGAAATTTCAAAAAAGCAACATCTTTGCCCTCAAGTGTTTTAAATTTAAAATCAAAATTGCCACCACCTTGATGTTCTAAACGAAAAACAGGACTGCCGTTTTTAGTAAATAGGCCATCTTTGAGCTCATACTTATCCTTGTCACCCGCCATAAAAGACAAACTCAATGCTGCCACTAAAATTAACATTGTTCTCATATTCATGTGTTATTAATTTTCAAAAATACTATAATTATCGCAGAAAAAGCCGATTTCAATAGTGATGATCCAAAACTAAGTTCAGTTAAATTGATATCAATTGATTTGAGAACATGGTGTAATATTAAATATCCACTTTGTCACAACTTTCGATCACATCCGCAGGATATAGCAACACCCGAGCCACAGATAAAACCCTGTTTTTTTTTATGCATTTAAGTTTTAGTGATGGGTTAGTTTATTCAAAAAAATGAAACAAACAAAATAATTACTTACGTACTTCCACATTCGCATACACCTTAATCACAGTGCCATTCGACAAGGTGAATTCTATTGGCAAAACAATGTGTCCTTGTTTGTTTCCTGAGGCGAACATGCCTTTCACAATTACTTTGTTGTCTTTGGTCAATGTCGTGGTGCTCGCTTCGATCGTTGTGCAATCGCAAGGACTTTTAATGTTCGTGATTTCTAAATTCACAGTGTCACGCAACTCAATTGTAAACTCAAAAGGAATGCTATCGTTTTGCTTTACAATGCCTAAATCAACTGTCGGTTTATCCACAATTACAGCGGCATCTGGGTCATCTTCATTCAGAAAACGAACGGCCTCTACTTCAATGCGTCGTTCCAAAGCAGCACGGGGCGCATAAACAGAATTTTGCATGTCTAATCGGTCAGCACTCACCGTTTGATCGGCAGCATATTCTCCAAAAGGCATCCGCACAAAAGTCAAGCGACCTCCGTTTTTGGCTGTGCCATCGATGTAGGGTTTAAGCACGCCGTTGTCAAATCGCTCCAAATGATTCACCAAAGATTGAATTCTGCGCATGGCCAAATTCACATTGTAATCGGTGTAGGTCAAAGGTGAAGCAAAACCGCGAACCACCACTTCCAACTGAGCACCTTCTTCCAAGCGCTCCAACAACCAAGTTCTAAATTCGGCCAAGTCCTTCATCCCTTGATCCACAAAATCCACAAACAAATGGTCGATTTGCTCCACTGCCCCTAAACTGTCTGTCTGCCCATTGGACCAAGATGTTTGGTATTCAGGACGCAAAACGATATACGCATCGTAGGTGGTTTGATAATCTAAATTGGTGGTTTTCGCCCACGAACGCGGATTGGGCACATCATTGTGGAAGTACACAACAGGTAAATACACCAAAACTTCAGGCTCTTCAACGGGTGGATCAACAGGTGGATCAATATCTTCTGGAATCTCAATTTTCGTGGCTTTATAAATATCCGCACAACACGTTGGATTCACGGCATACATTGACCCCATTCGGTTGGATGCGAAGTAAGCTTCGTCGCCAAATTGCACATAATACGTGTCGTTTTCCGGACTGTTGATGGCCTTCCCTAAATTGTTGGGTGCAGCAAAATTATCACCACTCCATTCAGCAACAAAAATATCAAATCCGCCATAGCCTTCATAAAAATCGCTCGAAAAATATAAGCTTTTAGTGATCATATCAAAAAATGGCGTAATCTCATTGCCCGAAGAATTTATGGACTTCACGGGTTTTGCTTTGGCATATTGATTTCCATTTTTAATCACAGCATAATAAATATCCATGCCGCCTTTGCCCTCAGCTCGGTTGGATGTGAAAAACAAACATTCTTCTCCGTTTATCACACCTATGGCAGGCTGGGTCGTATTGGCTCCGGGTTCGTTGATAACTTCACCTAAAACATCAATATTGCTATACACGCCGTTGGAATAGCGGGCCACAAAAATCTGACAGGTATATGGAATTTTGCCATCGTCGCAAATCGAAAAATAGTAGCGTGAACTATCTAAACTGAACGCGCCATTTCCCACATGATTCTGTGCATTTGACAAATCCTTCAAAATCTCTGCTTTCTTCGTATTATCAAGTTCTGCTGAGAAAATACGGGAGCGATAACTTAGGCTGTAAACTTCCTCAGATGTGCGCACGGAATCTGTTCGAAGCGACGAAAAAATCAAATTTCCCGAAACCATGCTGTGCGGAAATTCAGCGTGTTTAGAATTGATTGGTTCGGGAAGTTGTTCAACACGAACGAGTGTGTCGGCTTCCTGATTGTTCAAAGCCCATTGACATGATTTCAAAGCCTGATTGGCCAAGATGTAGATCTCAGATTTTTTGTCTTTTGAATTTTTTTGAACCACTTTTTCCAAAACAGCAAGCGCTTCTTTATCATCACCCATTTGTCGGAGCATTTGAGCATAGTACAAACCACAATAAGGGTAAAAATAATCGTTGTCTTTTTGGAATACTTTACCATAATATTCAGCAGCGCCTCGGTAATCTTGGTAGGCATGCAAAATTTGGGCGTATTTCCATTGAATTGATAAGGTTTGGTCGTCAATTTCCAAAGCTTGCTCGTAGTACTTTTTGGCATAAAAGAAATCGCCTTTTTCATACAATTCATCGCCAAAACGAAGCAATTGCTTGAGATCACTTTGACCCATCACAAAAATAGGCAAGCAAAAAATCAGGGCGATTAAATATAAACGGGGCATATTCTGTGAACTACTTTTTTCGGTTTGAATGACTTGAAAATATATTGTGCGGTAAGTTCAATTCCTCCTCTTAAGCGAGAGGCAGGAACCAATTTGGAATAATTCCAATCGTAGCTCATCCCAAACCACCAATTTTGATAATCGACACCAATATTCACAAAGGCCGCATCTTTAAATCTGGTAAATGCTCCGATGTATAGGGCAATATTTTCGCCGCGGGATTCTTTGAGGATGTAGCGAAATTCAGTGCCCAACAAAAATTCGTTGTACTGCGCCTGGTGGTTGAAAGAAAATGCCGGCATCAAATCCCAGCGATCATTCAATTCGAATTGCGCGCGACCATGCACCATCAATCGAATTGGACGCTTCACGGTTTCATTGAAAAAACCTTGATTTTGTCTGTTGAGATTGAAAGCCGAAAAACCAATATTGAAATTTCTGCGCGCTCCTTGATTCCATTGATAAACCAAACCTGAATTAACCGTGAAATTGCCTTTGCTTTGTCGCTGGAAATTCTCATTGGTTGGCAAACTCGGATCATAAACATGACCTCCAAATTGACTGTCCCAAGAGAATTGATCGGAACGCAATTCCCTGTAATTCAAGCCAAACTGAATTCCTGGACGGATACTATGCACTTTATTTTGGTCTAAATAAAAATTCAAGGAAGCAGAAGGCATCAAATCTATTGTTCGGAAACGTCCATCACCCGCCACATCGTGCATAAAAACCAAACCGATACTCAAGTTTTTATAAATATTAGCAGCATCTCCCGACAACAAGAAAGTATTGTAAGGCAAAGTTACAGAACGCCATTGGTCGCGAAAAGCAGCATTAAATCGATAATCACCATTGTGGAAACCAGTATTTCCAGGATTCTGATGCAGCGGATTGTGCATAAACTGCGAGAAGTGAATATCTTGCGCATAAAGCAACCCACCTGAAAACACAAGCGCAAAAACGAGGAGATATTTCAATCTTTTTATCATCGCACTATTGTTACATTACCGGTAATCAAGTTTTTGAATCCACCTATGCAGTCAACATCCAAATAGTAGTCGTAAACATCTGGTTCACAAAGCTTTCCTTTATAATATCCATCCCAACCTTTGGCAGGATCTGTGGACTCAAAAACCAATTCACCCCATCGGTTATACACACGGAAAATCATGTTTACTATGTAGTTACCTCTCACAAATAAAACATCGTTGTTGCCATCGTTGTTGGGTGAAAATGCATTGGGTACAAAGATGAAAGGTTCTTCACAGAAAATTTCATAGGTGCGAACCAATACAGGAATCGTATCCGCACAAACGCCATCGGTAGCCACGAAATAAAAGGTCGTGTTTTGGGTCACAAATGAGGATGTCTCCAAAGCACTCGAATTGGCAACAGCATTTAAGGGCAACCAAGTAGTTGTATATCCTAAAGGTGCTGTACCAATCAGTTGAACGGTGGCTCCCCCGGGTGGCACACTATCAGGCACGGCAATGGCGGAAAACAAACTTGGGTCGAGTACATTGACTTGAACAAAAATAGAATCCCAAATTTCGCAACCGTTATTGGCCACGGCGTAAAGGTATATGTATTGCGAACTGCTAGGATTCACCGTAACTGTATTCGTGTTCGCTCCACTCACAATGGCCGAATTGGGCGTCCAAGTGTAAATAAAAGACACATTCGGATTGGTGTTGACAACCGTGATAGGTGTATCTTGTCCCAAACAAATGGTTGTGCTATCAATCAATTCAAGGGTTTCATCTATAAAAGTTACGGTAATGCTGTCTATTTTATCACAAAATTCATTGGCTACTTGGATGTAATAAGTACCCGGGGTAGAAATATTCACCGTTAAAGTTGAATCGTTGGGGAAAACATTCAATGTATCCGTAAAATTTGCATTAGAGCTCCATTGAAAGGAAGAAGCTGTGCCTTGACTATTTGCCACAATTTCCACCTCATCTACATTGCATGCAACAATATCATCTGGCAACTCTAAAGTTAAATCCTCATAAACAGTTATCGTCACAACAGAAGTATCTGAAAGCTGACATTGTTTATCTACCACAACCAACATGGCTTCATAAACCCCAGGCTCGGTAAAGGTATGAATCGGATTCACAACATTATCTACTACAACACCATCACCAAAATCCCAAATAAAATTGGTGGTATCTGAACTCAAGTTGTTGAAATTTACGGTCAATGGTGCACAGCCCTCCGCGTCTGTATTTGTAAAACTGGATTGAGGCACAATTTTAAAGTCAAATTTAAAAACCAAGTTATTGCAATTGGCACTGTTGTTCGTGGGCGACCAAACATCTGCTGGGAAAGTTGGAAAATCACTATTGGCACCGCAGCCACCGCAAGCCGAATGATACACAACCCCCAATCTATCGAAGCGCGAAGTACCGCCATCTACGTGCTCTTGGGCTTGACCTCCGCCCAAATAAGTGGCATACAGCAACTCCACTGCTTCAACTCCCAATACGATGAGATAAAAGTTGTACCCGTCGCCGCTGGTGGCCTGAAAAGCATCAGGTGTGATTGGCATTCCCGTAACCGCAGTACCTTGTTGCAAACTTCCTGCAATTCCTCCGCCCCAACCTGAAACATAGATATTACCGCAAACATCGACCAGAAATGCTGTTGGAGAAATATTCACCAAAGTGTTTCCATTTCCAAAGACGGTCTGCCATTGTTGAGCACCCAAATTGTTGTTGAATTTCATGAGGTATTGCCCACTGTTTGGATTGGCGTATTTTCCGGGCGAAGGTGTCAATGTGCCACGGGTTTGACCCAAAACATAAATAAAATCATCGCGATCTACCTGTAAGAAAAACGATTGGTCGTATAACGAAGTGCCAATGAACGTTGAATTCATCAAAGCAAATGCTGGTGAAAATTTAGAAACAAAACCATCGGGAAACGAAACACCTCCATGAACGGTTTGAAAAGCGCCCGGTGTCACTGACAAATCAGATGATAAGGTACCTCCAGACGCAAATATATTGTTAGCGCTATCAAACTTAATGGCATAACAAGCATCTCGGGCAGTTCCTCCCCAATACGTACTCCAAAGAACTGTGGAAAGCGTAGAATTGAACTTAATCAAAACACCATCTTGATTGCCACCGTAGGTGTTTTGTGTGGCATTCACCATTGGAAAATTGGAAGAATAGGTGCAACTGGCCACATACACATTTCCAGCTTCATCGAGCATGATTTCACCTCGAAATGGGTCGCCGTAATTGTACATCAAGCCACCAAACTGATTGCCGTTTACGATGCCATTCTCATTGTAGTTCAAACCATCGTTGTGCGAACCTCCGTAATACGTTGATGCCAATAAATTCGAACCATCTGTTGACATTTTAACGACAATTAAATCCGTTCCACCTGCCGCTTGATTCTGGTTATTTCCCAAAAAATGTGTGCCGTTGGAAGTGAATTCCCGATAAAACCCACCGTTAAACGATCCTTGAACTGGACTCACCATAGGAAAATCGCTTGAAGATGTTGTTCCGAAGAAATACAATTCGTTTTGTTCGTTGCAAATCAAACTGTGCGCCACATCAACGCCGCCTATATCGGAGCCTCCACCAATATAAGTGGAGTATAACATGGTGATGCCATCGCTGCTGTATTTTGAAATGAAAATGTCCGTTACGCCATACAACAAACCTTGATTGGCCGCCGCATTGATTTGCGTGAACGTACCATTTTCATCGTAAGCTCCAGCGGTTGTTGGATAGCTATTTCCAAACACAATTCCGCCCGAAAACAAATTGCCATCATAATCATAAGTGGCCGTCATGCCAAAGTTGTCCGACAATGAACCACTGTAACTGGCAAAGATAATTTCTGGGTCGATAATCAATTCAATTCTAGGGTCATATTTACCTAATTCATAGGAAATAATGTCTTTTTCCAATTTGTATTCACAAGGAATCTCGATGATTTTTCCATTCACAATTTGATAAGCAAAGGGCTTGGCTTCTTCAATCAAACCAATTTCTCCAACAACCCGCAGCATACCTTTTTTGGTGATTTCAATGGCTTTGGCGTTTTGGTATTGAATCTGAATCAACTTGGGATCGGCGCCCGGAGCCACGACAAAATCGTATTTCAAAAAATCGCCTTGGTTGTTGTAGTGTAAATCAATGCCCGGATAAAGTCCATTCAAACGCACATCGGCATAAGCTTTCACATTCGATGCCCATTTGCTTTTGTCGTTGCCAATGAAATAGTTGAAATATTCAGGTGCTGGTTTGGTTTTCTCTACATCTGTAATCTGCTGTGCACCAACAAACTGCGCTGCAATCAGCTCTTGACGCAATTTCGGTTCACCTTTAAATTCTTTGCCATGCGCTTTGTGCATATCGCTCAAATCCATAAAATGATACAAGATTCTGCCTTGCTCCAAATAGATTTTACTTTGATTGTTCTCAGCGCGAAAAAAAACAAAATCTGGCCATTGACCTTTGTTCTCAATGAACTTAAATTTATCATCATGCACATGCAATTCCTGCCCGAAACTGTAGGTTCCGAACAAGAGGAATATCAGCCAAAGCAAAAGACTGCGAATTTTCATGGTCTAAAAGTAAACTTTTTTTTTAGAGCAGCAAAAAATAGAAAAGAGAATATAAAACATCTATAAAGCTGTTCACGTAAAATGTAACTCAGAAAACGGGCATTAATGAACTATAAATCATCCCTTCGATTGTCATTTCTCTTTTTCACATTAGCTTTGCGGCCGATTAGAAAAAAACCAGTATGATTTCAGTTGACCAATTGGGCGTAGATTTTAGCGGCTCAACACTTTTTAACGATGTAAATTTCGTGATTAATCCAACGGACAAAATTGCATTGATGGGCAAAAATGGCGCTGGAAAATCGACCATGATGAAAATCATTGCTGGGGTTCAAAAAGCCACCCGCGGACATATTCGTGCGCCAAAAGATGCCGTGATTGCCTATTTGCCGCAGCATTTGCTCACCGAAGACAATTGCACCGTTTTCGAAGAAACCGCCAAAGCATTCAAACAAGTTTTCGAAATGCGTGAAGAGATAGGAAAACTTAACCACGCATTGGAAACCCGCACCGATTACGAGAGCGATGAATACATGAAAATCATCGAAAAAGTGACGGAATTGGGCGAAAAATACTACGCACTCGAAGATGTCAACTACGATGCCGAGGTGGAAAAAGCGCTGAAAGGTTTGGGATTTAAACCGGAAGACTTCCACAGACAAACCAATGAATTCAGCGGTGGCTGGCGTATGCGTATTGAATTGGCAAAAATATTGCTGCAAAAGCCCGACCTCATCTTGTTGGATGAGCCGACGAATCATATTGATATTGAATCTGTTATCTGGCTGGAAGATTTCTTGGTGAATAAAGCCAATGCGGTTATGGTCATTTCCCACGACCGGGCTTTTATCGACAACACAACCAACCGCACCATCGAAGTGACCATGGGGCGCATTTACGATTATAAGGCCAATTATTCGCACTATTTACAACTGCGGGAAGACAGACGTTCGCATCAGATGAAAGCCTACCAAGAACAGCAAAAAATGATTGCCGACAACATGGCATTTATAGAGCGTTTTCGGGGCACCTATTCCAAAACGAATCAAGTTTCTTCACGGGAACGCATGTTGGAAAAGCTTGAAATCATTGAGATTGATGAAATTGACACTTCTGCTTTGAAGTTGCGTTTTCCACCAGCACCACGTTCAGGAGATTATCCCGTAACAGTGAAAGATGTCTCCAAATCTTATGGCGAAAATCTCGTTTTCAAAGACGCCAACATGACCATTTCGAGAGGCGAAAAAGTGACTTTTGTTGGCCGAAATGGCGAAGGAAAATCGACCATGATCAAAGCCATTCTCAACGAAATTGAAGTGGAAGGCACATGCCAATTGGGACACAACGTGAAAGTTGGTTATTTTGCTCAGAACCAAGCTGCTTTGTTGGACCCAAATCTCACTGTATTTCAAACCGTTGACGAAGTAGCAGAGGGCGAAATCAGAACACAAATCAAAAACATCTTGGGTGGTTTCATGTTCCACGGAGATGATATCGACAAAAAAGTGAGCGTGCTTTCTGGTGGAGAAAGAACCCGATTGGCCATGGTGAAATTACTGCTCGAACCTGTGAATCTCTTGATTCTCGATGAACCCACCAACCACTTGGATTTGAAGTCAAAAGACGTGTTGAAAGAAGCACTCAAAAACTTCGATGGCACTATGATTTTGGTTTCTCACGACCGAGATTTCTTGCAAGGTTTATCCGAAAAAGTCTTTGAATTTAAAGACAAACGCATCATCGAACATTTCGAAACCATCGATGCTTTCTTGGAACGCAATCGGATTAAAAGCATTGCAGATTTGCAGTTGAGTAGGTAATCCGCAGGAAAGTTTTATCACAACACCAAAAACCCATGCTCCTTCAAGACATTCATCGGCTTGGAATACCAGAACAATTCGAAGTCTTCAAGGTGTTCTTCGAAGTTGGTTTTTAGTTGAGCAAATGTGGGTAGTTGGCTGTTTTGCGGTCCTAAAAGCGGCAATTGTTCCAATAACCAAAGGCCTTTATCTTGGTCGATGGAAATGCTAAACGTGTCGGTTTTGGTGTGAAATGTGAGCTCGAGCATGGTTTTGCTGAGACCTTTTTTTGCTTTGGTGAATTCCCGAATGAGCGGTTGGTTGCCGAGCCAAACGATTTTTGCGCTGGGTTTGGTGTTGAATTCCTCGGGCTTATTCAAACAATTGAGGATGTAATCGCGGGGAATTTTTGTTCTGGGAATTTTGATATCGAACCAATCTTGCAAAGGCAATTCGAAACCAATGCCGTGCATATAATTGAATAGCGATTTTTTCAAACCAAAGCTGAATTTACCTTGGTCGATGCCCGTGCTATCGGTGAATTGGATGTCGTTTTTGGCAAATTGAATTTCTTCGAGCTTGGGTACAATTTTATAGTCCTCAGGATTCATGCCCACCGGACTGTGCGCCGTTAATGCAAACTGATGCCAAAAACCGGATTGCAGCACACCTTCTTCAAAAAGTTGGCGCACCATCTCCAAGCTATCCACCGTTTCTTGAATGGTTTGCGTGGGATAACCGTACATCAAATAAGCATGCACCATGATGCCAGATTCGGTGAAATTGCGGGTCACTTGTGCCACTTGTTCAACAGTAACGCCTTTGTCGATGAGTTCCAACAAACGGTCGGAGGCTACTTCCAATCCCCCAGAAACAGCAATGCACCCCGACGCTTTGAGCAGGTGACACAGGTCTTGCGTGAAGTTCTTTTCAAAGCGAATATTAGTCCACCAAGTTACGGTGAGTTTGCGTTTCAAAATCTCCAAGGCCAAAGCTTTCATCAAAGACGGTGGCGCAGCCTCATCCACAAAATGAAAGCCTGTTTCGTGGGTTTGGGCAAGCAATTCCTCCATTCTATCGACCAAAATACTGGCTGCGATGGGCTCATAAATCTTGATGTAATCCAAAGAAATATCGCAAAAGGTGCATTTTCCCCAATAACAGCCGTGCGCCATGGTCAATTTATTCCAGCGCCCATCGCTCCACAAACTGTGCATCGGATTGGCAATTTCAATGACCGAAATGTATTTGTCTAAAAGCAAGTCGGAATAATCGGGTGTGCCCACTGCGCTTTGTTTGTAATCCGATTTTGATGTGTTGTTTTTATACACAACTGCCCCATTTTCCAAGAGCCAAGTGCGTTTGAATTCATCTTGTTCTGAATTTTGTGTGTGATTCCAAAGCTGTTCAATGGGCAATTCCCCATCATCAAGGGTAATGAAATCGAAAAATTCAAAAACACGGGCATCAGCAAGCGAGCGCAGTTCAGTGTTGGGAAAACCACCTCCCATAGCAATTTTCACTTCGGGATAATGTGCTTTGATGTATTTGGCAGAACGAAAGGCGCTGTACAAATTCCCCGGAAACGGCACTGAAAAACAGACCAATTTGGGTTGAACAAGTGCCAGTTTTTCTTCTAAAATCTGTAAAGTAATTTTATCAATATAGCGTTCCTCTTGGTTCAATTCGGCATACAAATCATCAAAAGAATTGGCGCTCAAGCCCAAACGTTCGGCATAGCGACTAAAACCAAAATTAGCATCCACACATTCGATGATAAAATCCGACAAATCCTCCAAATACAAAGTAGCCAGATGCTTGGCTTTGTCTTGGATGCCCATGTTGCCAAAAGCGTACGACAAATCATCCAAAGCCTCAAAACGAGAAGCTTCGGGCAAGAAATTTTCGGAGCAAATCTGTCGAGCAAAACTTGGATTTTTCCCTTGCAAAAAAGCCAGCACCTCATCGATGGTTTGCAAATATGCTGCTCTCAAAGTAAAAATGCGCTGTGCGTTTTCCGAAAAAGAAAAATTGGTGTTTTCGAGCTGCTCAAAGATGATCTCGAATGTCTTTTTAGAAAACAAATCGACAATTACTTCAATGCCCAAATCCATTTGAAACGAAGATATATTTTTCGTGTTCAAAAAGCCCTTCAAATACATCGTTGCCGGATATGGCGTATTCAATTGGGTAAAGGGCGGCGTAATTAGGAGAAGATCTTTCTTCAAAACGATTGGTAAAAGTGATGGCCAAAGATAAATGAAAAGCGATTCGGATTCATAAAAAGTCCTATATTCGGCACGATAATTGGTTAAAATGACGCGATGAAATCTCTATCAATATTCTTATTTTCTGTTGTGTTTTACTACATGCAAGCGCCTGCAAACCTAACGGCGGTGTACAATTCATTGGAAAAAGCCCTCAAAGAAGGAAATGAGCAAAAAATTATTTCTCACGTTGGCGACAAATTATTGTTGGAAGTGAATAACGTGGAATCGGTTTACAGCAAAACCCAAGCCCAGCAGATTTTAAAAGACTTTTTCGATAAAAACAAACCAAGCGAATTTGAAGTTTCTTTTAAAGGGACAAATAAAGGCAACTATGCCATGATAGGCAGCTTAGTAACCGATAAAGCCAAAAAATTCAGGGTTTCGCTGCGCTTGAAAGAATCAGGAAACACATTTGTTCTTGAAAAACTTTCTATTAATCCGATATAACACGGCGGTTCGAATCTACGTTCACCTCCGATTTATAATTTGTTATTTCTACCTTTGCATATGCGATTGAATTACGACTTAATAGACAGCATCATCCGCGAGGCGCTGCGCGAGGACATCGGAGATGGCGACCACACTTCATTGGCCACGATTCCAGCGGATGCACAGGGAAAAGCCAAACTATTGGTGAAGGAAAACGGCATTGTGGCTGGTGTTGAATTGGCTCAGCGCATTTTTGCTCTTTACGACCCAAATCTTCAGGTCGAGGTTTTTATTCAAGATGGCAGTCCAATACAAAAAGGCGATATCGTGCTCACTGTGGCGGGTTCGTCGCAATCTATTTTGGCAACCGAACGCTTGATGCTCAATTTTATGCAACGCATGAGCGGAATTGCTACAAAAGCGAGGTTTTTAGCCGATAAAATTAGTCACACCAAATGTCGCTTGTTGGATACCCGAAAAACCACACCCAACATCCGCTATATGGAAAAATGGGCCGTGCGCATTGGTGGCGCCTACAACCACAGGTATGCCTTATACGACATGATCATGATCAAGGACAACCACGTGGACTATGCCGGCGGAATCAAAAAGGCCATCGAAGCCACACATCGTTATTTGAAAGAAAAAAATCTGGATTTGAAAATCGAACTCGAAGTGCGCAATTTCGATGAATTGAAAGAAGCCCTTGCCGTTGGAGGTATGGACCGCATTATGCTCGACAATTTCACGCCAGAGAACATCAAAGAAGCACTGAAACTGATTCCCGAAAACATCGAAACCGAAGCCTCAGGTGGCATCACAGAAGAAACCATTGTGGCTTATGCCGAAACAGGTGTGGATTTTATTTCTGTCGGCGCATTGACACATTCGATTATGTCTTTGGATTTAAGTTTGAAGGCGGTCTAATTTCACCCACACCGCTTCACCTAAACGATTTTTCCTACATTTGGCAAAACTAAAACCATGAAAAACATTACACTCTCCTTGATTCTTCTTGTTTCAAGTTTCTCTTTCGCGCAGAATTACAGCGGACCCGAAAGTGTTGAATACGATTTTGCCAACAGCAGATGGTTGATTGGAAACACGACTTCTCACCAAATATTGGCCAGAGATGCTGGTGGCAATTTGAGCGTCTTGATTCCTGCAAGCAGCATTGGTAGCACTGGACCTTATGGCATTGAAATAGTTGGCGATGTAGTTTATGCTTGCTGTGGTTCGCGTGTGAAAGGATTCAATATGACTACCCTCGAAGAAGTTTTTAATGTGAATACGACAGGTACCTTTTTGAATGGAATCACCCACGACGATGCTGGCAATTTGATTGTTACAGCTTTCTCATCAAAGGAGATTTTCAAACTGAATATCGCTGGCGAGACATCAACACTGCTAGCTTCGAACTTGGGACCATCACCCAACGGAATCATTTTCGATGAAGCCAACAACCGCTGTGTTTTTGTGAATTGGGGTTCAAATGCGCCTATCAAAGCGATTAGTTTGGCAGACAACACAGTGAGCACCCTAATCACCACTTCTTACAGCAATTGTGATGGCATTGCTGTGGATGGCGACGGAAACTATTATGTATCCGTTTGGGGAGGTAATCAATGTGTGAAATACAACAACGATTTTAGTTCGAGCCCAGTTCAAGTTGTGTCGGGTTTAAGCAGCCCAGCAGATATATTCTTCAACATTCCAGACTTGGTTTTGGGTATTCCAAATTCGGGCAACAACACAGTAACTTTTGTGCAATTCGTATTGAATGTACCAGAAATATTGAATTCCACTGCACTCGTTTATCCAAATCCAGCAAGCACGCAGTTGATTATTGAATTGAACGAAAATTCCGCTGCACCACAACTCATCTCCGTTTATGACTTGACTGGAAAATGGGTGCAATCATTGGGTGCAGAAGCTTTTGTGTTTGACATTGGTAAAATCACTTTGAACTGTGAAACACTGCAATCTGGCGCGTATTTCCTTCATCTACATGGCGTTGACAACATGGAAATGATTCGGGTTGTGGTTCAAAAGTAAAGAACTCACCTCACCGCCTGCACCAAAACCACTTTCACATTCCGAATTTCAAAGGACTTTTTGGCGATATTCCAAAAATACACTTTCATTGAAGTGACTGGCTTTTGGTCGTAGTATAAATCCATTGAGATCAGGGTTCTGTGCGAACTATTCAAACCCTCTTTGTAGTAATTGTAAATAGGCAACGTGATGTAATTGCGCTCGCCATTCCATTGGTTGGTGCCATCTGCGACTAGGAGCACATCGACCCAACTGGAACCATCTTTCAATTCTTTATCAAATTCTATTTCAAGCACATAGCGTGTTCCCTGTGTGGTATCGGGAAAATCGAAATTGGCAAATTCACCAAATTCACGAATGTTATCGAAATCAAAATTGGCTTCTGAAATTACCAATTCGCTTCGTTTATAATCTTTGGCAAACGGAAGCACATCTTGCAACCAAAAATAGCGCATTTCACCCGTTTTTTTCAAGTCGAATATGCTGCGCCAAAATGTTTCTTGGGTAAAACGTTGTGTTGGAAAAATGCCTGCAATGTGTAGGTAAGTGCGCATAACTGTATATCCTGTAAACAAAAATAAACCTGCACCAATCAACCATTTCATCTTGAATTTTTCCAAGCCCATCGCCAATGGAATTGCAAATATGAACATGTGCTCAGAAAATGCCCGATTTCCCAAAGCTGAACCATAATCGTAGCTCCACCAAGAAGAAATAATATAGGTCAATAACACAAAATAGGCCAACCAGGAAGTCGCCAACCAGAAAGATTTTTTGAATAACTTAAACACAAAAACAAAGGCGATAAAAAGCAAAGGCATGTGAATAAAAATCCCTGTATGGTAGCTGAACAAAGCCTTGAAAAACTGCGGATTGCTGAAATAAAACCCTTCGCCATCATAAGACCACAACACCCAATGACCTGATTGCCAATACCAAAGCAATGGTAAAATGCTCACAACCAAGACAAAACCGATCGTTCCGATTAAAAAATTTCGTCCATAATTGGAGTACAATTCTCTAATAAATTGAACAAGAGCCTCTTTAGATCCCAGCAGAAAGAACATGAAAAACACCACCAAAAGATTCGTAGGGCGAATGATGAAAATCAAACCAAGTGTGAGTCCAAGAAAAAGGAAGAATTTGGATTTTGCTTGCTCCCGAATTCTCAAAACGAGGAACACAAATAAATTCAAAATGGCAAAAGAATACACATGCGAAAAGCTCGGTGCTGCGGTCAAATAGAAAAACAAAAAAGTCGCAAATGCCATGGCAAAATGAGCCGAACGCCAGGCAAATTCATCTTGGGTAAAAAAGCGCATGTTGCGATACATCAGCCAAAGTCCCAATAAGCCAAAAATCCAGCCGTTGAGTATCACAAAAATCAAGGATATATCGCTGTAACCAGTAGTCTCCTGTCCTGCCAAATGAGAAGCCAATAATCCTGTGAGAAAAGCCGGGGATTGAACCAAGGCCACTCCTGGGAAACATTTGTTATAACGTCTGCCCTCGTCAGTTTCGTAGATATAATTCTGATTGCCCCAATGCACAAACTTCTCCAATTCAGCTTTCTTAACTTGCTCATATTCATCATCTTGAAAAACAAACACAGCAGGCAAAAAAGCATAATAACCACGTCCATCAGAAGTGACCACGTTGTATTGCCAATTCTCACTGCGGAAAGTACTGTATACCGACCAAAATGCGGTGAGGGCAAAGATTAAAATGAAATACTGACGGGTTTTGAATTGAAACATAGGTGCAAATATGGGGGTTTTCACCAATTACCAATCAATCTTCTGCACATCCAAACAGGAATACGTAGCTTTTTCTTTGTTGAGTTCTTGTTTCACCAAACCCCATGAAATAAACATCACGAGTAAATGGTCAATTTGTTTAGACGACATTTTCACATTTCTATAAATCGCTGAAATCGTACACGGCTCCATGCGATGAATAGCGCGCAACAAATCCAACTGTTTGTCGGTAAGTACTTCAGGCTTCTTGATGACTGATTGCTGCTTTTTCCATACACCAACCGTAATGCGATTTGCCAAAAGCGTATCATCTTCAATACGGATGTAGGGCAACCACTTTTTTTCCTCATTCAAGGCACGATGAGGTTTAAGCTCAGATTCTGCCACGTCGATTTGCAAAACTAATTTCTTAGAATCTTTGGGGTCCGACCAAATTTTGTAAGTAAAAGGAATTTCTGGACTGCAAAAACGTTGAGCAGCAGCTTCAACTACATAGTATTCCTCCTCTGGGTCGATGCCTTTGATGGTGCCGTTGTCTTTCACGCCCACCAACAATCTTCCTCCCTTGGTATTGGCAAAAGCACACAAGGTTTTAGCAATTTTCGCAGGTTCATCGATGCGGTATTTGAAATCTTGCTGCTCGTGTTCGCCTTCTTGAATGAGGTTGTAAATGTCTAGATCGTCGCTTTCCATAGTTGCCAAGATTTTTCAGCTTGTTGATACAACATCGTGAGACCGTTTAATGTTGTCGCTCCTTGTTCGGAAGCGCGCTTGAGAAATTCCGTTTGCTCCGGATTGTAAATCAAATCGACCACCAAATGAGCATCCGTTAAAGCATGAAAAGGAATGGAAATATAATCATCCACATTCGGCCAAGTGCCCACAGGTGTTGTGTTCACAATAATGCCACAATGTTTCACCATCATGTCATTCACCTCCGATAAATGAAACTGTCCTTCAAGTGGATTTCTAGCAGCAAAAATCACATCCAAACCAATGGATTTCAACACATACGCCACAGCCTTAGATGCGCCACCGTTGCCCAAAACCAAAGCGCGTTCGTGGGTGTTTAATAAAAACGGTTTTATCATTTGCTGAAATCCAAAAGCATCTGTGTTGGCTCCAATCCACTTGCCATTTTCATTGACAATAGTATTTACCGCACCAATTTTCGCGGCTTCGTCAGATAGTCCATCAAGAAAAGGAATCACGTCAGATTTGTAGGGAATTGTAACGTTCAACCCTTTCAAATTTTCTGTTCGAAGCACCGTTTTAAGTTCATCTATTTGTGCCAATTCAAGGTTTTGATAAACCGCATCAATGCCTTCTGCTTCAAATTTCTTCGTGAAATACTCCTGAGAGAAAGAATGACCGAGCGATTTGCCCAATAAACCAAAAACCATTTTTCCGTGTTTGTCGTTCATGGGGCAAAAATAGTGTTAAGTTCGTGAGGTGATTAGATTTATACTACACAAAACATGGAAATGTCAACATGGAAACTTTCCGGTTCAAGTCCTGAAGGGACGACATAAAACAAAATTGGGTGAAGCCCGATGCTATGAATCGAATCATGCTGTTGCCAAAGCCCTTAAGGGGCGACATACATAATATAAAACTTAACTTTCTTAGACTGCTCTGCATTACAACTTATCGAATTTATCTTACCCCTGATAACTCCTATCACTGACCCTATTCAATTAATTCAGGTATATTTGCAAAAATTTTTTCAAACATGGCCTTAAAATGTGGTATCGTTGGTTTGCCAAACGTAGGTAAATCAACTCTTTTCAACTGTTTATCCAACGCTAAAGCACAATCTGCTAATTTCCCTTTTTGCACCATCGAACCCAATGTGGGCACCATCAACGTGCCAGATGATCGAATTCTAGAACTCGAAAAATTGGTGAAACCTGAACGCGTTATTTTCACCACTATGGAAATTGTTGACATTGCAGGTTTGGTGAAAGGCGCATCCAAAGGTGAAGGCTTGGGCAATCAGTTTTTGGGAAATATCAGGGAGTGTGATGCCATTATTCACGTATTGCGTTGTTTCGACAATGGCAATATCATCCACGTTGATGGCTCTGTGAATCCAATGCGCGACAAAGAAGTTATCGACATCGAACTGCAGTTGAAAGACTTGGAAACCGTTGAAAAAAGAATTCATGCACTGTCAAAAAACCTAAAATCAGGGGATAAAGATGCCGTGGCTGCACACAATTTAGCAACAGCCATCAAAGCGCATTTGGAGCAAGGCAAAAACGTACGCGAAATGCACATCGAAGAAAACGATTTGCCATACTTACGTGAATTTCAATTGATTACAGCAAAATCAGTTCTTTATTTGTGTAATGTGGATGAAGCCGCCGTGAAAAGTGGCAATGCCTATGTTGACCAAGTGAAAGAAGGCGTGAAAAACGAAAAAGCAGAGGTTTTGGTGATTGGTGCGCAAATTGAAGCAGATATCACCGAACTGGAAACCTACGATGAAAGAAAAATATTCTTAGACGAACTTGGATTGGACGAACCTGGTGTAAATCGACTGATTCGTTCGGCTTACCGACTTTTGGATTTGCAAACCTACTTTACAGCTGGCGTAAAAGAAGTACGCGCCTGGACTTTCAAAAAAGGCTGGACAGCGCCTCAAACTGCGGGCGTAATCCACACAGATTTCGAAAAAGGTTTTATCCGCGCCGAAGTGATGAAATATGAAGATTTTATTGAATACGGTTCAGAGGCTAAACTCAAAGAATTGGGCAAACTCAAAGTAGAAGGAAAAGAATATATCGTTCAAGATGGCGATATCATGCACTTCCGCTTCAACGTGTAATTCATGAAAGAAATCCTCATAAGAAGTCTTACTGGTGCTGTATTCGTAACAGTCATTTTGGGTGCACTTTGGTTGGGCTCATGGATTTCTTTTGTTGTGATGGGATTGATTGGAGCCATCGGTCTTCATGAATTTTACACCCTGAAAAAAAATCCGCTTTCAGGACCCACGCGCTGGCTCTCCATCATATTGGGCATTTCAGGGTTTATCATCTACATGCTTATTGACCTAGGAGAAATAGATACATTTTTTATACCCCACGCCGCCATGCTTTCTGTCTTGATTATTTTCATCGTGGAAATATACAGAAACAAAGAACACCCCTTGGAAAACACAAGTCTTTCCAGCATCGGTTGGATTTACATTCTCATGCCGCTCTTTTTACTCGCGCATTTGGCCCAAGAATCGTTTGTGTTTGCGCTAACACCTTTGTTATTGACTTGGACCAACGACACTTTTGCTTATTTGGGTGGGCGTTTTTTCGGAAAAAAATCTTTATTTCCCCGAATTTCCCCTAAAAAAACATGGGAAGGTACCCTGGTGGGTATCGTATTTACAGCATTTGCAGGTATCATGATTGCTTTCACTACAGACACTTCTACATGGTTTTGGATGCTCGCTTCGCTTCTGGTAGCCATCGCTTCAATCTTGGGAGATTTGTTTGAATCGCTTTTCAAAAGAAGTCTGCAAATTAAAGATTCAGGAAAACTTTTACCTGGTCACGGCGGCATTTTAGATAGAATGGATGCCACGTTTTTTGCCGTACCACTGTTTTATTTACTTTTAACCACTGCTTTACACTTTTATTGGTTTGAATATTAAGCTTATGACACTACACAGAGAAGGACGAACGATTATTTTGACTACCATCGTTATATTGGGCGGTTTATTTATGGCCAATTTGTTTTTGTTCAGAGAACTGGATTGGGCTTGGCTATTTTGGGCAATCAATATTTTATTATTGACGATGTTGGTTTTGGTCATGCAATTTTTTCGAATCCCAAAGAGAACCTTGGTTTACAACGATGGCGATGTTATTTGCCCTGCCGATGGCAAAGTTGTTGTGATCGAGGAAGTTGAAGAAACAGAATACTTCAAGGACCGCCGCATTCAAGTTTCCATATTCATGTCGCCGCTCAATGTGCATGCCAATTACTACCCCATTTCAGGTGAAAACACATATGTGAAATATCATCCTGGTAAGTTTTTGGTGGCTTGGCATCCCAAGAGTTCAACAGAAAATGAACGCAGCACAGTGGTTACCAAAGATAAAAATGGAACAGAGGTTCTCTTCAGACAAATCGCGGGAGCCGTGGCCCGAAGAATCTGCTTATACGCCGAAACTGGAGCTAAAGCTGAAGCAGGAAAAGAATTTGGCTTCATCAAATTTGGCTCTAGGATTGATATATTCCTTCCATTAAACTGTCAAATAAATGTTAAAATAGGAGATAAAGTGAAGGGCATTGAAACTAAAATCGCATCTTTGTAGTAAGTAATAAAGAAATAAGTACTAACCATAAAAATTGAAACTATGAAAAAGTTATTTGTAGCAGCAACTTTGATGATGTTTTTAGGAGCAACTTCAATCAGCACGTATGCAATGTCTAACGGTGTGAACATCGAAATGACTGACAAAAAAGAAAAGAAGAAAAAGAAGAAAAAAGGCGAAGCAGCAAATTGTTCAGCTGAGCAACCAAAATCTTGCGCTTCTGGAGAGCAACCAAAAGCTTGCTGCTCTAAGCCAAAGAATTAATTTTCTCTCAAAATTTATAGAAAGTCCGTTTCATCTGAAGCGGACTTTTTTTGTTTTAGGACTTCAAGTTCATAGAAAAGAATATTCTCTAATAATGGATAGCTAATATTATTTTCGCCAACAAATTAAAAAACAAATCATGAAAAAACTATTTACTCTAATTTCATTTACAAGTCTCATTGGATTTTCCTTTGGACAAAGCACAATTGCTGTAGGTGCTACTTGCCCCAATTTTACAGTGAACACAGTTGATGGTGCGACCTATAATCTTTATGACTTGTGTGATGCTGGTCAATATGTGATGATTGATTTTTTCGCTTACTGGTGTGGCCCATGTATGCAAACTGCTCCAACTATCCATAGTTTCTATACTAAATATGGTTGCAACCAAGGCGATGTTTT
Organism: Crocinitomicaceae bacterium; assembly: GCA_044233745.1. GTDB lineage: Bacteria > Bacteroidota > Bacteroidia > Flavobacteriales_D > Crocinitomicaceae > UBA6165. The sequence goes on from JBIIJN010000007.1 coordinate 51,039, forward strand.
TGTATTAGGCGTTGAAAGCGATGCCAATTCTACATTGGCCGACTTAGCTGGCTTCAAGCAGTCTGCGGGCTTACCAAGCAGCAGTTTTCCCAATGTATTAGGGAGCGCCGGAGGAAGTACAGTTCGAAACACTTATGGAATTTCAGCTTTCCCAACTATTGTTTTAATTGGTCCTGACAGAAAAATGATTAACAATGATATTTGGCCCATTTCTGGAGTTCCTACTTTAGAAAATGCTTTTCCTGCCGGAGCAATTACTGAGATGTCGTGCTCAGCAGCGTCTATTGACCAAAATGCTTTAGAGGCAAGTTTGAGTCTATATCCTAATCCAGCCAATGATGTTTTAAACATCGCTGTTGAACTCATTCAAAATGTTTCTGTGCATGATGCTTCCGGAAAAACAATTTTCACAAGTGCTTATAATAACATAAACCAACTTGAATTGAATGTTGCACATTTTGATGAAGGTTTATATATCATAACTGTTGCTACAGTAAATGGCGTTATTACTTCTAGATTTGTCAAAAAATAGAATTTTTTATTCTTGATGCATTATTAAGGCTGCTCATTAGTTTGAGCAGCCTTTTTTTTGTCCGTGATTTCGTGTTAATCGAGCTTAATCTATAATTCAAGGCCATGTTAAGAATGTGTTGCAAGGTGATGACAATAGAGGTTTGATTAGATTTTTTGCTACTTTCGTGCTCAAGTCATCAAAAACAACTTATGGTAACAATTATCATTATAGCAGCAACTGCAATTATTTCCTATATGGCTTTCAACGACTATAATCTCAAATTGAGGTTTATGTTTATTCCCTATAACATCAGTCACAACAAAGAGTACCAGCGCATTTTCACGCATACCGTTATTCATGCCGACTGGACGCATCTCATTTTCAATATGTTTGTGTTATACAGTTTCGGCTCAGGTCTCGAAATGAAGTTTTCTACAATGCCTATTGTCCTGCCTGAACTTCATTTTCTTTTACTTTATTTTGGCGCAGCGCTGTTTTCAACAATAATACCCTTTGCCCGCCACAAAGACAATCCAAACTACATGTCTCTAGGAGCTTCTGGATGCGTTTCGGCGGTGCTATTTGCTTATATTTGTTTAATGCCTGATGCACCGCTAACTTTTGTGTTTTTCCCATTTTTCTCTATCCCTGCTTGGGGCATCGGTTTGGGATATTTGGCTTATGAATATTATATGGACAAACGCGGCGGCTCAAATGTAGCTCATGATGCGCATCTTGGCGGTGCAGTTTTTGGTATCGCGTTTATGCTGGTTTTCCATTTCAATGACGTTAAATCTGCTATACTCGCTCTTTTCTAAAAGACCATGGTGGCGTTTTACAATATCAACGGAAAAATTGTGTTGCAAAGTGAATCGCATATTGCACCCAACAACCGCGCATATCTATATGGAGATGGTTGCTTTGAGACCATTAAAATCGTAAACGGTAAACCCATCAATATTGAAAACCACATTTCCAGAATTCTTTCAGGGGCACAGGTGCTTCATTTGAGAATTCCAGCATACTTCTCTGCACATTATTTCAAAGTGCAAATTGGCGAGTTGATTCATCATTCTGGTCACAATCTTGGCGGAAGGGTTCGACTTTCATTTGACAGAAGCGTGGGTGGCACCTATATGCCTACAACCAATGAAGTTTCTTATACACTAGAATTTATCCCGGACAATACTTCAGGTTTCACTTTGAACGAGAAAGGACTGGAAGTTGATGTGTATAACGACATCAAAAAGCCAATTAACAAATTGAGTACCATCAAAACCAAAAACGGGCTCATTTATGTAATGGCCTCATTGGATGCACAAGCCAAACAACTGGACGACGTTTTAATACAAAACGAAAAACGCAGCATCATAGAATCATCTTCTTCCAATCTTTTTGTGGTAAGCAATGGTGTTTTGTACACACCGTCCTTGGATGAAGGCGTTCTAGCAGGCACCATGCGCATGACCGTTATCAACTTGGCCTTGAAAACTGGGATAAAAGTTTATGAGTGTGCTATTATGCCACAACACTTATTGGCCGCAGATGAATTGCTGCTCACCAATGCTATATCTGGCATCAAATGGATTGGCGGATTCAGAACAAAACGCTACAGAAACGACATGGCAAAACGATTGACCAACTTGCTCAACGAATCCCTTTTGGTTTAAAGACTTTCTAAAATAACTTGAAGCGAGAAATCTAATTCTTCCTTGGTTGTATATCGACTAAACGAAAAACGAATGCTCGGACGATTGGGATCAGCTCCAATTCCAGTCAAAACATGGCTGCCCACATTCGACCCAGAAGAACAAGCACTGCCTCCACTGCACGCCACACCTTTTAAATCCAAAACGAAAAGCAGCATGCCCGATTTTTCAGATGGCGGAAATGAAACATTCAAAACAGTATAGAGAGAATGATCGGGTTCTGTGCGACCGTTGAATTGCACATCAGGAACAAGCGCCTGCAATTTTTCGATGAAATACGTTTTCAGCCCCTGCACATGGCTTTGATGTCCCAACAAATCCTCATAGGCCAAATCAAATGCTTTTGATAAGGCAACGATACCAATCAAATTTTCTGTGCCCCCTCTGAAATTTCGCTCCTGAGCACCACCCAAAATCATGGGTATGGTTTTGATTCTAGAATTAACATACAAAAAACCAACGCCTTTTGGTCCATGAAATTTATGAGCAGCACAAGTAATAAAATCAACTGGCAGTTCTTTCAAATCAAATGCATAATGCCCCATGGTTTGAACAGTGTCCGAATGAAAATAAGCGCCATGTTCACGACACATCCCTCCAACACGTTTCATATCCAGTAAAGTGCCCAACTCATTGTTGGCATGCATAAGCGAAACAAAAGTTGGGGTTTTATCTGATAACAGCCGCTCCAATTGTGCATAATCAATATTACCAGAATGATCTACATCCAACATAATTAACTGAACTCCGTTTTTCTCGCACTGAATTTTAGCGGTAAGTTCTACAGCATGGTGCTCAATCTCAGAAGTGATTATGCGTTTCACACCCAAGGCATGGATAGCAATATTAATGGCCATGTTATCTGCTTCTGTGCCTCCTGATGTGAAAATCAACTCTTTAGCATCACAATTCAAATGTTTGGCAATATTTCTGCGCGAGGTTTCCAATAGGCCCTTAGCCTGACGCCCAAAAGAATGGGAAGAAGATGGATTGCCGAAAGAGTTCGCCAAATGCTCACACATCACTGCAACTACTTCATGTGCCATTGGCGTTGTTGCAGCATTATCAAGATATACAGCCATTAGAAAAATTTTAGGCAAAAGTACTATATTCTGCTCAAACGATGTATTTCATGTCAAGGATGAAAATTATTTTCAAATCTTGGTGACTTTTACTTTGCTTTCAACGTCTTAGTTTCAAAATAACACATCATGAAAACAACAGTTCTATTTTTTGGTTTACTGTTTGGCGCAAATATCAGCGCACAAATATTCATAACATCAGCACATTTTATTGATGTATCGGATGTTGTACAATTGGGAATCGACGCAAACCCGAGTATTTCTCATACGCCAGCTGGCACCAATCAAACATGGGATTATGGAGAACTCAACGATACCAGTATAGATTTTATTGCATTAGGTATGGCCGAGTGGTACAGCGCTGCTTCCAACTTTCCTACGGCTACGCTTGGCACTGAAGACGCAGATGGAACACAAATCTTTTTTAGAAAAACTTCCGAAGCCTTCGATTTAATTGGTGCTTATGGTGACCTTGCAGGAACAGGAACGAATACTCCCATTGGATTTTCGCCCTATCAAAGACAATTGTCCTTCCCTTCAACTTACGGCACCTCTTTCGAAAATGTGAGCACAATAAACCTGTTTATAGATAATATCGAAGAAGCGGATTCCGTTCTTGTAACCATAACAACACACAGATTTTCAGAAATGGATGCTTGGGGAACAATCACAACACCTTTCGGTACTTTCCCTACCATTCGCCAACACATCAAAGACAGTACAATACAAGAAGCCACAGCATATCTATTCGGCTTACCTGTATTTAATCAATCAGAAACCGCAATCACGCACAGCTTCTCCTTTTATACAGATGCTCAAAATGCACGTTACGCATTACTTCAATACAACTTCGACCCTGAAGCCAATTTAGTAGAAAATGTGCAATGGCAAATGGCAGCTCCAATACTCAACACCAATAATGAGGTAGCAACCGAGCCCGCAACAATTTATCCTAACCCAGCCGTTGACGAGGTGTATGTGCAATTTGATGAACCTTTCAATGGAGAATTGATAGTTTATGATATCTCAGGCAAGACAATTGCTCAAAAACAATACTCGAACTTGCTTCAAGATGCTATTGATGTCAACAATTGGACGCCCGGTGTTTATTACTTTCAATTCACTTCAGAAAAAAACACCATGCTCAAAAAAGTAATCGTAAAATAAAATTTTAGCTCAAACATCAGCAAAGCCTGCCATTTTTGGTGGGCTTTTTTTCTATTAGAAACCAAAACAATTATGCAGGAATAATATATCAATAATTATTCTCTAACATTAATGAGAAATAATTTTGTAATTAAAAAAATCATACTAATTTCACGCCCTAATCATTAAATAATTAATTATGAGAAAACATGTATTATTAGCAAAAATGCTGATGATTCTGACGTTAACTGGCTTCTTGTCGGCCTTTTCGTCACAATCATACGCGCAGTGCGTCAACGTCACGCCTTTCGGGACGGGCACTGCTCCAACTACTCCAACTACTGTAAATCTAACGACTTGTGCATTTGCTGGAGAGTATAGCACAGTTTTAGGTATAGTAAGCGGATCAACCTACCAATTTGCTTCCAGCGTAGGTACGGATTGGTTAACTTTAACCGATGATTTCAATGTTGTTCAGGTTTTTGGCGCTACCCCTCTTGTGTGGACGGCTACGTTCTCTGGCACTGCTCGCTTACATGTAAGCACAAACAGTGGATGTGGAACGCAAAATATTTGTCGTACATTGTCAGTAACATTTATCCCAGCTCCTCCTCCACCATCAGGATGTGACTTAACGTTCGCAATTAATAGCGCTTCTTGGGGTGACGGTACAACTTGGACTGTAACTGATGCATCGAACAACGTAGTGTTGAGTGGTGGCCCTTATGGTAATGGTTACTCTGATGTTCAGACTTTGACAAATGCTGGTAACGGTCCTTATACTTGGAACATCGTTTCTCAGTTCTTTGACAATTCACCAAGCTACACGGTTTCTTCTGGTGTTGATGTATTGTTTACAGGTACTGCTCCTGGAGCCCAAACAACAACAGTTGGTCCAATCAACTGTCCAATTGCTCCTCCACCATCAGGATGTGACTTAACGTTCGCAATTAATAGCGCTTCTTGGGGTGACGGTACAACTTGGACTGTAACTGATGCATCGAACAACGTAGTGTTGAGTGGTGGCCCTTATGGTAATGG
>JBIIJN010000039.1:0-23516 GCA_044233745.1 Crocinitomicaceae bacterium
TTACTCTGATGTTCAGACTTTGACAAATGCTGGTAACGGCCCTTATACTTGGAACATCGTTTCTCAGTTCTTTGACAATTCACCAAACTACACGGTTTCTGCTGGTGTTGATGTGTTGTTTACAGGTAGTGCTCCTGGAGCCCAAACCACGTCTGTTGGTCCAATCAATTGTCCTGCTCCTCCATCATGTGAAATTGCTGTGACGATGTCCAGCGCTTCTTGGGGTGATGCTACCACTTGGACACTTACGGATGCATCTAACAACGTTGTTTTGAGTGGAGGTCCTTATGGTAATGGTTACAGTGATACGCAAATATTGGCTGTTGCTGACAACGGACCTTATTCACTGAATATTACTTCAGGTTTTATTGATAACTTACCTAACTACTCTGTTTCTGTTGATGGTAATGTTTTGTTCTCAGGAATTGCTGGAGCACAGCAAACAACAAACGTTACGGGAATCACTTGTTCATCTACTCCTCCTTGTCAAATTGACGTTGATATGTCAAGTGCCTCTTGGGGTGACGCTACCACTTGGACATTGACGGATGCGAACAACAACATCGTATTGAGCGGTGGTCCTTACGGCAATGGTTATAGCGACTCTCAAAGTGTTCCAAGTGGCGCTGACGGTCCTTATACACTAACAATCGTTTCTACATTCGCAGATAACTCACCAAACTATATTGTTTCTGTAGGAGGAAACGTTGTTTTCTCTGGTACTGCTCCAGGAAACCAAACAACAACGGTTGGTCCAATTGCTCCTGAATGTTCTACTCCTCCAACACCATGTGAAGCAGCATTGCCTATCGCATGTGGAGCAGTTGTAACAGGAACAACAGTTGGTGCTCCAACAGATGCTGTACCTACTTGCGTTACAACAAATGGTACAGGTGGTAAAATCTGGTATGAATTTATTGGTACAGGTGATGTGGTTACGGCTACTACTTGTAGCGCTTTGACGAGCTACGATACTAAGTTGTGGGTGTTCTCTGGTGACTGTAACAACTTGACTTGTGTAACTGGAAATGACGATGATTTCAATTGTGGATTCGGCGGTTTACAATCGAATGTTGAGTTTGTTTCCACTTTGGGTGAAACATACTACATTGTAGTGGGTGGTTTTGGCGCAGGTCAAGGTAATTATGAATTGTCTGTAACTTGTGCTCCGGTTCCTGTTATTCCTGTTTGTGCTACAAATATCAATGTTACTACACCTCCTTGTGGTGCAGGTGATATCTCAATTACTTGGGACGCCGTAGTAGATGCTGATAACTACAACATCTATGCAGGTACTGCTCCGGGCTTGAATGACATAGCAAACCCATTCCCACTTGGTAATTTCACAGAGGTTTTCTTGCAAAACCCAGCGTTGAACACAACATACTACATTACTGTTGTTCCATCAAACATTGCTGGTGAGGCATTAGGTTGTGTTGAGTTTAACTTTACATCTCCTTCAGCATGTCCTCCTCCTGCTAATGACGATATCTGTGATGCAACTGATGTTACAAATTCAATTCAACAAGATTTGAATACTTACGCATTCTTGTCCGATATGACTTGTGACAACAACATTGGAAACAACTCGAACGGTACTCCAAGTCCTGTTGGTCCTTCTTGTGGATTTGCAAATGGAAATGACACATGGTACTCTTTCACAACACCAAATTGTGCTGTAGCAGGTGCTGTACCGTTTACAATTGAGTTGACAACAAACAACCCAGGTACAAACTACGATACAAAAATTGCATTGTTTATTAGCGATGACAATACTTGTACAGGTAACATGACAGAGGTGATTTGTAACGATGACAATGCATTTGGTGGTAACCCAGCGTTGTGTGGTGCAAACCCAAGTTTCGTAGTATCAGCAATTACAATTAATACACTACTTCCAAATACTCAATATTGGGTATATGTTGGTGGATTTAATGGTTCAACAGGTACTTATGAATTGTCTGGTAGAGCATTGGCTCCAGCGCACGGTGTTGCTCCTGCAGGTGGTGGTACTCAAGTTCAATTGACTACAACTAACATGGGTGCTGCCTTGTACACTTACTACTACAAATTAGTAGGTTCTACTGGTTACTCTACGTTCAACTCTGCATCTGCATTGACTGACACGAGAACTTTGGCTCCAGGTAACGATTACATTACGCAAGTTATGTATCGTTGTGACGCCAACTATTTTAACCAAAATCAATGGTACAGAACTGAACCACAAACAATCACACTTGAAAATCAATGTGCTTTGGTTAACAACATGACTTGTACCTTCAACGGTCCAAACTCTTACACGTTATCTTGGCCTCAGCCATCTGGTGAATTGTTTACGAACAACGGTGCACTTTCTGGTTACAGAATTAAGCGTAATCCGGTAGGTTCAGCTGGTGTTTTCACATTCAGTAACCCAGCTGTGGTTTGTTCTGGCGGAACTTGTTCTGTTACACTTCCAGGAAACAGCCCAACAGGATTCAACTGGACAATTGAAACACGTTGTTCTGCAAACACAGTTCAGGTTGGTAACACAACTACTTGTGGTCCAGCTCCTCAATTTGAAGGAAACAATGACGCAAACAACAACATCGATCGCACATCTGAAAGTGTATTCTCTTTTGTGAATGCAGAAACTGGTGTTGAATTCGTTGATGTTCAAATGTTTGATGCTTATGCTGACTTCGGTTTGAATACGCCAATGTTGGGTGACTATGAAATGTATGTGAATAGCAAAAACGAAATTACTTGGAGAAGAGTTGACGCTCCATCTGATTTAAACTTTGACTTCATCATCGTTCCAAACCCAACCAATGCAATGACTACTGTATTCCTGAACACTATCGTTGAAAGTGGTTCATATACTGTAATCGACGCTATGGGCAGAACCATTAATGCTGGTTCTATCAACAACACAGACAATATAGACTTAGACGCAACACAATTGCAGTCTGGTGTTTATATGGTTGTTATAACTGTTGGTAACCAACAATTGACTAGAAGATTGGTAGTAGCTAACTAGTTAGCAATTACGAATTAATTTTAAAAGCCATCCGTCGCAAGACGGGTGGCTTTTTTTTACCTTATTAGAGCCGAAAATGCATTTGCTTATCAACCTGAGATTAACACAGAATTTCAGGTTATCATGTTTGTTTTACTTTTCTGAGAACAGTTACCTATCCCGAGTTGAAAATAAACCGTTTTATGAAAATCTAGTCATGGCTCAACAGAATTTTGTTCGCCTGATATTCTAATCAAGTCAATTCAAACAACAACAATTCCTATCGCGTTTGAAACATGGTACTTTGAGTTAAGGTTTGAATGGCTTATGAACACTCAAGAAAAAAAGGAAATCTTCGAATAAAAACAGCGAAAGCGAACATCTCATAGCAGATGGTGCCAAATTTAAACTAGGGTGTAAAGCAAACTAAACTGTGAAGATGTAACAAATTACTTGATGAAGGTTCCATAACTATGCACCCTGTTTTTCCAGTAGTTGGACGTATTAATTTCAGTAACAACAATACCCTGACTGGAACTCGAATGAATCATGCTCACTATGCCGTTTTTGTTTTGTGTAACGATTCCAACGTGATTGACATCTGAACCATTTGCAAAAAACACCAAATCGCCCGGCTGCACATCACCAACTTTTAAAGGCGATGCTTTCTTTTGTTGATCTCGAGAAATACGAGGTAAATCTATTTTAAATTCTGTGAAAACAAAAGTGACGAAACCACTACAATCGAACCCGCTCGGATTTGTGCCACCTGAACGATATTTTACACCTACATATTTGTATGCAAATGCAACAATGTTTTTCCTGAGATCAGAAATATCTGTGAGCGGAGGAGGTGCAGGAGAAGTAGGTTTAATGTCTTGTATATCTTGAACGCCACTAAACAATTTGCTGTAGGCCATCTGAACCGAAGATATCAACGCAGCATTTTTCTTGGTGTCCTGTTCTAGAGTCTCAATAAAATAATCATAGTCGCGCTTCAAAGATTGAATTTCATACAGGTGAGCAGCGAAAACTTTGCCCCCTTCATCTCGTTTTTTTGTTTCTAAAAAAAGAGCCACAGCTTCATCCAAAGCTTTCGGATTGCGTTTGCGCCATTTTTCATTGCGATACAACTGGAGCATAGACATGGACTTGTAATATGAGGGCAAAATGGCCTTTTCATATTCCGGTTTTAGCATCAATTTATTGGATTGTTTAAGCACCTTTTTATAGTGACCTTGGTCGTATAATATCTCAAGTTTGTCAAAATCCCTGTTTTGCGCCATCGAAAATACAGGAGCAGAAAGCAATAAAATAACGAGCAGCCTCATAATAATGTCATTTCTACAAAAATAGAGGAAGAAACGCTTCGTGAAAGAAGAAAAAGAGCTGGCTAATAAACATAGCCATGTGTAAAGAAAAAATCAATTGAATCGCACCCCAAGTGTCAAAACCAACTGGTGGGCATTTTGACGAAACACCGCTTGTAAATCCGATTGATCAACTCCCGCCATTTCAAAGGCATAATATTCAGAGCGGGCACGATGGTTAACATAAGCCAAATCAATAACATACTTACCTTTCCTATATCCCACACCTGCAGCAAAGAAATTATTTGCGCGCGCCTCATTTTTATGATCGTTGCTGAAGGCTCTGCCAAAACTTGCGTAACCACCTCTCACAAACCACTCTGCGTTGATGGCATACTCTACTCCAAATTTTAGATTGGCAGCATTCCGATATAAACTGTTTATCATCAAGTTTTCGTTGACAAAACCATATTGGTATGTCAAATTATTGGACGAACGGAAAGCAGCGTTGCCATAATCAACCATTTCAAAGTCAACGTTCATTGCAAGGCGTTTGTTGTGCACATAAGCCAATGAAACCATCCAGCGCAACGGATTTCTAAAACGATACTGAAAATCGCCATTCGGTTTGAATTCATTGGGTGTTTCTACAACACCAAAGTCGTGAACAGCCGTCATATCTGCGTCAAATTTCTCCCTAAATCTAAGCATTGTAGGACTGTGGAAAGAAAATCCAACTCTAAAAGACTCGGTTGGCAAATAAATCAACCCAAATTTTAAATTGGCGCCAAATCCTCTGGACTCTAAATTGAAATCGTAGGTAAATGATTGCAATGAAAATCCGTCTGGTTCAAGCACAGTTTCTTCATGCCGATTGGTTTCAAAGTATCTGATGTTCTGTATATTCAAAGAGCCGCCAACATACAAAGAATTGTTGTAATTGCCAGATATCGCAAAAGAGTATTCCGAAATACCTCCTTTGCTTTGAAGAGTTTTTCGATGATACATGGTGTCACCTATGTTCAAGCGAGGTTGATAATACGTTTCAAAAAATGAGTTTTGATCGTCATCAAGAGCATAAGTTTGCCAAGCCAAATTGGTTGTAAAATACGTTGATGGATTCGAAAACAGCTCGGAAGTAGGAACCAAATAACCGTTGGAAGCAAACACATCTAAGAGGGAATTGTAATTTTTCCCTTCATAATATCTTGCTGCGGTAAAATCGGCCAAACGATTGTAGGCAAAAGATGTTTGCACAGACTTCCAGCCATACTCATTGAGGCGCGGTGCATTGATCATCAAGGCAACACTTTGAAGAGGAACGGATGTTCTCATAAAGCTGGCTTCTGTTCCGCTGAATGATGAAGACATATTGTTGAACCGACTGCCTAAAGTAAGCGAAAAATGTCCTTTAGAAAACCTGCCAAGACCTGCTGGATTCGTGTTGATTGAAGATGGATCGGCACCCAGAGCACCAAATGAACCGGCCATACCCATCGACCTAGCGCTGCCTCCAAAAAAGCTTTGAGCATTTCTCAAGGCATCAATTTCGTTTTGAGAAATTGCCGTACTCATCCATGCGACAAAAGCTATCGTCGCTAAAATTTTTGAATTCACCATAATGTCTTGATTTTATCGAGGTCTTCCTCCCCCACCGCTTGAACCTCCTGAACTACCTCCTGAGCGACCACCGCCACCACTTGAACCACCGCTAGAGCCACCAGAATAACTTCCTCCACCTGAACCACCAGAAGGTCGCGAAGAACCTGAAGGCGCAGAACCTGAGCTTGGGCGTGAACCACCTCCCGAAGAAGGATTAGCTGAACCACTAGGTCTTGATGGTGCTGGGCTAGCTGAACCACTAGGTCTTGACGGTGCAGGACTTGCAGAACCACCATTAGGTCGTGACGGTGCAGGACTTGCAGAACCACTTGGTCTTGAATTTGACGGCGTGGATGTTGAAGGCGAACTTGGACGTGCATTTGGAGCAGAAGAAGTATTTGGTCTTCCCGATGTGCCACTTGGATTGGCACTTGGCGTACCTCTATCTACTGTAACAGTACCGGGAGCACTTGAGCTTGGTCTAGTTCCCGCTGGAGTTACCCCTGAAGTGTTAGGATTTGTTCTTGCAGGACCTTCTACCCTAGGATTAGATGGAACAGATCCTGGTACAAGCACTTGACTATTATTTCTTGAAGAATTGTTATTGTCGCGACCTGAAGCAACAACACCATTGCCCGAACCCTTATGGCTTGGTCCAGTAGAAATTAGCGCCTGTTGGTTAGGTCTTCCGTTGGTAGCAATTGGTGAAGCATTTCCTTTACCAATACCCATATTCACAGGATTTTGGTTACCGGAGAAAGTCGGACGAGGACCACTGAAACCAGTGCTGTTTCCACTACCAGGAATACCTGAATTACCTAAGCCAAAGCCATTATTACCATTACCTATCTGACCGGAATAAAAACCATGGTTATTACCCCAACCTTGTCCATAATATCCACCGTAACCAAAAGCGTATGGATTTCCCCAACCACCATGGCAACCCCACATACCGTATGAACCACCCCAAGGCTGATGATAATAGCCATAAGGATTCATTCCCCAAGAATTCATGCCCCAAGCGGGTCCCCATGGATTGTAACCCCAAGAGTTCATGCCCCAAGATGGCCCCCATGGATTGTAACCCCACGGACTATAGCCCCAAGAATTGTAACCCCAAGACGGACCCCAACCAAAATGATTATTGGGTCTATTCCAACGATTATATCCACCGTAAAAATCTGCATTTGAATAATCGTTGATGTAGTAATTATTCACTACACGAGCATCGCTATTGGTCGAATCTAAATTTGGGTCATAATAACCCGCACGCGAATTGTTTCCATTTTGTTGTTGATACACATATCCATCATACGTAGCCTCTGGTTTGTTGTTTGAACTTCGAGGTCTCAAAGCAGTTGGATCTGCAGTTGAATACACATCATCCTCTGCAACAAAATAAGTTTGCTTGCAAGAAACGGACAAGAAAAGAATTGCTGGGAGAAGAAAAACTAACCTTTTCATACTTTTTATATTATGTATTCAACTAGAAATAAACCCAATCAAATACTGATTTTTCATGCGACTAATTGCAAAAATCATACCTAGAAACATTCTTGAATATAAAAAAATGTTAAAAAATTAATCTGAATTTGCAATTCACATTCTACAGAACAAATATACTAAAAAAGGAAACGCCCTTTTGTTTAACTTGAAAATCACTAGCTTCAATTCAAATGGCCTTTGTTAAGTGGAAGAACACTGCAAATAACTGCCCTATCACCTCAAACCAATCTCTCTGCAAGAGCAAACGATATACGCAATTTTTGGCGAGGCACACCAAAGAAATCAAGAATTGCTTACCTTTGCTCTCGATAAAATCCAAGACGATTTTTCAACAAATCATTAAATATTTCAGATGTCAACAAAATTTGCAACTAGAGAAGAAGATTATTCTAAATGGTACAACGAAGTAATTGCACGTGCCGACCTTGCTGAGCATTCAGATGTGCGCGGATGCATGGTTATCAAGCCCTATGGTTATGCCATTTGGGAGAAAATGAAAGAAGTGCTTGACCGAAAATTTAAAGAAACTGGTCACTCCAATGCTTACTTCCCGCTATTCATTCCGAAATCTTATTTGAGCAAAGAAGCAAGTCACGTGGATGGTTTTGCCAAAGAATGTGCTGTTGTGACCCACTATCGCTTGAAAAATGCGGAAGATGGTTCAGGTGTAATTGTTGACCCAGATGCTAAACTCGAAGAAGAATTGATTGTTCGCCCAACATCTGAGACCATTATTTGGAATTCTTATCGAAGCTGGATTCAATCGTATCGCGATTTACCAATTTTGATCAACCAATGGGCCAATGTGGTGCGTTGGGAGATGCGCACACGTTTGTTTTTGCGTACCACTGAATTTTTGTGGCAAGAAGGACACACCGCCCACGCAACAAAAGATGAAGCCATTGCAGAAACCGAACAAATGTTGGATGTTTACTCAGATTTCGCAGAAAACTACATGGCTATGCCGGTTATCAAAGGAATTAAATCTGCGAATGAACGTTTTGCTGGAGCCGATGAAACCTATTGTATCGAAGCTTTGATGCAAGACAAAAAAGCGCTTCAAGCAGGAACATCACATTTCTTAGGTCAGAATTTTGCGAAGGCTTTTGATGTGAAATTTACCGATAGAGATGGCAAACAGGATTTCGTTTGGGCCACTTCTTGGGGTGTATCTACGCGTTTGATGGGTGCATTGATTATGACGCATTCAGATGATGAAGGATTGGTTTTGCCTCCACTTTTGGCGCCCATTCAAGTGGTGATTGTTCCTATTTACAAGTCAGAGGAAGAGTTAAACACCATCCGTGAAGTTGCTGGAAAAATCACATCTGCATTGAAAGCACTTGGCATTTCATTCAAGTTTGATGATGACGACCAACGACGTCCGGGTTGGAAATTTGCAGAATATGAGGTGAAGGGTGTTCCAGTGAGAATCGCGCTTGGACCTAGAGATATAGCCAACAATCAAGCAGAAGTGGCCAGAAGAGATACCAAAGAAAAAAACACGGTTTCCTTGGATCATATTGAAGAATACATTCAAAACCTATTGTCTGAAATTCAAGAAAATCTGTTTGTTAGAGCAAAACAAATGCGCGACGAGAGCATCACTGAGGTCAATTCTTACGACGAATTCAAAGAAGTTTTGAAAACGGATGGTGGGTTTATTCTAGCACATTGGGATGGCACACCAGAAACGGAAGATCAAATCAAAACTGAAACGCAGGCCACTATTCGTTGTTTGCCTTTCGATTTCCCAATTGAACCAGGCACATGTATGGTTACCGGAAAACCGTCTGCTCGCCGCGTACTATTCGCAAAAGCTTACTAAGATGCCTGAAAAAAATTATCACGAAATATTAGTAGATTTACTGAGCAACCGTGCTGCAGTGAAACAAGATGTGTATCACATCATGAAGGACAAATTTCAAGAATTCAAAGAACTTGTGAATCAGGAAATTGAAACGCTGCGCAAGGAGGTGAAAGATGAACGGGTGCGCTGCAAGGTTATGACCAGTGGTGATTTTGAAATTCAAATTGCGGTGGGCAGCGATATCTTGGTTTTCCACATGCATACCAATGTATTTCGCTTTGAAGATGGTCATCCGATTTGGAAGACATCCTATTTGGAGGAAGACGCCACCCTCGGCTATTTCGGCATTATCAATATTTACAATTTCTTGTATGACTCCATAGAATACAACCGCAGCGAAGATGTTGGCTACCTCATCGGGCGTATTTTCATGAATAAGGAAGAGCATTTTATTGTGCAGGGTTTGGGTGATATCAGTTTGGTTTATAGCAATTTCTTCATGAACAAACTCACGGGCGAAAAAATGACCGAAATCATACAAAAAGCCTGCACATTTGCCATTGATTTTGATTCTTTCGCGCCACCTTATCAAAGCGTGGGTGCCATTCGAGTTGACGACATGAAAAATGTGTTGGATAATCTAAAAGTGCAGACCGGTAAGCGCATCGGTTTCAAACTTTAATCCCAATATGGCAAACTGGCTTGAACGAACCGAGCTTCTTGTTGGAGAGGAAGCCTTAGTCAAACTCGCTTCGAGTCATGTTTTGATTTGCGGATTAGGTGGCGTTGGTTCGTATGCCGCCGAATTTATTGCGCGTGCGGGTGTAGGAAAAATGACCATCATGGACGGAGATGTTTTTGACGAAACCAACATCAATCGACAACTCACCGCGCTGCAATCGACTGTTGGTGTTTCAAAAGCTGAAGTTTTGGCCGCACGCATTCGAGACATCAATCCGAGTATTGAGCTGAATGTGTTGAATGAATTTCTGCTTACCGAACGCATTCCAGAAATTTTAGAAATCGACCGACCGCATTATGTGATGGATTGTATCGACTCCATGACACCTAAACTCGCTTTGATTCAATATTGTTTCCGAAATAAAATAAGAATCATCAGTTCGATGGGTGCTGGCGGAAAAATGGATGCGACACGTGTTCAGGTGGCTGATATTTCTAAAGTACA
This sequence comes from Crocinitomicaceae bacterium, assembly GCA_044233745.1. GTDB lineage: Bacteria > Bacteroidota > Bacteroidia > Flavobacteriales_D > Crocinitomicaceae > UBA6165. The sequence goes on from JBIIJN010000039.1 coordinate 10,413, forward strand.
CAATTGCGTGATGGGTGCTCACATCAGAAAGCGCTTGAAAAAAGAAAATATCCGCACGGGATTCAAGGCTGTTTTTTCCTCCGAAATGCAAGACAAAAAATCCCTCAAAATGACCAGCGGCGTCAATTTCAAAAAGTCGTTTTATGGCACTATTAGTTATATGCCAGCGTTATTTGGATTACATGCTGCAGCGGAGGTGATAGATTATCTCACAAATAGAAAACCATGAAAAATTATATTTTTATCCTTGCATTGTTCACCACGTTTTTCGTTCAAGCACAAGACAAAATACTCACACCCCACTTCTCCATCGACGAATACATCGTTACCTTAAAAATGAACTTTTGCCAATATGGTTCAATCCATGATAGCATGTTGTGTAAACCAGAGGAATGGCAACGCATTTATCGTTCTCCCGTTGTGGGCATGGACAACCGTTTCGATATTTGGCAGCGCGATGGCGATAGTTTGATGGGGATCAGCATTCGCTCAACTACGCCGCGGGCTATTAGTTGGACAGAGAATTTTTACACGGCAATGGTTCCCGCAAAAGGCACACTGACCATCAATGATTCTGTGAAGTTCAATTATTGTTTTGCCGAGAAAAAAGACGCAGCTGTGCACATTGGATGGACTTATGCCGTGGGTGCTATGGAACGTGATATGCTTGGACAAATAATGTTTTACCGTGCACAAGGTCGCCGCGATTTTTTGATATTTGGTCACAGCCAAGGAGGTGCGCTGTCTTATTTGTGTTTTGCGCATTTTCACTACTTGCAAAAGCAGGGCAAACTACCGAAAGACATCCGTTTCAAGATGTACTCCAGCGCCGGACCCAAAGCAGGAAACATCCATTTTGCCTACGATTTTGAAAGCTATACGCCATTGACTTGGGCATTCAATGTAATCAACCCTGAGGATTGGATTCCACTGATGCCATTTACTGTGCAAACCACTGAGGACATGACCGCAACTCAACCGTTTAAGTTCATCAAAAAAGGCTTGAAAACGCAAAAATTAATCCCAAGAATTGCCATGTCCACTGCATACAAAGGTGTGGATAGAAAAACCAAAAAAGCCCGAAAAGCCTTGAAAAAGAACTTAGGCAAACGTGTAGGCACACAGGTTAGAAAAAGCCGTCCGCAATTTATAGAGCCAGATTTCCACCACAGCCACAACTATTGTCGAGCGGGAAACACGATTATCTTGACACCGACAGAAAAATATTACAAATTCTATCCGCAAAGTTCAGATGATATTTTTATTCACCACATGATGGAGCCATATTTGATGTTGGCTGAGGAGTGGAAAGAGACACATGGTGGGGAATAAAAAAAGCCACCAAAGCTTATGATTTACTTTGATGGCTGGTTTAAAGAAATTCTAATTGACTTTACTGAATCACTAAACGCTCCATGATGATGGCTCCGTTCACTTCAACTTCAACAAAATAAACTCCAGCAGGTGTATTATTTAATTGGATTTCAGTATTGGCTGCGATATTTTCAAATTTGGCTACTACTCTACCCGACAAATCACGAACCACAACTTGGTTGAAAACAGCGTTGCCATTAGACGCAGCTATTTTGAATGTTCCATTGGATGGATTTGGGAACAACAACAATTTTGGTAATTCATTGGCATCTACACCTACACCACTATAAGGTGGACGCAAACGAACAATGGTATGCGTATTAGGTTGATTATTCGACCAAGAAGGCCCATTAGTTGCCAGATAAATTTCTTTATTCGGTCCAACACAAATGTCTCTAAGGCGGTTGTAGTAATTCACCAAATAATTGGTTTGAGCAACCAAAGCATCCATGTTTTCATTCAATTCGATGGCAACCAACATTTTGTCTTTCAACACAGTCATCAAAAATTTACCATCCCATTCTGGAAAAAATTCGTTTTCATAGAAAATCAAATCAGAAGGTGCGATTGTTGGCGTCCAAGCTGCTAAAGGTTCAACAACGTTGTTCGCGTTACAAAATGTGATTTCTGAAGATGTGTTACAAAATCCAGCAACAGTTGGCCATCCATAGTTTCTACCCGGAAGCAGCTCCATAAATTCATCGTCGGTGTTGGGTCCATGCTCAGATATAAAGACTCTTCCATCAGGCATCAAGAACATGCCTTGTGCATTTCTATGACCGAATGAATAAACGTACGAATCTTCGAAAGGATTGTCTGCTGGAATAGTACCATCTGCATTCAATCTCAGCACCTTCCCCGCCAAAGAGTTCATATTCTGGGCGCTCGATTGATTTTGATAATCTCCGGTGGTCATTAATAATGTGCCATCAGGAAGAAACATTACACGACAACCAATATGGGTGCTGTTTGCTGGAATATCATCAATAATTATTGTTTCATTCACCAAATTTGTTCCATTGTATTCAAAGCGCACCAATTTTTCTTTGGCATTAGAAGAAGATGTTCCGTATGTATAAGGAATATACACATAGGGGGTTGTTGGAAAATCAGGGTGCAAGGCCATGCCCAACATTCCAGATTCAGAACTTTGCCACACGGATGATTGGATATTTAAAATTACGGTAACCTGACCCGTTTGCGGATTCACGCGGCTCACTCTTCCGCGGCGTTCTGTCATCCAAATGAAGTTATCGGGTCCCCAAATAATTTCCCAAGGAATATCTAGGCCAGAAGCCAGCGTATCCACCTGCAGGGTTGTTGATCCAATTGTGATTTGTGATTGTGCCATTGACCATCCCAAAGAGAGGCAAAAAGCAAAAGAAAGGTAAATTGATTTCATGATGATAGTTTTATATAGTTCGGCTCAAAAGTAATACAAAACGCCTAAAAAACAAAAAGAGAAGGAAAGCCTTTACTCTCATTCTCTTTTTGTCAAACCATGCTAAAACTATAAAACCCATGTCAATATTCATTGAGAATGATTGACTTGACAAAAGTAGGGGTATTTTCTGAACCACCAAACTTTTTGGAAAAAAAAAAACAAAAAAATATTTAGGTCAATTTATTTAGCAACTGAAATACCATAAAAAAGAGAAAAGAACCTCCTCAAATGTTGTAATCGCCAATAAACTGCTAATTTTATGACCTCAAAAATATACGATGCAAAAATTGCAAATTTCTTTTCATGCACTATTGATTGTAGCGGCCATGTTTGCGGGAAACACAAATTATCTTGCGCAAACCAACGCCGTGCTTTCAGATTCAAGCTATCAAAAGTACGTGTACACATTAAAAACGGGATGTTTGTTGGTAGAACTTTCCGATCGTGCTGGCATCAGAGCCAAATTGCTTCAATACAATCAAACCGACAAACTGCGTAGATTCGACCTTGCTTTGGAAAAAGAGTTCAACGAAATCACTTCCGCCTTTCTCAAGTATTACAACTTCGGGAGAGTATATTTTTATTTAAAAAGCGAATCCCACCTGCTCAAACAAAAAGCCTATCACAAAATGCGTTGGTTCAATACATCACGTGTGGCGGTGACTTCTAATGAAATCGATACCAACAATTTTCTTTTGGGCACATTTGCAAGAATGGAGCGCGCTGATAGTCTTATTGTACTTGATTCCAAAGGCAAAATTGTTGGCAAAGAGGCTAAAATGTCGTTTCAAGCTTTTGTATTTCGCGACATGAAAAATCGTATTATTGACAAAAGTTACTTTTTGCATGTGCGCACTATTTTTAGAAATAGACCAAAAGTCATTCGCATTTTAAATGCCAATCTTACCAAAAACTACAATGCCATTTTAAAATTAAAAACCAAAACAAATCGCAATGAAAACTAACATAATAAGCACATTGATATTGACTTTCGCAATCAACATAGCCATTTGCGAAAGACCCAACTTTTCTATGCTCACCAACCAGCAAATTTGGAATTCAGGTGAATTTGCAGCCAAAGGGGTTCGCGGATTTCGGTCTATGAAAAATGGAGAAGAATTTACCCGTTTGGAAAAGAACAAAATTTTGAAATACAAGTTCGAAGATTTCTCTGGCGCATCTTCTGTATTGGTAGACGGAAACACTTTGAGAATTGGTGAAAAGACAATTTCAATTCAAGAATATGAGTTCAGTGATGATGAAAGCAAATTGCTCATTGCCACTGAAACAAAAGCGATTTACAGACACAGTTACTCGGCATTTTACTACATTTTGGATTTGAAAACCATGGAAATAGTGCCACTTGACAACGAGAGAAAAGTGCAAACTTTAGCTGAATTTTCACCCAATGGGCAATTTGTGTCCTTCATTTCAGGAAATAATATTTTCGTGAAAAATCTTGAAAACGGAAAAACTCAACAGCTTACACAGGACGGTAAAGCGAATCACATCATCAACGGTACGACAGATTGGGTTTATGAGGAAGAATTTACCTTCACAAAAGCCTATGATTGGTCGCCCGACAGCAAACACATCGCATTCCTTAAATTTGACGAATCACATGTGAAAGAATTCACGATGGCCTATTATGGTACACTTTATCCGGAACTCTTCACTTGGAAATACCCAAAAGCTGGGGAAGACAATTCGAAAGTGACGCTTCATGTGCAAGCCGTTGGTAAAAAGAAGGCACGTTCTATTGCGTTAGGAAACTATGAATACATTCCGCGAATTAAATTTTCACCAATCAACTCTACCCTACTCATACAAACATTGAATCGACACCAGAACAAACTACAATTTTTCAAATTCGATCCCAATACCAAAGCGAATCAGGCACAGCTTTTTTACACTATCACCGACGAAGCTTATGTGGAAATTGACGATAATTTAGCTTTCTTGCCGGATGGTGCATCATTTATAAGCACCTCAGAAAAAGATGGATTCAAACACATTTATCGTATTTACTTCAATGGCAATATTGAGCAAATTACTTCTGGTAACTGGGATGTGATTGAAATAAAAGGATATGACTCGGCAAGCAAAAACATATATTACACCTCAGCTGAATTTTCAGCTACACAAAAAGAACTTTTCAGTGTGAATTTAGAGCATAAAGTCAAAACAAAACTATCTACACAACCAGGACACACAGATGCCACTTTTTCGAATGGTATGAAGTATTTCATACAAGTATGGTCAGATGCAAACACGCCACCTGTCACAACGCTTCATCGCCAAGATGGTACGCAAATTCAAGTCTTGGAAGACAACAAAGCACTTAAAGAGAAATTGGAATCATACAAACTACAAAAGAAGATTTTCCTTTCACTGGAAGGTGCTGCTGATAAGTTAAATGCCTGGATGATTAAGCCTTATAATTTTGACCCGACACAAAAACACCCCGTTTACATGTTCGTGTACTGTGGTCCGGGCAGTAATACGGTGAATGACAAATGGGAAGGCGCTACATATTTATACCACCAGCTTTTGGCGCAAAAAGGCTATATCGTTGTATCTGTTGACCCAAGAGGAACACAATACAGAGGGTCTAAATTCTTGAAATCCACATATTTGCAACTTGGAAAATTGGAATTGGAAGATGTTTTAGCCTCGGCAGAAAGTTTGAAAAAATTAGACTTTGTTGACCCTGAAAGATTGGGCATACAAGGCTGGAGTTTTGGCGGTTACATGTCGTCTTTGGCCATGACCAAGGGCAATGGCGTATTTAAAATGGGAATTGCCGTAGCTCCGGTAACCAATTGGCGCTACTATGACAACATTTACACTGAGCGATTTATGCGTACACCACAAGAAAATGCTGCGGGTTACGACCAAAATTCACCTATCAACTTCTGTGAAAATTTAGAAGGTAAATACCTCATCATACATGGTTCTGGCGACGACAATGTGCATTATCAAAACACTATGGAAATGGTAAACGCACTGATTAAAGCCAACAAACAATTTGATATGTTTATTTACCCCGATAGAAACCATGGGATTTATGGGGGAAATACGCGTATGCATATATTCGACCAAATGCTTGAATATACATTGAACAATCTTTAATCGAAGAAAAATATCTCAAAACATTATTTCTAAAATTTTGTTAATCCGTCGACATCGTTAAGCAAATTGTGCTTAATTTCGGGGCTTAATTTTTAAAACTAAATTTTTACAATACAATGAGCGAAGTTGCCAAAATCGAATTAGAAGGTAAAGTCTACGAACTACCTGTAATCACAGGGTCAGAAAATGAAAAAGCGATTGATATTTCCAAGCTACGTGCTTTGTCGGGATACATTACCCTCGATCAAGGATTCAAAAACACGGGAAGTACACAAAGTGAGATCACCTTCTTAGACGGAGAAAATGGCATCTTGCGTTATAGAGGTTATACCATCGAAGAATTAGCAGAAAAAGCAACCTTTATAGAAGTAGCTTACCTATTGATTTATGGGGAATTGCCAACACAATCGCAATTGGAACTCTTCCAAAACACCATTACCAAGCACACATTGGTACATGAGGACATGAAGCAATTCTTCGAAGCTTACCCAGCACAGGCGCATCCAATGGGCATCTTGGCTTCTATGGTATGTTCACTTTCAACATTCTACCCAGAATCTTTGAATCCTCATCGCTCTGAAGAAGCTTTTGACTTGACTATTCATCGTCTTTTGGCGAAATTGCCAACTTTGGCAGCTTGGTCATACAAAAACTCCATGCGTCACCCGTTCATGTACCCAAAAAACAATTTGGACTATTGTTCAAACTTTTTGCACATGATGTTTGCCATGCCAACTGACGAATACAAAGTTGATCCAGTTGTTTCTTCTGCAATGAATAAATTATTGATTCTTCACGCAGACCATGAGCAAAACTGTTCAACATCTACAGTGAGAATCGTCGGTTCATCTCAAGCGAATTTGTATGCCGCCATTTCTGCAGGTATTTCTGCGCTTTGGGGTCCTCTTCACGGAGGTGCCAACCAAGCTGTTATCGAAATGTTGGAGAAAATCCACAACGATGGTGGCGATGTTGACAAGTGGGTATTGAAAGCAAAAGACAAAGACGATTCATTCCGTTTGATGGGCTTTGGTCACAGAGTTTACAAAAACTTCGACCCACGAGCTACCATCATCAAAAAAGCTTGTGATGATGTATTAGAGGCACTCGGTGTAAATGACCCATTGTTGGCCATCGCTAAGAAATTGGAGAAAGTGGCTTTGGAGGATGATTATTTCAAAGCACGAAACTTATATCCTAACGTGGATTTCTATTCTGGAATTATCTACAAAGCCATTGGTATCCCAACTGACATGTTTACAGTAATGTTTGCCATCGGACGTCTTCCAGGTTGGATTGCTCAATGGAGAGAGATGCGTTTGGGTGGTGAGCCAATAGGTCGCCCAAGACAAGTTTACACAGGGGCAACAGAACGCGCCTATGTTTCTATAGAAAATCGTTAATAGATAAAATAAATCAATTTGAAGGCTGTCCATCATTAGAAGGATGGCCTTTTTTAATTCTAATGGTTATGAAAAAATTTGCATTGGCTCTGCATGGCGGCGCCGGGACGCTGGTAAAAGGCATGATGACACCAGAAAAAGAACAACAATATCGCGATGCCCTTGAGCGTGCCTTGCATGTTGGATACCGTGTTTTGGAAATCGGAGGCAGCGCCATTGCTGCCGTTGAAGAAACTGTGAAATCTCTAGAAGATTGTCCGCTGTTTAATGCCGGGAAAGGAAGTGTTTTTACCAACCAAGGCACGCATGAAATGGACGCATCAATCATGGATGGCAGTAATTTGAATGCGGGTGCTGTTTCGATGATTTCTGGAATCAAAAATCCGATTTCATTGGCTAAAGATGTGATGTTGAAAAGTGAGCATGTATTTTTAGCCGGTGATGGCGCTCTGAAATTTGCAGAAGAATTGGGATACAACAAAGAAAATGCAGATTATTTCTACGACCAATTTCGCTACGACCAATGGCAGCAAATAAAAAACACCGATAGCTTTCAATTGGACCATGTTGCATCCAAAAAAGACGAAAAATTTGGCACTGTTGGAGCTGTGGCTTTAGATCAACATGGCAATTTAGCAGCAGCCACATCAACTGGTGGTATGACCAATAAAAAATGGGGACGTGTGGGCGACAGTCCGATTATTGGTGCAGGCACTTACGCCAACAATGATACCTGTGCAGTAAGCTGTACAGGCAGCGGAGAATTTTTCATTAGAAATGTAACAGCTTTTCAGGTAAGCGCTTTGATGGAACACGCCAATAAAAATTTACAAGAAGCCACAACTGAGGTCGTTCAAAATCGCTTAATCAAATTGGGCGGCGATGGTGGTTTGATTGCCATCGATAAAAATGGAAACATCTCCATGGAATTCAATACCGAAGGCATGTACCGTGCTTGTAAAAATTCGGATGGAATGGAGGAAATTGGAATTTATGGGTAACCGCTAAAAAACATTCAACAATGAAAATCACCGAATCAGATAGCTTACACCAATCCTTAGAAAGCAAATCCACTCGTGAATTGCTCGCGGGCATCAATCAGGAGGATGCCAAGGTTCATGTTGCCGTTGAAGAAATCATTCCTGAGATTGAAAAATTCATTGACGCAGCTTTTGAAAAAATGCAAAACGGCGGACGTTTATTCTACATGGGCGCAGGCACAAGTGGGCGTTTGGGCGTTGTGGATGCTTCAGAATGTCCGCCGACCTTTGGTGTGCCCCATGATTTGGTTGTTGGCATTATTGCCGGTGGCGACAGTGCCATTCGAAAAGCCGTTGAATTTGCGGAAGACGATACCGAACAAGGTTGGAAAGATTTGCAAGCCTATCAATTTGATCAACAAGATGTTTTGGTTGGCATTGCCGCATCTGGCTCAACGCCCTATGTCATTGGCGCCTTGAATAAAGCACAAGAAATTGGAGCTGTTACTGGGTGTATTACCTGCAATCCTGATAGCCCGATCACAAATGCCTGTGAATTTCCACTGGTGGCTGTTGTGGGTCCCGAGTATGTAACCGGCAGCACGCGCATGAAATCTGGAACGGCACAAAAACTCATTTTGAACATGATTTCCACGACGTTGATGATTAAACTCGGTCGTGTGAAGGGCAATAAAATGGTGGACATGCAATTGAGCAACAACAAGCTCATTGACAGAGCTGTGCGTATGATTCAAGCTGCACATTCAATAGACAACAATGAAGCTGAGAAACTTTTAGCAGAATTGGGAAGCGTGAGAAAAGTGGTTGATTTTTTGGATAATAGATTTTAGCATGTCACAAGGTTGCATAGAAAACATCAACACTCAGAAAACCGGACGAATTTCAGTTCATGGACAAATCGAGAAATCCAAAACCCTTTTGATTGCGCTTCATGGCTACGGTCAACTTGTGCCCTATTTCATACGCAAGTTTCAACAAGTGAACTCAGATGATATTATGGTGATTGCTCCTGAAGGTTTACATCGATTTTACCTCAATGGCACTTCGGGTCGCGTGGGAGCTTCCTGGATGACCAAAGAAGCACGTTTGGATGACATTGAAGACAACATCAATTATTTGAATCAAGTTTATTCAGTTTATAATGAAAACCAAACATTTCAGAAAGTCATTGTGCTTGGATTCAGTCAAGGAGCGGCAACAGCGGCGCGATGGATTGAAAAAACTGAGTTTCGCATCGATGCTTTTATCCAATGGGCAGGCGTTTTTCCTCCCGATTTGGAAATCAATGCCAACAATTCCAAATGGCAAAGTTTGAAACATTTTTATGTGGTGGGCAATCAAGACCCGTATTTTGCGGAAAACTCAAACGATGCATACAACCAATCAGAATGGCTCAACAAGCACAACTTCCATCCAGAAATAAGTACCTTCGAAGGCAAGCATGACATCGACCCAGCAACTTTAAATCAAATCTTGGAGAAAGTTGGTTAATTTTGCAGCGCAAAACAAGCGTTCATGAACAAAGCAGGACTCATCATTTTAGACGGTTGGGGAATTGGAAAAAAAGACCACTCCGATGCCATTTACAACGCCAACACACCGAATTTCGATGCGCTTTGGGCGAACTATCCGCATGCCACGCTCAAAACGTCTGGATTAGATGTTGGTCTGCCAGATGGACAAATGGGCAATTCGGAAGTGGGTCACCTCAACATTGGTGCGGGAAGAATTGTATATCAAGAACTTACAAGGATAAACAAATCTATTGCCGATGGTGATTTCTTTGAGAACAAAGTATTGATAGATGCTTTTGAAACAGCGAAAAAAAGCAAGTCCAAAACACATTTCATAGGTTTGGTTTCCAATGGTGGCGTGCATTCATCGCAAGAACATTTGCACGCGCTTTGCGATATGGCAGTTCAACACCAGATGGAAAACGTTTTTATCCATGCTTTCACCGACGGGCGCGACTGTGACCCAAAATCTGGCAAGCGCTTTCTTTTGAATTTAGAAAATCACATCCAAGATAAAAACATCAAAATCGCCTCGGTGATTGGGCGTTATTATGCGATGGACCGAGATAAACGTTGGGAACGCATTGCCAAAGCCTATCATTTATTGGTTCATGGTCAAGGTCAAAAAACCGAATTTATTGAGCAACTTTTTGATGCCTCTTATGCCGGTGGAATTAGCGACGAATTTATTGAACCACATGTGCTGAACAACGGAAAAATTGAAAACGGTGATGTAGTCATTTTCTTCAATTTCCGCACAGACAGACCACGCGAATTGACCACTGCCCTCACCCAGCAAGCATTTCCTGAGCAAAACATGGCGCCAATGGAATTGTACTTCGTAACGATGACGCAATACGATGAGCAGTATAAAAACATCCATATAGTTTTTGAAAATGACAACTTAGAAAACACCTTGGGTGAAGTGATTTCAAAAACTAACAAATCACAAATTCGTATCGCAGAAACCGAAAAATATCCGCATGTCACCTTCTTCTTTAACGGCGGAAGAGAAATCCCTTTTGACGGTGAGACACGCATTATGGTGAATTCCCCAAAAGTGGCGACTTACGATTTACAACCCGAAATGAGTGCTTTGGAGGTACGAAATAAATTGATTGCCGCGCTGCAAGACCAAGCACCCGATTTCTTCTGTTTGAACTTTGCCAATCCAGATATGGTGGGACACACAGGCGTTTATGCAGCCATTTTAAAAGCAGTGGAAACCGTTGATGGTTGTTTGGGGGCAATTGTAGAAGCAGCAAAAGACTTGGGCTACGAACTCATCATCATTGCCGATCATGGAAACGCGGATTTTGCAGTAAACGAAGATGGTAGTCCGAACACGGCGCATTCATTAAATCCTGTGCCAATAATTCACGTTACGGAAAATAACTCCAGCAAAATCAAAGACGGCATTTTAGCAGATGTTGCTCCTACGATTTTAAAGATTATGGGAATTGAACAAGCTGAGGTGATGAGTGGGAAGGTTTTAATCTATTAATGCTTCACAACCTTAACTGTCTTCACAACCCCATTAGCTTCAACAACTAAGAAATAAATTCCACGCTGATAATCACTCAAATCCAATTGAATTTGTGAAGCACTGACTTGCGCAATTAACAAAGATTGACCAACAGCATTGAGAACAGTAATACGAGCATTTTCAGGCAAATTCAAAACATAAACCACATTTTCAGATGGATTGGGATAGACCAAAATTTGATTTTCCCAAGTTTCTTCGGGAACAGAGATATTTGAATTGGGATCGTGTTCAAACAAATCTACGCCACCCAAATCGTTGCCCGAAAACAACTCGAAACGCTCATTTCCGTTGACATCTCCAATAGCAAATGCGCTATAAGACTGTGCGTTGAAACCTGCAAATTGAGGCACATATAAATCAAAGCTTTGTCCGGGATTCACGTTGTTTTCTATACCCGTTGCATAGTGCATTTTGCCATCACGGGCACCAATGAACAAATGCCATGAGCCATCAATATCTACAAAATGGGGAACGGAATAACCATCCGGAGAATCTGGGGCAACATCGATTCCGCCAAAATTAGGGTTGACCAAAACAAATGCCGGATTGCTGGCTGTACCTGAATTTCTATAATAGGCTAAAATCCCATTTTTGTTCCCAATGACCAAGTCTAAAAGGCCATCGCGGTCAACATCCACCAAACATGGAGCAGAAAAAGTACCAACAGAAATAAAATTACCATCTTCATCTTGCAAATTGAAGGTTTGATTCGAGAAAGCCATTGTATTTCCTGAACCGGCCGAATTGGTAAACAAATGAATTCGACCTGTTTCATCGCCCAAAATCATGTCCAAATCACCATCGCCATCGATATCGCCAAAAGTAGGCACAACACGCAATCCCAGACCAAAAGAGGTTAAATTGAATTGGTTATAGGTCACGAAAGTAAATACTGGATTTTCAGCAGTCCCTGTGTTTCTGTAATACGCCACGCGCGATTCTTTATCTAAAATGGGTTTGTATGCAAAGAAATTGGCCACCAATAAATCTTGTAAACCATCGCCATTCACATCCACCAAAATCGGCATACTTCCACTACCCACATCAATCATTTGATTTTGAAGAAAATTTTCCTCCTGAAAAACAAAATTGGGAAGCTCATCTGTTCCCGTATTCTTGTAACGCCAAACACTACTTATATTTTCTGAAACAATTTTCGCATTTGGCGTTACAACCAAATCTTTCACGCCATCGTGGTCGGCATCAACCAAAAATGCAGCGGGAAACAGCGTTACACTTGCTGGAGTTGAGTTTCCCGGAAAGAAATAATCCACAGAAGCCATTGACGAGTTGGTGTTGGGCGCCGAGCCTCCATTTTGCATTTTAACCAAATTCGGATAAGCAATATCGCCCAAAACCAAGTCCATCACGCCATTGTTGTTGTAATCCAAAGCCATCAAAGTTGATCCAGCATGGCGCTCGTCGCGGTTGTTTTCTATGGCCATGATTTCTTCATCGCTCAAAACAAACTCAGGATTTGGCACACCACTTCCTCCGCTTCCACAAGGAAAAACATTGGAATTGAGCGTAATCGTATTATCCGTGTCACTTTCTCTAAAATTTCCCCAACACTCGTTGCGCAACTCGTATTTCAAAGAATCGGGAATGCCGAAAAGTTCCATGCTTAAGTTTTTGTGATACTCTACCCGATCTCCTCCAATATGAAAGGTTAAAATATCGACATCACCAT
>JBIIJN010000105.1:0-6971 GCA_044233745.1 Crocinitomicaceae bacterium
CATGGCGTTCTGTTTTGTTGGATTTGCCTTATCACGGGGAAAACAAAAACGAACTATTATCGCAGCGAAACATAAAAGCATACGCAAACTTTGTGCAAGCGGAATTGCAAAAAATCGGTGTGGAACGTTATCAGCTTGTGGGTCACAGCATGGGCGGCTATATTGGATTGGAATTGCTTAAGCAAGACAAAAACTTGGATAAACTCATTTTGTTGCATTCTAATATTTGGGAAGATTCTGAAGAACGCAAAAGCAATCGAGAACGTGTTGCCGCCTTAGTGAAACGCAACAAAACACTGTTTCTAAGAGAGTCCCTGCCGCTTTTATTCAAAGACAAGCACAAGCACCAATCTGTGATTTTGGAACTCATTCGCGAGGCCAGTGCCATGAGCGCAGAAGGAATTGCACACGGAGCTTTGTCCATGCGCGACCGAACGGATCAATTCGATCTTGTTCAACAAAATGCTCAACGCATATTTTTCATTCAAGGCAGTCACGACGCATTGATTCCACTCCAAGAAGCTGAAGAAGCATGGAACAAATACGCCAAACCAGCACATTTTTTCGTGATTCCTGATTGTGGCCACATGAGTCATTTTGAAAGACCGAGAACATTGAGGAGGTTGTTGGAGGATGTTGTTTTGTAGAAAAAACACTTTCCAATTTTGTTTTCTGTAAAAAACAACGACTACGGTTGAATGGCCGATTTCTCCCCACACCCACAATGCTTCGAAACAGGATCATAGCCTGCACCACCATAAGGATTGCAGCGCAGAATACGTTTGATGCCGTGATACAAGCCTGTGATTGGCCCACAAGTGCGTAAAGCCTCAATCATAAAGCTTGAACAAGACGGTTCGTAGCGACAACTCTGCGGCAGCATTGGACTGATTAACCATTGGTAAATTTTCACCAAGAGAATGAATGGGTAGGAAAGAATAAGTCTTATGGTTTTCATAATGGCTTTTCGTAGCTCCAATCTTTGATTTCTTGGAAACGTGCGTAACATGTTGAAAGACTTGGATGATGTAACACACTTTCTATGCTCACTTCTGGAAGGGCATCTTGCGCCAAATCGTTGCGCACAAAAATGAAGTTGAAGCCCAAATCATTGGCACCCACCAAGCGGTAACCTTTCTTTTTGCCCAATTTCACCATGGCTGTGGGAGAGGCGCCGTGATAAGTCGGATTTTTGCCAGGGAAAATATAGTCTGGATTGTAAGGCACCACCAAATCTTCCATGCCAAAAGCGACTTGTGTTTCGATGATCACCACTTGCGGTTGAACCACATCCAAGGCATCCCAAACCCAATAGTCGTTGCCGTCAATATCGATGGAGAGCAAACCGATTTCGCCTGATAAACCACTGTTTTTCACCAAATTGTTGATGTTTTCGCGTTTCACTAAAGCCTCCACAAAAACAGGTTTTTCCCCCCACGGATGCGGATATTTGTTGTAGAAATATTCGCCACGTGAAATGGCTTTTGGATTGCCGTCGATGAAAGTGCCCGACCAACCAAAATTTAGCGCCAAATTCGCACTGTTGCTGTTGATGCCGTCATCTGAACCGATTTCCAAAAAGGTCTTTTTCGTCATGCCGATGGCTGCAAAAATGTAGAGCAACAAACCGTCTTCTTCAAACTGCGAAAAAGCCCGATATCCCGTTTGGTTCAAAGGAACTAAATGACCTTTTTGAATGCGCTCTTGGTGCTGTAAATACAAACTCCGTTGCGCCACTTGACTGGCAGCATTGAAGCGATTGCGAACCCGAAGAATGTTGAAATATTTTTTGATGAGGTGTTTGAGCAAGGTGTAGAAATTTAGTCGCGAAGGTAAAAAAAATGTGGGAGGTATTTGATTGTTTCAGTTCACGGAATGCACAGAGAATACACGAAAGGCACAGAGTAAGGAGGTATTCGACAATTACCTTAGTGAAGTATTAGTGTTCTTAGCGTCTTAGTGGTTTTGAAATATTCGAATAATATGCCACAAAGTCACGAAGCCACAAAGTTTTTATTCTTTCCTTTTCACCTTTTTCCTACTCACACACTCATCCGTTCCTTTTTTGGAGCAGCAACTCACTTCGGTTTCGCCAGTTTCTGTGATTTCTACTTTTGGAGAGATAAGGGGAATATTGAGATTCATGCCGCGCACGATGAAAAGCCCACCGAAAAGGATGAGGATAACGGGACTTGCTTTGCGGAATTTCTCGCGCAGCGAAATGGAAATACTACTGGCAAAATAGGTGATGGTGGCCATGGCAGGAAGCGTACCCAATCCAAAAATTGCCATGAATAAAGCGCCTTCGAAGAGTCCGCCATACACCAAAGAACCGAGTAAGGCAAAATATACCGCCCCGCAGGGAAGCAAACCATTGATCATGCCCAACATAAAGAGAGACAAGGTGCTTTTTCGCTTGATGAGTTTGCCAAATGTGCCGTGTACAAATCCGTTCAACTTCATGTGGATGCGGTTGAAAAAATGGAATCTGGCAAAAATTCTTGGGAAAATTACCCCAGCAATGATGAGCGCTCCAAACACAATGGAAATGGCTTGCAAAAGCCCCATAAGCTGAAAGGTCTTGCCCATCATACCGAAGATAGCACCCAAGAGGGCATAAACTAAAATTCGCCCCAAGTGATAGACCACGGTTTTGAACAGCTTTTCAGCGGGTGGTGCTTGCTGGATAGGCAAAATCATGGCAATTGGTCCACACATGCCCACGCAATGTAAACTGGATGACAGTCCTAAAATCAGCGCTATGGAAATCAAAGAAATCATTTGCTCACCCAAAAAGTTTTGCGGATAGAGAAATCCTCGTTATCGATTTTCCAATCCATGCGCAACTCATATTTTCCTTTGTGGAATTCATCCCAGGAGAATTGATGCAAGCGCCCTTGACCGATTTTTTTGTTCAAATCCCACGCGGCATTGTCGGCACGGTAAAAGTGCAATTCGGCTTGGTTGAATTGCGGGAAATTTTCGTCGAAAAACAAGTTCAACTGACCTTCTGCTGATTCGATTTGCAGGTTGTTCAAAAAAGGCATTCCATTTTCTGTGGCTTCTTTTGTTTCGTTGAAAACCAATTCGCGGGTATAATAATCGGTGTATTCCAAATCCACATCTTGGCGTAAAAAACTGGTTACAAGTGTCAAAATAAAAATGACAAATGCGATCAGTGCTATTGTAATTCCATGTCCGAAGTTCATATTAATAGATTTTAGATTGAGAGATTTTAGATTTAGGGATTTTGGATTTAGGGATTTTAGATTGAGAGATTTCAGATTGAGGGATTTTAGATTGAGGGATTTTAGATTGAGGGATTTTAATAATCTGCAATCGAGAAATCTGCAATCAAAAAATCTGCAATCAAAAAATCTCACAAAATAGGTCCCACAAAGGTTGTTTTTACTTTAGTTACAAGTTTATCACCTGCGTATATGCCTACATACACGAAGTTTCTTCCTTTTTTGATGTCATCTAGGTTCATTTTTACAATTACGGGCGATTTCAAGTGTTGTTCGGGTTGTAAAACAGCATCTTGCAATGCCAATTCAATTTCTCCTTGGGTGTCAATCAATTCTAGGCGTACTGGATAAGCGTTTTTGGTTTTATTCGTTATGTTCAACTCATAGATGTTCGAGATGCGTCCGTCGGCCAATTCTTGGTATGTCGTGCCGCGTTGACGTAACATCTTAGCGCTGAAATCTGTGCGTGTGGCAACGAGAGTTACCAATACGCCAAAGAGCAAAGTCAACACAACGGTGTAACCAATCACGCGCGGTGTCCAGCGGAATTTCACGCCCGTGTTGATCCCGTTTTCACTGTCGTAGCGTATCAAACCTTTCGGCAAATCAACGGCTTCCATCATGTGATCGCAGGCATCGATACAAGCCGTGCAGTTTACACATTCCAATTGGGTTCCGTGTCGGATATCAATTCCAGTGGGGCAAACATCCACACAGTGACCGCAATCAATACAATCACCTTTGCCAGCCGTTTTGCGGTCTTCGTTTTTTCGGAATTTTCCTCTTTCTTCACCGCGGATGTGATCGTAAGTAATCACGATTGAATTTTTATCCAAAAGCACACCCTGCAGCCTGCCATATGGACAAATAGTTGTGCAGACTTGTTCTCTTAAAAACATAAACACGCCATAAAACACATAGGTAAAGACGATGATCGCTATCAGTCCGCCAATATGATTGCGGGGGTCGGCAATTTGTATTTCCCAGAGTTGTTCAGCGCCAATGATATAAGCCAAGAAAGTGTTGGCAATCAGGAAAGAAATTCCAAAGAAAATGCCGTGTTTCAATACGCGCTTTCTGATTTTTTCTGCATTCCACGGTTGCGCATCCAATTTCTTTTGGTGTGTCCAATCGCCATCAATCCAATACTCGATGCGGCGGAATAACATTTCCATAAAAATGGTTTGCGGACAAAACCAACCACAGAAGATGCGACCGAAAATAACGGTAAATAAAACCACAAACACCACGGATACGACCAAACCAATGGCGAGGATGTAAAAATCTTGTGGCCAAAAAATCTGCCCGAAGAACACAAATTTACGTTCAATTACATTCAGCAAAATCATCGGCTCTCCACCGATTTTGATGTGGGGTGTTGCAAAAAGCAGTGCCAATAAAATATAACTCAGCAGTTTTCTTTTGTCGTAGAACCAGCCTTTCGGCATTTTTGGGTAAACCCAGATGCGTTTTCCTTTGTCGTCAACGGTTGCGATGGTGTCTCTGAAAGATTCGTCTTGTGAGGTCATGGTGGTGGTGAATTGGTGGTGTAAGAAAGAAATGTCCGTAACTATTCAGCCACGGACATCCCTTGTTTTATTCTTGATTTTCGGGTTGGGGTTCTTGTTCGTCAACTACGTTTTGTTCTGGTTCTTCAACGGCTTTAGCTTTGGGAATTTTATTGCCTTCTGGCGGCATTCCCTCTGCGTAAGGCATATTCAACACGAATGATGCTACTTGTTGAATTTGTAATGGAGTAAGGAGATTACCGTGTGGCGTCATTTTGCCATTTGGCGAACCATACTTGATTATTTTAAACAAGTCCTTGATGTCGTTGCCATGAATCCAATATTCGTCAGTCAAGTTTGGACCAATTTCTCCACGTCCATCTTCTTTGTGGCAGGCGATACAGAATTTACCAAACACCGTTTTACCAGCATTCAAATCACTTTCAGAAGTTAAAAGAACAGCGGTTAATTCAGTTACCGCATTCGGGTCTTTCAAAGATTCAGCCAATTCTACTTCGGCTTTGTATTCGTCGAGCTGCAAAGGCGACACTTTGAAGATGTGATAATTGAACAAATACACAACTGCGAATATTATTGTGCCCCACATCAACCAAACCCACCAAGGCGGCAAGTTATTGTCCAATTCCTGAATGCCATCGTATTCGTGGTCCAACAAGATAGAGCTTTCATCCTCGATATCCACAGCATCCGTTAAGATTTTGTTGATTTTTTTAGCTGAAACAATCGGTTGTTCTGCTTTGGCCAACTCTTCTTCTTTCAAAGTCATGCGGTAAAGTGAATTGAACAAACGCACTTGGTAAATTAATACTGCTAAAAGCACGAGTACAATTACGCCTACCATATACAATTCGCCTGTAGAGATTTTCACAAAAACCTCCTCAACTGTGGCATCTGTTTGGGCCATCGCTTTTGCCGGGAACATAGATGCTCCTGCCAAGAAAGCAATCATCGCTATTTTGCTAGCATCCTTGTTTTTCTTTTCCAATTGTCCTGCCATGCGCGACTTGAAATAATCGGTTTGCAAGAAGCGTTTGATAGAGCCAGCAACCACTATAATAGCAATCAACAACAATACAAGAGCGCCAATGAGCCAGTAGAACAAAGTTTGATTGGCTTTGTAGTTGTCAACCATTACAGGATCTGGATTTAGGGACGGATCAACGAAATCATCGTCAATTATTGTAGGCTCCCAATTGTCTACATAGTTGAAGATGGAGTCAATTTGCACATTGTTTACCGGTTGTGGACTCATAGCAGACGGACTGAATTCCCAAGCCACAGCCGCGCGCTTCGACTTGCCGCTTTCTTTCAAGCCTGCTGGGTTTTTGATCCATTCATACATCAATTCCAACTCACCTTCGTCTTCCCAAAGTTTGCGAACACCTTGCAATTTGGGTCCAGTTGAATTTTGGTCAATTTTATGGCAAGTGGAACAATAGGTTTCGAACAACTCTTTGCCGCTTTCTTGCGCTTGCGCAATAAACACCTGCGATATGATTGCCAAACTTGCAACCCACATCTTATTGATTTTAAACACTTTCATCGTTTTTTTCTTATTAATCCTCTAAAGGAGTGTTTTCTAAAACTTCAATTTCTGATTTTTTCATGCGCGCTGCCATCACAGCAGCAATCGTGAAGACCGACACGAACAGCAACAAGGAGATAATCGGATAAATTTCGATGTTCTCGATGGTGGTCATGTGATGTTTAATGAACTTCAACATAGCGCTGCTATTATTTGTTATTTGATTCTTCTGCAGGTTTTGAAACCGCCTTGATGTCGGTACCTAATCGCTGCAAATAAGCAGTAATTGCGATAACTTCAGTCATGTGCATTTTTTCAACGTCCGCTTTTGTATAGCCTCCTTTTTTCAAGTCGCTCAATATATCTTCAGCAATTTCTCGGGCTTGTTTTTTCAAATCAGCAAGAGCTTGTTTTTCATATCCTTTCGGATAAGGAACACCTAAGGTGCGCATCGCAGAAATTTTTCGCTCCAAATGCTTAACGTCCAAAGCGTCTTCTGCCATCCAAGGATAAGCCGGCATCAATGAGCCTGGTGAAAGATCCTTTGGTGCAATCATGTGTTGATAATGCCATGCGTTTGAACGAAGACCACCCTCTCGAGCCAAGTCTGGACCGGTGCGTTTAGAGCCCCACTGGAATGGATGGTCGTAGATGAATTCTCCGGCTTTG
>JBIIJN010000034.1:0-25488 GCA_044233745.1 Crocinitomicaceae bacterium
CACAGTAAAGGTAAACTTACTGCCCGTGAACGCATCGAATTGTTGTTGGATGAAAATAGTTTCCAAGAGTTGGGCGCCATGGTGTTGCACAACAATACAGGTTTTGGTTTGGAAAAGCAGAAGTTTTTGGGTGATGGCGTAATCACGGGCTTCGGGCGCATTTTTGGTCGTTTGGTTTATGTTTTTTCGCAAGATTTCACCATTCTCGGTGGTTCACTTTCTGAAGCACATGCGGCTAAAATCTGCAAGGTGATGGACTTGGCGATTAAAAACAAAGCCCCATTGATTGGTTTGAACGATTCAGGTGGTGCACGTATCCAAGAAGGCGTTGTTTCTTTGGGTGGCTATGCTGATATTTTCTACCGAAACACTTTGGCTTCTGGTGTGATTCCACAGTTTTCTGTGATTATGGGACCTTGTGCTGGTGGTGCTGTTTACTCCCCTGCCCTTACTGATTTTGTGACCATGGTGGAAGACAGCAGTTACATGTTTGTTACAGGTCCAAACGTTGTGAAAACCGTGACCCACGAGGAAGTGAGTTCAGAGGATTTGGGTGGGGCTTCTGCACATTCAACCAAATCTGGGGTAACACATTTTACGCAACCCAATGATTATCAAGCAATTTTGCACGCTAGAAAGCTACTAACATACATTCCGCAAAACTCAGAAGAGCGCATGGCGGATTATGCTGATTTCAAATTTGACGAAAGCAAATTGGAGCGCATTGGTTCGATAGTTCCAGAAAATCCGAATCAACCGTATGATATTCGCCAAGTCATTGATTGTATTACAGACGATGAGTCGTTTTTGGAAGTACATGAAAAATTTGCCCCAAACATTGTAGTTGGATTTGCGAGAATTGGTGGCATTGCAGTAGGACTTATTGCGAATCAACCAGCACAAATGGCTGGTGTGTTGGACATTGATTCTTCGAGAAAAGGCGGACGGTTTGTGCGTTTCTGTGATGCCTTCAACATTCCGATTGTATGTTTGGAAGATGTGCCAGGTTTCCTTCCGGGTACCGACCAAGAATGGCGTGGCATTATCAATCATGGAGCCAAATTGTTGTATGCATTTTGCGAGGCTACCGTGCCAAGATTGACCGTAATCACACGAAAAGCTTACGGTGGCGCTTACGATGTAATGAATTCAAAACACACAGGCGCCGATTTGAATTTTGCTTGGCCAAACGCTGAAATTGCAGTTATGGGAGCCAAAGGAGCCGCTGAAATCATCTTCAAACGCGAAATTCAAAGTGCAGAAAATCCAGAAGCCATGTGGTTGGAAAAGGAAAAGGAATACGCCGATATGTTTGCCAATCCATACCGAGCTGCTGAACGCGGTTATGTGGATGATGTTATTTTCCCAGTCGAAACCCGTGACAAACTGATTAATGGCCTATTGAGTCTAAAAAACAAGGTGGTGGATTCGCCGAAAAGAAAGCATGGGAATATTCCGCTATAAGTGGATTAGTTTAGAAAAAATTTCCCCATAAT
The DNA here is from genome assembly GCA_044233745.1 of Crocinitomicaceae bacterium. GTDB lineage: Bacteria > Bacteroidota > Bacteroidia > Flavobacteriales_D > Crocinitomicaceae > UBA6165. The sequence goes on from JBIIJN010000034.1 coordinate 1,497, forward strand.
TTGATTGTCTCTTCCTTTGATGGAAAGGCGAAAGAAATACAATTCGTTGCGTAAAATCCAGTCAGGCAACACAACATAATTGATTGTTGTGCTCAATGAAGTTTTCAACTGACCACTAGCACTATAGATTTCGAGAAGCACATCATTGTCCAATGGATTTCGGAAATAAATTGCCCATCGTTGTGAGTTGGGTTCAATTGCGAGCGTGTATCCTGCTTCCAGATATTCAGGCACAAAAACTTCAATTTCTTGAGAAAAACCAACTTCACCTAAAAACAACCTGTAATACAAGCGTTGGTTTTTGATGGGGTTAGCATCAACGAAAATGTAGGATTCCGCTGACTCTTCGTTGCCACATACACCGGCTATAAATCCAACGTAATCTGCACTTTGTTCGCCAACACGCCGCTGAATCCCTATTCCGTTGCAAGTCACTCCTGCACGCATTTCGAAGCTCAACACAACAGAATCACCAATTTGCTTGGCATAAAAATAACTTAATGCATTGTTTTCTTGCGCTCCAATTCCCACCGGGAAAGAGCACAACAAGAGCAATACTATTTTTATAGCTTTTGAGCGCATATCTTATAATAACGCAAAGATATACGCTTTAGTTCATAAAAAAACCGCCCTCACGAGCGGTTTAATTTCGAATATTGAAATCCTAATTCTTTACAACCCGCTTCACAATCACTTGATCATTAACGGTCATATAGATAAGATACAATCCGTTTTGCGCAGGCAATTGAGATTGAACAGCAGATACATTATTGAATGTTTCAAAACTAACTTCTCTACCTGTTGCATCGAAAATACGCACCTCTAAGTTTGCCACTTCGATTCCCATTTCAATGTTGATTAAACCACTTGTTGGGTTCGGATAAACCACGATATCTTGGTATAGAACTTCCTCAATTGAAACAGAGCTACAGCAGTAATAAACAAAATCAGTATAAGTAAACGATCCATGGAAAATTGAATAATTTCCATTGGCCATGTAAATCACATCTTGCGGATTGTTGGTGCCAGTAAGCGGCATTGCATTTGTTCCAAAAGACCAAGTTGTTACGCCATTTCCTTCGGCGATAGTTTCATCAGAAACGTAAACACGATTGCCGAAACAAGCTGCATAAGTTACCCATATTTCAGGCATTGCTGCCAAGTCAAAATTGTCAGTGCTTTGAGCGAATTCTGTACCAGAAGCTAAATAGAGAGCTCCAGCTACGCCATTGGCTCCATTTCCTCCAGCACCGCCGCTTCCACCAGAACCTCCGTTGCCACCGTCTCCACCTTCGCCAATTTCGCTTGAGCAAGTTGTTGCACCAGCACCACCTTGTCCGCCGCCGCCGCCTTGTCCGCCAGCACCACCTTGTCCACCCAAACCTGGGCTTCCTGCATCAACATTGCAATCAATGAATTGTCCATTGGCTCCATTTTGACGGGCGTAAACGGCAAAAGAACCGCCACCACCTGTTCCGCCTGTTCCAGCAGTACCACCTTGACCGCCGCCGCCGCCGCCGCCAGCACCATTACCTGGACCATTGTCGCAAAAGGTGCAATTTTGTCGGCCACCGCCGCCACCGCCGCCAGCGCCAGCGCCACCACATCCATCAGTGCCGTTGCCCGCTTGAGCGCCAGCAATCCAAAAACCAGATATTTCAAATCCATCAGGACCAGGCGCTCCGGCATTACCATTCGTTCCATTACCGCCATTGGCTCCATTAAAACCATCAGCTCCAGGATCTCCCTGTCCGCCCGCACTAGCACCCGCACCGCCTGTTGCACATCCAGAGCCACCGCCCGCAGCACCAACTCCCGCATTGCTTGAAGAACATTCATCTCCACCAGCACCGCCACCGCCGCCGCCGCCGCCGTTACGACCTGATCCAGATGCGCCAGCATTTCCAGGATTGTTTTGTCCGTTTATGGCAGAGCCACCATTGCCCCCGCCGATATTACCTCCACCTGTGCCGCCATTTCCGCCAGCTCCACCAGCATCACCGCTACCAAAAGTACAGTCTCCGCCATCGCAGCTGCCTCCACCACCGGTCGCGCCACTGGCTCCATTCGTGCCAGCCAATCCAGATTCTCCAGCTTGACCGCTTGCAGCATTGCCTGGTAATATCTGACAACGCACAAATTTGTAGTTCGAACAAGCTGAAAGGTAAACTCCATAAGTGCTCATACCTGGAGCAGTTCCATCGGCTGTAGTAACGGTAATATCGTGCATAGAAAATCCATTTTTACCTACGGCAACAACAGCTACCAAACGTTGCATAAACGCTGGACCTTGAGGGCTATTCGCCGTGCGATGAATGGTTGTTGCTCCTGCCAAACTGGTTTTTGTCCAATCATTTGCAGCCATAAACCCGCCTTCAATTCTCAAGCCATTCGCCATGATCTCCAAAGGTGCATCGAGATTGTATGTGCCTGCCGCAATGCGAATGACCTGATTGTCTTGGGCATCTGCAAAAGCGGAAACAATATCCTTAGGAGATGCAATTGTTCCGGGATTTCCCGATGAACCATCTGTGGTGACATAAATGATTTGACATGTTTGTGCGCTTGCATAAACAGCGCTTAGTGCAAAAGCACAAAGAAGTAATAGTTTTCTCATAGTCGTGTTTTTTATTGGTGCATAAAGAAACAAAAAAAATGAAAACCAAGGTTTGCTAAACAAATTTATATTTGCAAAAAATCAACGAGGTATGGCGATTAAAATGACCCAAGATGATTCGAAAGGGTCTGAAAAGCAGAATTACAGCAATAAATCAAGACGAAGTGGAACGAACAGTCAACCCGGTGGTGGTTTGCCAGGCGGCGGGGGACTAGGCTCTATTTTGCAATTGGCCCTGCCCTTTCTTCTGAAAAACCCGAAATTGCTCATTTTAGCCCTTGTAATAGGTGTTCTGTTTTTTATTTTTAAAGGAAAATTTGGTGGCGACGGAGGCGTGAACCTCGATAATATCGGACAATTATTTTCAACTGGAGGCAAATTTGATAAAGAAATTTATGAAGAAGTTGAAATGTTTGAACCCTTGGCCGACAATCGAAAAAACCCACTTCCTGAACGCGTATCGCTACAGCAATATTGTCCACAGCCTTTAAATCAAGGCGAACAAGGATCTTGCGTAGCGTGGGCTGCGGCATACTCAGCGAGAACAATTTTAGAAGCGCAAAGAACTGGGAAAAACCCAGACGAGATTGCCTTTAGTCCTGCTTTTATGTATAACCAAATTAGTATCGACCACAATACATGTCAAGGTTCATACATCAAATATGCCATGGACAATTTGACAGATATTGGAGCAGTAGGTTTCAACGAATTCAAATATAACCCAAAAGATTGCAACAAAAAGCCAAGCGCTGAGCTCAAGCAAAAAGCAAGATCAAACACCATTAAAGGATTTCAACGCCTCACAATAGAGCAAAAGGGGAAAACGTATGAAATGTTGGCCATGAAACAAAACTTAGCACAAGGTTCTCCAGTTATTATTGGTATGATGGTTGGCGGTTCGTTTATGCAAGCAATGGAAGGCAAAGAAGTTTGGATACCCAATGACAGCGATTACGACCAAAGAGGCTTCGGTGGGCACGCCATGACTGTGGTTGGCTACGACGATTACAAAGAAGGCGGCGCTTTTTTGATTATGAACAGCTGGGGCAAAGGATGGGGTAAAAATGGCTTTTGTTGGGTGCGTTATTCTGATTTTAAGGAATTTAACGTTGAAGCTTATGGCCTCTACCCTATGGGGTTTTATAATAAAAAAGAAGAACATGTTTTCAGAGGTGAATTTGGACTTCAACTCAACGATGGCAACAAGACAATTAAATTACACCAAGTCAATGATTTTTATTTTGAAACAGTTGGCAATGTTAAAAAAGGAGACCGATTTAAAGTTGAATTTACCAACAATATAGAATGTTACACCTATATATTTGGTGAGGACGATGACAAATCCGCTGAAGTTCTTTTCCCATACACAGAGAAACATTCGCCTTACTGCGGTATTACTGGTACGCGACTTTTCCCACGAGATTATTCAATGGAATCTAATGGTATAGGAGCAACGGATAAAATAGCCATTGTTATCACCAAAAAACCCATTGATTATGTGGAGTATGCATCAAAAATAAACAAAGCAACAGGAAATTTTGAGAAAAAAATGAAAGCTGCATTCAACTATTCAAGTGGTATAGTGAGATATAGCGACGCCCAAAATATTAAATTCAATGTTGATGCCAACAAGCAAGATATGGTTATCTTTGTGATAGGCGTAAAAAAGTAAAATACACAAACATTTTGGATTCATTCGACTACAGAAACGAGGCTCAATCAAACAATGATAAGGAACTAGAAAAAGTCTTGCGTCCAAAGCGCTTTGACGATTTTACGGGTCAAAGAAAAGTGCTCGAAAATCTAGAGGTGTTTGTTGAAGCAGCAAAAAAACGCGGCGAATCACTCGACCATGTGCTGCTCCACGGTCCTCCGGGATTGGGGAAAACTACCTTGGCCAATATCATAGCCAATGAATTGGGCGTTGGGTTTAAAGTGACTTCTGGTCCTGTATTAGACAAACCCGGCGATTTGGCAGGTTTACTTACCAATTTGCAAGAAGGCGATGTGTTGTTTATCGATGAAATTCACCGTTTATCTCCCGTTATTGAGGAATACCTCTACAGCGCAATGGAGGACTATGTGATTGATATCTTGATTGATACGGGACCCAATGCAAGGAGTGTTCAAATTTCGCTCAATCCCTTCACTTTGGTAGGTGCAACAACGCGTTCAGGTTTGCTTACAGCTCCTCTTCGTGCACGTTTTGGCATCAATTCGCGTTTGGAATATTACGACGCAGAAACATTGACAAATATCGTGACGCGCTCTGCTGGTATTTTGAACATCGGAATCGACGAAGATGCTTCCTACGAAATTGCCAGCAGAAGCCGAGGAACACCGAGAATTGCAAACGCATTGCTGAGAAGAATTCGCGATTTTGCAGAAATCAAAGGCAGCGGGTTTATCGACAACAAAATCACGCAATATGCCTTAAACGCGCTCAACGTTGATAAAAATGGTTTGGATGAAATGGACAACAAAATCATCATGACCATTTTGGATAAGTTTGCCGGAGGACCTGTTGGCTTAACAACAATTGCTACAGCAGTTGGCGAAAATGCCGAAACCTTGGAAGAAGTCTATGAACCCTTTTTGATTCAGGAAGGCTACATCATGCGCACACCACGCGGCAGAAAACTGACGGAAAAAGCCTTCAAACAATTCGGAAAAGGCAAGTTTTTTGGTCAAGGTGGATTGTTTGAGGAGTAGCTTAATTTTAGTTATCCTCTCATAGTGAATGGTGACTTGTTATTTGAATTCGGCAGTTATAAAATATGGCTAAAACAAAAATATTTATCAGCAGTGTGCAGCAAGAGTTTGCTTTAGAAAGGCAGCTGCTTCATGACTATATTTTAGCAGAACCAATGTACTTAAAAGGATACATAGAGCGCATGGGTACTGGTACTGGAGACATCATTCGTGTTGCACTTCAAAGCAACTTGAAACAACCAATTTTTGAGCAAAATGATGATTTCAAAACCACACTTTTCAGACCGAATCTCGAAATTTTACACCCTCATCACCCCCTAAGTACCCCCCAAGCTCCCCCTAAGTTCCCCCTAAGTTCAATAGAGCTAAAAAATTTGCTGAAAGCGCTTGATGGAGAGATGAGTAGAAGTGAAATTCAAGAAATTCTTGGGCTCAGAGATACCAAAAATTTTCGTGAAAATCATATAGAACCCGCTCTAAAAGAAGATGTTATACAAATGAGCCATCCTGAAAACCCCAATCACCCTCAACAAAAATATAGCTTAACAGCGAAAGGACAGTTGGTGTTAAAAAATATCATTGAAGGAAGAAATGAATACCTAAATGAGGGTGTAAATGAGGGTGTAAATGAGGGTGTAAATGAGGGTGTAAATGAGGGTGTAAATGAGGGTGTAAAAATAAATATTGAGGGTGCAAATGAAAATGTCCTGGCTGAATTGCAACACCTGTATCGTATCATTTCATCTGCCGAAGGTAAAAAAGCAATAGAACTAAACGAACTTATCAATAAAAGTTTGGCAACCACTGAGCGTTACTTGAAAATCTTAAGAGAAAATAACTTGATCGAATTCGTAGGCGCTCCGAAAACAGGAGGATATTACATCAAAAAATAAAACATGCATATCATATAATGTCCCTCAAACACCTCATAAAAACCAAAGCGCAAGAACTCGGATTTTTCTTCTGTGGTTTCTCGAAAGCTGAGTTTTTGGAGGATGAAGCGCGCCAACTCGACCAATGGCTCAAATCCAACTATCATGGCAAGATGAGCTACATGGAAAACCATTTCGACAAACGACTCGACCCACGCAAGCTTTTCGACGGTGCAAAAACGGTGATTTCATTGGCGCTTAATTATTTCCCAGAACAGGAACTTTTCAACGAAAATCAGCCGAAAATTTCGAAATATGCCTATGGCGAAGACTACCATTTTGTGATCAAAGACAAACTCAAAGTCTTGCTGGCTCATATTCAGGAAGAAGTGGGTGATATTCATGGTCGCGCCTTTGTGGATTCGGCTCCCGTGATGGACAAAGCTTGGGCCAAACGCAGCGGATTGGGCTGGATGGGTAAACATACCAACATCATCACGCGCTCGCATGGTTCGTTTTTTTTTATTGCAGAACTGATTATCGATTTCGCCATTGAACCCGACGGACCCATTCCCGATTATTGCGGCACCTGCACCGCCTGCATTGATGCTTGCCCCACAGATGCCATTGTGCAACCTTATGTTGTAGATGGTTCAAAGTGCATCTCCTACCTCACCATCGAATTGAAAGAAGCCATCATCGACCCTGTTTTTAAAGGACAAATGGAAAACTGGGCTTTTGGCTGCGATATTTGCCAAGACGTGTGTCCGTGGAACAGATTCAGCAAAGCCCACAACGAGCCCCGTTTTGCACCCAAAGCAGCACTCGGCAACTTGAACCAAAAAGATTGGCAAGAAATGACCGATGAAGTGTTTCAAGAACTCTTTAAACGGAGTCCCATCAAGCGCACGAAGTTGGAGGGCATGAAGCGAAATGTGAGGTTTTTGAGAGAGGGGTCAGCGGAATAATACGAATGCCTTTTCCCAAAACACTACAATGCCAATATTTGAGCAACACGTTCTTCAAAATTCCAAGCTTGTACATGAAAAATACCATTTCTTTGTGGAAACGCAACATCATCAAGGGTGACGAGCAGTTTTGGAAAATTATCTTTAATGCCTTCCAATGCAGAATATTCTCTTTGCAAGGTACTTTCATCACCGAGTAGATATGCGCACTGAACATAAAAGGTATGCCCAGATTTCTTCGCAACAAAATCAACTTCCTTATTTGGTAAAACGCCTACATAAACCGAAAAATCGAATCTTTTGAGGGACAGATAAACCAAATTTTCGAGTTGATAACCAATTCCATAGCCGAAGCCGCTGAATAGATAATTTTTGTAAGCTAAATCGTTGCAGTAATACTTTGAATTACCCGAAATGGTGTCTTTTCCCTTGATGTCATATCGATCGGCACGATGAATCAAAAAAGTATCTTCAATATAACCAACATAATTGGCAATGGTTTCAAAACTTGTCTTTCTGCCTTTGCTTTTTAGAAAATTAACGATATTATTGATAGACAATAGATTAGATGCGTTATTAACCAAATAAATAAAGACATCTTCCAACAATTTGGGCTCTTTTATGGCATGACGTTGAATTACATCTCTCAACAATACCGTATCCTTAACCGAGGCCACGTAATGTCTCTTGGTCTCCTCATTTGGCAGTATAAAAAGCTCAGGCAAACCACCACTTTGCAAATATTTCAGATAAGACTCTTTTCCTTTGATTTCGCCAGTGTGTCCAAGGTATTCCAAGTAACTGAACGGAAAAATTTCAAAACTTACGTATCTGCCCGAAAGCAAAGTAGCCAACTCACCGGAGAGCATCTTAGAATTAGACCCGCTGATAAAAATCTCATACTCCGCGGTAAAATCTTGTGCATACGAATTAACAAGGCGTTCCCATGCTTCAATATTCTGAATCTCGTCTAGAAACAAGTATATTTTGCCCTTAGGTTTCAATTTCTGTTGATACAGTTTAATCAATTGATTCAAATCCTGATAGTTCTTCACAAAATCAAACTCAATGAATTCCTTATTTAAATAAAAAATTTGACTTGGATGAACACCAGAATCAATCAAATTATGGGCAATTTGACGGAGGAGATAGCTTTTTCCTGTGCGCCGCTGTCCAACCAAAACTTTAACGAGTTTATTACCAACAAAAGATTGAATCGCATCCAAATAATTGACGCGTTGGTAACCTCCCTCAAAGGCTTTTCCATCCCAAAAATTGAATCGCTTTAAAGAATCGAAATAATCTTCCATAGCTTAATAATTAATACAAAAATACAAAATATTCAGTTATAGACGAAAATTCTTAATAAATAAACCAATTATTCGGGTAGAAATGATTGATTTATAATTATACAATTGACTAGTCGCAAACGTGCCACTAAAACGTTGATACACAATTAAAGTCCTGATTTTCAGGAGTTTCTTTATAGATTTCTCCGCGTTTTACGCGTCGAAATGACAGATCACACTAGGGTCTATCGTCGCGCTTTGCGCGACGACAACCACACAGGAATACTGTCATTTCGACGAACTTGTTCGGAGAAATCTCTTTAAAAGGAACTTTGTGGTATGTTTGCGTATAGTCAATTAGACAAAGTGAGATGAAGTAACAGGGACGCAGTAGGTTGCGTTCAACTCGTAGCTTCAAACGAAATTCTTTGTGAATTGAATAATACGAAAGAAACACCAATTTACGCGGCTTACAGAATAACCCTGGAAAACGAATCCAACACAAAACCACACTATATTTGCGTAAATTCTTTTCTCAAAAACATGTCAGAAAAACACGGAATTCAAGCGCAATCCGGATTAATCGCAAATTTCGACTTGGATTTAGCCACAATGCTTAAAAATCCAGAAAAAATGAACCAGAGAAACACCAATCTTTGCGGCATTTTTTCGGCGTGTAAAGTGATTATCGAAAGAAAACCAGAAGCGTTTAAAGCGTATGCCCTGCACGTCGCATCCGATTTTATAAGCAATTCCGATGCTCAGACAAAACAATGGCACCAAGCAACCCAGCTCACATGGTCTGAACTCATTGTGTTTGTGGCACTTCGCAAAAAACTCAATTATTTCTTGGGCTACAATCCTGTTAGCGACAAAGGTTTCCATGGATTCACTTGGCCGCAAGACATTAAACGCCTCATGAAGCAATTCAAAATTCCAGTAAAAACAAATCTGGTTTGCAATGAGAAAAAAGCGATTCAAAAAATAAGCGCAGCCCTGATGCATGAAAAATCAGTTATTGGGCTCTTCGATTGGCGCTGCTTCATCCGAGGCAAACGCAGCGTAAACGAATGGCACTATGTGCAAATCATCTCCATTCGTGAAGTCGAAAAAAATGAGCTTGAAATCCGTTATTGGAATCCAAATGGAGGTTGTATCGAAACAAAAGTTCTGAATATAAAGCAATTGCGAAAATCTATGTATTTTTGGTGGTCTTGTGGTTAATTGTCCATTTCTCAACAAACTATCACGTCAACGAAAGACAAAAGAGATTATGAAAACGAAAGAAACACAAAAAAATACACCCCCAAAATCCAAAGGTCATTGGCTATTCAGAGACTTGAGGGAATTGACTAAAAGTCCTTTAAAATATGCAATCAAATATCAAGCAAAATATGGTGACTTGTTTGAGGTTGATAGCCTTTCTCACAAAGTGATGTTTGCCTCTCACCCAGATATCGCCAAACATCTATTGGTCGATAACAACAAGGCCTATTTCAAAAGTTTCGATTATGAAATACTGAAATTGGTTCTGGGTGAAGGTCTCATTTCGTCTGATGGCAATTTTTGGCTCAAACAACGACGACTTGCCCAGCCCGCATTTCACAAAAAAAGACTCGACATGATGTTTGAAATCATGCGTGATGAAACCGCTCTTTTTTGTGAGCGATTAGACCAATATCAACAAAACGGATCATCTTTCAATATCAACGTTGAACTCACCAAGGTTACCATTGACATTGTGGCTAAAACACTTTTTGGCACCGAAGTAGACACCTCTATTGTGGTGATTGGCAAACACATCACAGACTTAAACGCCTACATCAGCGCCAAAGTAAACAATCCGCTTTTGCCGCCTTTGTGGATACCAACAAAACGCAATCTCGCCTTCAAAAAAGCGATGAAAGACCTCAACAACATCATCTATAAAATTATCGACAATCGGCGCCAAAACCCTGAAGAAAAAGATGACTTGTTGGCCATGTTGATGAATGCCCGCGATGAAGAGACTGGAGAAGGCATGACCGATTTACAATTGAGAGACGAAATTCTTACGCTGTTTGTGGCCGGCCATGAAACCTCGGCAACTTCCTTGAGTTGGATGCTCATTCTACTCTCAAAGCACCCAGAATGGATGCAAAAATGCAAACAAGAAATTGATATTGTCATCGGCGATCGACTTCCACAATTAGAAGACATGATGCAAGTGCCAACTTTAAAAAGAGTGATTGAAGAAGCCATGAGACTTTACCCACCCGCGTGGATCGTAGGCAGAAAAGCCCTAGAAGACGACCAATTGTTGGGTTATGAAATCAAAAAAGGGACAAATGTGTTTATTTGTGTCTATCAAATTCACAGGCATCCTGATTTTTGGGAAAATCCAAACGATTTTGATCCAGATCGCTTTTTGCCCGAACGAAGCGCCAACAGACATAAATATGCTTATTTCCCCTTTGGCGGCGGACCAAGAATGTGTATCGGAAACAACTTTGCCATCATGGAAATGACCCTCATTTTAACCATGATGTTGCAACGCTACACACCCATCGCCGCGAAAGACCACTTTGAATGGGAGTCGCTTGTTACCCTGCGACCCAAAGGTGAAGTCCCTTTTCGTTTGCTGCCGAAATAAAATAGCTCAGCCTTCAACTTGGGCTCATTGAATAGTTCTAACCACAAAAACCAATTCCATTTTTTCTCTAATCCCCTCAATTAGAACGAGTTTGGACAAAAAAATAGCGGAGACTCAATCAAGAATGATCAAATCTCCGCTTGGGTGACCCCGGAGGGATTCTAACCCCCAGTCGCTGGAGCCGAAATCCAGAGCTTTATACAATTAAGCTACGGGGCCATATAATCCAATGCTCTATATCCGCCAATGGCGGAAGCTACGGAGCCAATTTACTTTTCAGCCCGCAAAAATACAATCTTCTCCAATAGCTTTTTCATGTGTTGCCAAATTTGTCAGGTGCTCTGACTCTTTCCATTTCAACAAATCACTATCTTTGCGGCTCATTTATCGAACATGTATGGCAACAAATTCCACCTTCCAAGACACAAAATCTGCGCACTTTATCGAACTAGAAGACAAACACGGTGCGCACAATTACCATCCGCTGCCTGTCGTTTTATCTCGCGGTGAAGGGGTTTATTTGTGGGATGTGGAAGGCAAAAAATACTTCGATTTTTTGTCGGCTTATTCGGCAGTAAATCAAGGTCACTGTCACCCGAAAATTATTGGTGCTATGCGCGAACAAGCGGAGACCTTGACATTGACTTCTCGTGCTTTTTACAACGATTGCTTGGGCCCTTACGAAAAGTTTGTAACCGAATATTTTGGCTTCGATAAAGTACTTCCTATGAACACGGGTGCAGAAGCGGTTGAAACTGCAATAAAGCTTTGTAGAAAATGGGCTTACGAGAAAAAAGGCATTGCTGAAAATGAAGCTGTTATCATCGTATGTGAGAACAATTTCCACGGAAGAACAACGACGATCATTTCATTCTCAAACGATCCCGATGCGCAAAAGAATTTTGGTCCATATACACCTGGATTTGTTCGAATTCCTTATGATGATATCGATGCTTTAAGAGCAGCGGCAAGTCAAAAAAATGTTGTTGGTTTTTTGGTTGAACCAATTCAAGGTGAAGCAGGTGTTTATACCCCAAGCGAAGACTTCTTGACGCAAGCCAAAAACATTTGCAACGAAAATAACATCTTGTTCATTGCCGACGAAATTCAAACAGGAATTGCTCGAACAGGAAGTCTTTTGGCAGTTTGTGGGAATTGCTCCTGCGAAAATCACTGCGAAAAACAAGCTACTTACCAAAAACCAGACATATTAATATTAGGCAAAGCGCTTTCTGGTGGCACCTACCCTGTCTCGGCTGTTTTGGCCGATAATGCAATCATGGAGGTCATCAAACCCGGACAACACGGTTCTACTTTTGGTGGAAATCCCGTTGCAGCCAAAGTTGCCATCGCCGCATTAGAAGTTGTGGTTGAAGAAAATCTAACCCAAAACGCACGTCGCCTAGGGAAAATTTTCCGCGAAGAAATGAACCGCATTATTTCGCAATCAGATTTAATCGTAAAAGTACGCGGCAAAGGTTTGTTGAACGCTATTATTGTAAACGACACACCAGACAGCGATACTGCTTGGAGACTTTGCATATCCCTAAAAGACAATGGACTTCTCGCCAAACCCACCCATGGCAACATCATCCGCTTTGCCCCGCCATTGGTCATCACCGAACAACAACTCAGGGAATGTATCGCCATCATTGAAAAAACGATAAGTAACTTTGTAAAATAATTTTGCCAACAGCCAATAGCTAATAGCCTCCCGATGAATATCGGGAGCTAACAGCCAATAGCCAAAAAAACACTATCTTTGCACCCTCAAATTTAAGCTTTCATATCATGAGCGACGCCATAAAACACGAATGCGGAATTGCAGTACTAAGACTCAAAAAACCGCTCGAGTTCTACCTTAAAAAATACGGCACTGCATTTTATGGTCTCAATAAAATGTACCTCATGATGGAAAAACAGCACAACCGCGGTCAAGACGGCGCTGGTTTGGTCAACATCAAATTGGATATGGCCGCAGGCGAACGCTACATCAGCCGACACCGCTCCATCGATTCAAAACCGATTCAAGATATATTCAACAAAATCAACGCGCGTTTTCAAGAAATTGCAGACATCGATCCTGAACTCTTGAACGATATCGATTACCTGAAAAAAAATGCCGGCTTCACAGGAGAAGTTTTCCTCGGTCATTTGCGTTACGGTACCTTTGGCAGAAACAGCATCGAAGCCTGTCACCCTTTCTTGCGTCAAAACAACTGGATGACCAAAAATTTAGTTGTGGCTGGAAATTTCAACATGACCAATGTTGATGAACTTTTTGATGTTCTAGTAAAATTAGGTCAGCACCCAAAAGAAAAATCGGATACCGTTACGGTGATGGAAAAAATTGGTCACTTTCTCGATTTGGAAAATGACAAACTGTATGATGACCTGAAAAAAGCCGGATACAGCAACGTAGATATTTATGAGCACATCGCGAAAAATGTCAATTTGGTTAACATATTAAAGAAGGCTTCCGAAGATTGGGATGGTGGTTATGCTATGGCTGGAATAATCGGTCATGGTGATACTTTTGTTTTACGCGACCCCAATGGTATCCGTCCGGCCTATTGGTATGAAGATGATGAAGTATGTGTGGTTTGCTCCGAACGCCCAGTAATTCAAACGGCTTTCAATTGCGACCCAGCAAAAATCCAAGAGTTGACTCCTGGCGCTGCACTTATTATAAAGAAAGATGCTTCTGTTCGCGTTGAGCAAATCAATCAGCAACAAGAACGTTTGGCTTGTTCATTCGAACGTATCTATTTCTCCAGAGGAAACGATGCCGATATTTATGAAGAACGAAAAAATCTCGGAAGACTGATTTGCCCTCAAATTCTGGATAAAGTAAACCACGATTTAGACAATACCGTTTTCTCATTCATCCCCAACACCGCCGAAACAGCTTTCTATGGCATGATCAAAGCGTTGGAGGATTATTTGAATCAACGAAAATTCAAAGCAATTAACGAAAGCCAAGAGAAATTGTCTGAAGAACAATTGTCCAATATCCTTTTCCAAAGAGCGCGTATTGAAAAAATTGCAATCAAAGACGCCAAGCTAAGAACATTCATTACACAAGATGCATCACGCGATGACATGGTGGCTCACGTTTATGATATGACCTACGGCTCAATCAAAAAAGGAGTAGATACTTTGGTGGTAATAGATGATTCTATTGTTCGAGGCACAACATTAAAACAGAGTATCATTAAAATGCTCGATCGTTTGGGTCCAAAGAAAATTGTTGTTGTTTCATCGGCGCCGCAAATTCGCTACCCAGATTGTTATGGCATTGATATGGCCAAAATGGGAGATTTTATTGCTTTCCAAGCCGCCGTGTCCTTACACAAAGATTTGGGTACCGAAGATCAACTTTCGGCTATATATAATAAGTGTAAAGAACAAGAGCATCTTCCTAAAGAATTGGTGAAAAATTATGTTCAGGAAGTATATGCTCCTTTCAACAACGAAATCATTTCGAAGAAGATTGCCGAGCTCCTGACTCCCCCTGGCACCAACGCAGAAATAGAAATCATTTACCAAAGCGTAGATAACTTGCACAAGGCCTGTCCAAACAACCTCGGAGACTGGTATTTCACTGGTAATTACCCCACTCCAGGAGGCAATAAAGTCGTTAACAAATCTTTCATCAACTTCATGGAGGGTAGGAATGAAAGAGCATACTAACTCAGGTGTGCCAATTCACTAAATGCAAAAAGTGAATTCAAAGTTCAAAGACTAATTTTTTAAAATAATCCAAAAAAATAGACTTGTTATTATTTTGTTTTTTTAGGTGGTATCACTTAGGAATCAACCGCTTCCAATATGCTACCTTTGTACAAGGTCAAGTTTATGTTAATTTTTATTAAAGAGTTTGATGCCCCAAATGAATTTAATTTATAATTTTACCCGCTTTGTTACTAAAAAACCTTTCTAAATACAAATTGCTTATGTTACGAAAGTATTACTTATTACTCGCAAGTGTTTTATTCTTAGGATCTTACTCATTTGCACAAACAGGTGTTGGTACCATTAGAGGTGCCGTAACGGATAAAGACACCAAAGAACCTATTCCCTTTGCCAATGTCGTTCTCTTCAGAAGCGGTAATCAAGTGGGTGGTGCAAAAACCGATTTTGAAGGTAAATTTCAAATCAACTCCATTGAACCAGGTTCGTATGACGTCGAATTCAGATATGTTGGTTATGCCACATTAAGAAAAAATGGCGTTATTGTCAATTCAGACAAAATTACCTTCTTGAATGATATCGAGTTAACTTCTTCGGATAAAATCACTGAGGAAGTTGAAGTAGTTTACTACGTTGTTCCACTCATCGATAAAGATGGTGGTGCATCCGGTGCTACAGTAACACGTGAAGATATTTCTCGAATGGCTGTAAGAAGTGCTACGGATGTTGCTGCTACTGTAGGTGGTGTATATTCCGCCGAAGGTTCAGACGCCATTAGTGTACGTGGTTCGCGTACAGGCGATAACTATATCTTTATAGATGGTATCAAAGTACGTGGTTCTTCATCACTACCAAAATCAGCTATCCAAGAGATTTCCGTAATGACAGGTGGTTTGCCTGCCAACTATGGTGACATGACAGGTGGTGTAATTTCCATTACAACTCGTGGTCCATCAGCGAAGTACTTTGGTTCTGCTGAAGTAGTTACCTCAGGTGTTGCCTTTAGAGGTGCCAACCCACTTGGCTATGATACTAGAGTTTTTGGATTTGATAAATTTGGTTACAACCTTGTAGAAGGTATGCTATCAGGTCCACTATTAATGAAGAAAGATTCTTTGGGAAACAAAACTCAACCAATCCTAGGCTTCTTCGTTTCGTTTAATATTACTGATGAATTAGACCCACGTCCAGTAATTGGAGGAACAAGTCGCATCAGAGAAGAATACAGAGACGCACTTTTGGCTAATCCATTGCGCCCAACAAGCTCTGGTGATGGAACGTATTATAATGCCAATTTTTTAAGAGCAGATGCTTTTGAAAACACACCATTTAGAATGAATGCCAGAAGAACAAATTATTCGGGTACATTTAAATTGGATGCCAACGTAGGTCCAAACGTAACATTAACTTTTGGTGGACAAGTAGCCTACAATACGGGTAACAACTACAGCTATTTCAATTCCCTAATGAACTGGAATAACTTCGGGGTTTCAGATCGCTTAGATTATCGTTTATTTGGTCGCTTCACGCACAGATTGAGATTTGATGAAAAAGAAGGAAGCAGTTCAAAAATTTCTTCTTTCTTCTACTCATTCATGTTCGATTATTCTAATTCTCAAGGAACAACTCAAGATAGAAATCACAGAGATAACTTATTCAACTACGGATATGTAGGTCGTTTTTCTACATCGAGAATCCCTACCTACCAATTTGTGGATGGTGTTGATGAAAATGGAAATAGCTTCCAATATTATGAGCACGATGGTTTCTTGGAAACAGGAACAACATTTACACCTTCTGATGTAAATGCCGACCTAGCAGCGATTACGAGCCAGTATTACCAAATTTATGCAAACGACCCAAGTAGAACAGCAAGTTTGTTTGACATTGTAAATGGTAATGCCTTAAGAAATGGCGACGTACCAGGTTCAGTATACGGTATTTGGGGCAATGTAGGCGTGCCTTTTGGAACTTATTCAAAATTCCAAAACCAACAATTCAGAGCAACTGGTTCTGCAACTATGAACATAGGCGGTCATTCTGTTTCTCTTGGATTTGAATTTGAACAACGCAATGACAGAGGATACTCTGCTGCTCCAATTCGAATTTGGGAAGTTGCACGTCAGTTAGCCAATTCACACATTCGAGAATTGGACAAAAACAAACCAACTTGGGAAAATTATGGTACATTTAGCCGTGTTACCTACGACAGATTGAATCCAGGATATGGTGCGACCAATGGCACTTTTGGTGGTCAACAAATGGGTGACCCTCAGAGCTTCTTCGATTATAACCTAAGAAATCTTCTTGGTTTCGATGCGTTCGGTACAGACTTTATTAATCTTGATGAAGTAGATCCAAATTCACTTAACTTTAGCATGTTTACACCAGATGAACTTTACAACTCTGGAAACTCTTTCGTGAGCTACTTTGGTTATGACCACACGGGTGAAAAAGTAAGAGGTGCAACAGACATCAACCGCTATTTTAATGAATTTGATGAAAATGGTAACTACAAAAGAAATATTGGTTCATTCCAACCTATTTATTTTGCAGGTTATTTGATGGATAAATTTGCTTTTGATGATATCGTATTCAACGTCGGTGTTCGTTTAGACTACTTCAATGCGAATCAATTTGTTTTGAAAGATCCATTCCTCTTCTACAATGCTAGAACAGTTGGCGAAGCACAAGAGCTTTATACAAGCGGTGAGGCACCATGGGCTGTAATCCCAGAAAACATGGGTGATAACTACACGGTTTATGTGAACGACATCAATAACCCAACCCAAATCAATGGATTCCGTGATGGTATTAACTGGTATGACGCAAATGGCGTTCCTGTGGCCGACCCTTCTGTAATTGCGGGTAGCTTGGGTATTGCACCATGGGTTTACAATCCTGGTCAAACCACACCAACTGCAGACGCGTTTGAACGATACAGACCACAAATCAACGTGATGCCAAGAATTGCTTTCTCTTTCCCAATTTCGGATGAGGCCAGCTTCTTTGCACACTACGATATCTTGACGCAGCGACCAAACGCAGGTTTTAGATTCGATCCATTTGAATATCAGTTTATTCAAAACAGAAGCGCTCAAATAAACAATCCAAACTTGCGCCCAACGACAACAATCGACTACGCTTTGGGCTTCCAACAAGTTCTTTCAAAAACTTCTGCTATTAAAATTGAAGCGTTTTACCGTGAAATGAGAAATCAAATTCAAGCCATGAGAATGGTAGAAGCTTTCCCAGCTACTTATACCACTTTTGGTAATCGTGACTTTGGTACAGTAAAAGGTTTAACAGTTTCTTATGACTTGAGAAGAACAGGAAATATCAGATTAAACGCCAACTATACACTTCAGTTCGCCGAAGGTACTGGTTCTGATGCCAACTCTTCTTTAAGCTTGGTGAACTCAGGTCAGCCAAACTTGCAAACTATTTTCCCTCTAGATTTCGATAGAAGACACACATTCAATTTTGTAGTTGACTACCGTTTCGGAGAAGGAAAATCATACAACGGTCCTAAAACGAAAAAAGGTTTCCAAATCTTTAAAAATACTGGTATCAACTTAACTACCAATATCGGTTCGGGTACACCATACTCAAGACAACAATTTGCCACTGGTGAAGCAATCGGTGTTGGTGCTTCAGGATTGGAAGGTACCTTAAACGGTTCTCGCAAACCATGGACTTACACAACCGACTTGCAAGTGGACAGAACCTTCGATTTGAAATTCGGAAAAGAAGAAGGACAAGAAAATTTGGCGTTTTTACAAATTTATTTCAGAATCACCAACGTTTTCAACACATCAAACGTCCTTAATGTGTACCGCGGTACTGGTAATCCAAATGACGACGGTTATTTGCAATCAGCTCAATTCCAACCAACTATTCAAAATCAATTGGATGAGAGAGCATTTAGAGATATGTATGCACTAAACGCAGCAAATCCTTTTAACTTAGGTTTACCAAGAACAATCCGCTTAGGTATCAAATTTGATTTTTAATGACTTTACAAAAAAGAATGGTTATGAAAAAAGTAGTAATGAAAACCCTTTTATTGATTCTTGCCGGAGGACTCGCAAATGTCTCCTATGGTTGGAATCCGCCGAATTCCAACGGTGGTGTATCTGGTGGTGGTGGAACAGGGTCGAATGATGGCTCAATGATGTCAACTAGAGCATCAAATTGTACACCTACCACTGAAAGAAAATTCATGGAGTTCAATGACCTCAAAGTACTTATTGAAACTGGAGGTATTATGTGGCAAGACAGGCTTCTTAATAGAGGTTCATATTTTGCTCCAAAACCTCCTTCAACAGCCAGTAATGGTCCATCTGTGCTTTATGCAGGTGCACTTTGGATGGGTGGAACCGACGTAAACGGTCAGCTTAAACTCGCTGGTATGTTATTCGGAGCGCGTGGTCGAGATTATTGGACTGGCCCACTCTCAGTAAATTTAAATACAGGAAATTTCAATCCTATCGAACCCATTGTAGGTGGTTCCAACGTTGTGCGTCCTTATGGTGAAGCAACTATTACTGCAACTACATGTATTCAATACGACAAATTCTTTACCATTTCAAAATCTATGGTTCGTGAGTTTATTCGTTGGTGGGAATGTAACGATGATCCTACTATTTCTGGATGTGACAATTCAGTTTCTGTAGATCCTCAAACCTTGAACGTTATATTGAACTGGCCAGCGCATGGTGACGAAGCCTTAGGTCAAGACAGATACCTCGCACCTTTCTATGACAGAAATCAAAACGGCGTGTATGACCCAATTGAAGGAGGTGACTATCCTTGGTATGATTTTGAAGACGATATTGATTGTAGAAATGACCGTCGCGTAGTGTTATTTGGTGATGAAACACATTGGTGGGTATTCAACGATAAAGGTAACATTCACGGCGAAACAGGTGGTGACCCAATCGGTATGGAAGTAAGAGCTCAAGCTTTCTCTTTTGCTACCAACGATGAGGTGAATCAAATGACATTTTACAATTATGAGATGATCAATAGAGGTACACAAACCCTCTTCAACACCTACTTCGCCCAGTTTGCTGACCCAGATATCGGAGGTTCAGAAGATGACTGGGTAGGCTGTGACGTTTCTCGCGGTTTGGGTTACGCAATGAATGGTGATAACTATGACGCTACTCAAGGTGCCGCAATTGGATACTTAGACAGACCTGCTGCAGTTGGTATTGACTTTTTTGAAGGTCCGTATCAAGACGATGATGGAAAAGACAATGTAGGACCTAGTTTCGATGAAAATGGTATTTTAATTACACCAAGCGTGGCTGAAGCACGTGCCGATTTAGGTATCGTTTATGCTGGTCTCGGAATCGGATATAGTGATGGCGTTGTTGACAATGAGCGATATGGTATGAAACGTTTCGTTTATTTCAACAGAGCTGGTACAGGTGGTGCAACTGCTGGTATCAATGATGACCCTGTGAACGCAGTTGACTTTTATCGCTACATGAGAGGTATCTGGAGAAACAACGAACGTATGGGTTATGGTGGTTTTGGACACCAAGCTGGTGGAGCAATTCCTGGTGTAGAAAATGACTATATGTTCCCTGGTATTACCGATCCATTGGGCTGGGGCACACCAAATTCTACAGCACAAGCACCATACAGTGAATCAACAATTAATAACCCTGCTGGTGATAGACGATTTGTGCAAGCGGCTGGTCCGTTCACACTGAAGCCAGGTTCTATTAACAACATTACAGTTGGAGTAGTTTATGCTAGAGGAAGTGATTACCTCAATTCTAGAGATGAAATGTTAAGAGCAGATACTAAAGCTCAGGCTTTGTTCGATAACTGTTTCCAAATTCTAGAACCACCTATGGCGCCAAGACTTCAAATCCGTGAGTTGGAAAACGAATTGATCTTGATGATTGACAACCCTGGTGGAAACAACCAAAACGAAGATTATGAAATTGAAGACCGCGTAAATATCATCGACCCTGTTGGTGCACCTGCGTATGACAAATTCTATAGATTCGAAGGATACCAAATTTTCCAAATTAAAGATGAAACTGTTTCAGTTGCTCAAATTGGTAACACAGATTTCGTTCGTCTTGTAGCACAATGCGATAAAAAGAATGGTATTGATCGCTTGATCAACTACGAATTTGACGAAGGACTAAGTGTTTCAGTTCCTAGATTGATGGTGGATGGTGCTGACGAAGGTCTACGACATACTTTTAGCGTATCTGAAGATATGTTTGCAACAGGTGCTAATAAAACGCTTGTGAATCACAAAACATACTATTATATTGCCATAGCATATGCGCACAACAATTTCAAACCGTTTTCAGTTTCAGCAGACAATTGGGATGGTCAGAAAACTCCGTATATTGCATCGCGCATGGCGTGGGATGGACAAGCTATAACAAGCGAGGCTGGTGTGCCACATCACCCGATGCCAGGTATGGAGGGTACTTATATCTATACAAATTATGGAACCATGCCTGAAATCACAAGACTTGATGGTAGAGGTAATATGGGATTGAACACTGATTTGCATCCTACTACTGTTGCTGAAATCCTTGCTAACAACTCAACTCCTAGACCTAAATATGCGCTAAACGCTGGTCCTATAGAAGTAAAAGTTGTGGACCCTTTAAATGTTCTACCTGGACGATTCCAATTGAGGTTTGTCAACTATGGTAGCACTGCTGCGTCAATAGATTCAGCAAGTTGGATTATTGATAGATACGACGAAGAGTCTGGTGTTTTACTTGAGTCTATATCGTCAGATCGCACAATTGGAACAATAACAACAATTAACAGTGCCAACGTTTCAGCGCCTAATGGAAACGAACAAATCATTCCAGAATGGGGTATTTCTGTATATATTGAGCAATACCTATACCAATTTGCAACAGGCGCTCTTCCAATTGCACAAAATGCAATTACAGAACCGATTGAAGCAACAATTCAATTCGCCGATTCAAGTAAAGCTTGGTTGGTCGGTGTACCTGATTCAGATGGACCAGAGGCGACCAATTGGATTTTGTCTGGTCAAACAGCAAATGAGGACGAACCATGTTATGCTGACCTTCCAAAAGATAAAGAGGAACGATTTGAGAACTTACTAGGTGGTACAATTACGCACTTCTCACAAATCAGAAATTGTGGTCCAGCTGCACCAATTGGGGCAGAAAACAACCCGAACCTAAATATTGCGCAGGCTCAAGAACGTGCTAGAATTGCTTCTGCAAATGGCGTTGACCTTGTATTTACTGCGGATAAATCTAAATGGACGCGCGCAGTTGTAGTTGAATTGTGTCAAGAAGAAGCATTGGCTCAAGGCCAAGCAAGAACAGGTAAACCAAGAGGACGTGCTTCAATCGATAAAAACGGTAGATCGGCAGGTCAAGCGGGCTATAATGCAGCGGAAGGCGACTTGGTTTCAACAACAGGTATGGGTTGGTTCCCAGGATATGCTATAGATGTTGAAACTGGACGAAGATTAAATATCGCTTACGGTGAAAACTCGTTCTTGGGTGGTCAAAATGGTACGGATATGTTATGGAATCCTACTTCAAGATTATTTGATAATGTGTTTAACCCTGTATTTGGTGGTCAACACGTAATTTATGTAATTGGTGAAGACATCAATGGTTCGGCAATGCCAATTCACGATAACGGTGCAGCATTCTATAATGCAATTAGCAGTACCAATAACAACGCCAACAGAGATGCATGGCAAAGTGTTATGTGGGTTGCTTATCCAGTGTTGGCTCCAAACAGAAACTTGTTAGAAACGGACGTGACTATTCGTGTTCGCGTTAAGAAAAGATTCGAAAACTTTGTGTTGAGCAATGATAACCAAGGACGACCAGCATTCGAATGGAGTATGACGAAAATTGCCACAGATACTGGTAATGATGAAGCGTTGTCTGAAGCTATGAAAATGATTAACGTTGTTCCGAATCCGTATTACGCATATTCTCAGTACGAGCGTGACCGTATCGACAACAGAATCAAAATTGTAAACTTGCCGCACAAGTGTCAAGTGAGCATATACAACATTCAAGGTAAATTGATTCGAGCTTTCGATAAGGATAGTCCTGTTACTTCTATCGATTGGGATTTGAAAAACCACAAAGGCATTCCAATTGCTGGTGGTGTTTACTTAATCCATGTAAAAGTGCCCGGTATCGATGGAGGCGAACGTGTATTAAAATGGTTCGGTGGAATGCGCCAACCTGACTTCCAAAACTTATAAAAATAAAATAATCCGAGACGAATACGTTCGTCTCGGATTTATAAAAGCTTTCTAATTATTGTTGAAAAAAGTAACGTATGAAGAAATTTAACTACATCTTAAAATCTGCTCTTCTAGGATCAGCTCTAGTGCTAAGTACTTCGCCATTGCTGGCTGGAAACGAAGACCGTGTTGGTTCTGCTGGTGCTTCGCAATTGCTCGTGAACCCTTGGGCAAGAAGTTTAGGTGCTGGCAGCACAGGTGTTTCATATACCAACGGACTTGAAGCGCAATTCATGAATATTGCAGGTTTGGCTTTCACCAAGCGTATGGAATTAAAGGTAAATGCAACAAATTGGTTGGGTAATGCTGGTGTTCAGTTCTACTCTGCTGGTTTGGCTACTCGAATTTCTGATCAAAGTGTGATTGCAATTAGTATTCAATCTATGAATTTTGGTGATATTCCAAGAACATTCGTTGACAATCCTGAAGGTGATGGAAGTACTTTTTCTCCGCGATACAATGTTTTCAACGTGGGATATGCTCGAGAGTTTTCAAATCGAATTTATGGTGGTATTAATCTAAAAGTAAACTCAGAAGGCGTTGACAACTTGCGCGCCAATGGAATTGCCATAGATGCAGGTATTCGCTATGTAACAGGTGAGCGCGAACATATTAAATTTGGTATTGCCTTGAAAAACATCGGGCCTGTAATGCGATATAGAGGAGATGGTTTGGCTTATCAGGTAAGTTTTGCGCAATCTGGAAGCACAGAGCCTTTCACATTGGAACAAAGAAGTGCCGCTTTTGAAATGCCTTCATCTTTGAGTATTGGTGGTTCTTATGATTTCTTCTTTGGTGAAAATCAAAAATTGACAGCAGCGTTTGCTTTCTTGGCCAATTCATTTTCTTATGACAATTATGCGCTAGGCTTGGATTATGGCATTGGTATCAAAAAATTCCAAATCAATGC
>JBIIJN010000035.1:0-25410 GCA_044233745.1 Crocinitomicaceae bacterium
CATCAATGCTTTTGCTTAAAACACGCCCAGTTTTAGGTTGGTTATTTGGAACAAACAAGAAAAGCGTGTCTGATTTGCGAAGCGTATCGAGCGATAATAATTCATTTCGAAATGCTATTGGAGCATCGTTCGTTAATTTGGCAGAACCCTCTAAATCGTAAGCAAAAACCACAAAATCTTGTTGACCCAAATATTGAAAATTGGCCTCACCTAACTTGTTGGTTTGTGCTAAATAACGGGGCTTTTGGGTGTAGGGGTCGAGTGTATCAGAAGGAGTATATAACCCGACAATGGCATTGGACACGGGGCTCAAATTTTCTGCATCAATCAACAACACTTTATGGCTGAGTGAGTCAATAAACTGTCCCGTTGAAAAAACGTAAGTAAATGTAGTGTCATTGGCTTCATTCAAATCTGATATCGCCTGGTTGAAAACAAATGAATAGGTGGTGTTTTCGAGTAATTCGGTTGCATTTAGAGTGATCATAAGATCCTTACCTTTGACTTCATACTTGGGTTTGGTGGGCAGTTCGGGCACAACACTGATGTTTTTTGTTGGATTGTTGATTTTCACATACTCATCAAAAGGAATTCGAATGGTTCCTGGACGAACATTGGTTGAACCTTGAGCCGGACTGGCCTTGGACAAGTTCGGCACGGGGGCTTGTTCATCCTTAGTCCCGCCCTCTAATGGTCGGACTTGTGCACACCCCCACAGAAGAAGGCCAAAAAGGAAAAAAGGAAAAAATCTTACGCCCATTTTGTTTCAATCAGGCGACAAATTTTACTCAATTCACGCACATCAATAGCATCAAAATCATCCAGTTTTTCGCTGTCAATATCTAAAACAGCAACTACCTCGGCATTTTTAAAAAGTGGAATCACAATCTCAGAACGCGTGTATGAACTACAAGAAATATATCCATCAAAAGCCTCAACATTGGGCACTACTTGAACAGCTCCAGAAGCCCATGATGTTCCACACACACCTTTTCCTTTACCAATGCGGGTGCATGCCACTGGCCCCTGAAAAGGACCGAGAACAAGTTCGTCGTTTTTCACCAAATAGAAGCCTGTCCACAACCAGCCAAAGACCTCGGTTAAGGCCGCTGAAACATTGGATAGATTTGCGATTAAGTCAGACTCGGGGGCAATCAAGGATTCCAATTGCGGATACAATGAATTGTATTTTTCTTCTTTAGAGTCGTTTTCAAAAACGGAGATTATATCGGCCATAGATCAAAGAAATTAGGGTTCAAAATTAGTGAATTTGAAAAGCATAAAAGCTAAAACTTAAACCCGATGATTGCTTGAGGCAAAACAAACAGCTTTCCAACAGCTTCTGGACGTACAGGAGTATTCGTGTCTTGCCCGGCATAAAAAACAAATCTAAGTTGGGGATTCAAATACAATTGCCTATTATACAAATAGAACTCATAGCCCAAATTAGGCGTAATAAGCCATGTGCTCAAACGCACTGGGCCCAGAAATGGCTGCTGAGACACATCAAAATATTGCCAACCCGCCATCAAACCTATATAAGGGTTGCTCTCATAAGCACAAAACAATTTGATTTTATAACGCAACGAAGCGGAGATTTGAAAACCCAGACGCACAGAGGCAAGATCTTTGTCTACGGAAGTGAAAATTCGATCATATGTCCATTTCGGCACATCGAGCGTTGCTGAATAAGCACCAACGCTCCACAACCCTTTCTTGTCTAATGTATAAAGCAGCGACCCTGATACGCCGCGTTGAAAAAAACTATTAGGCTCCAATTCAACACGAATACGCCGTACGGGATCATCTTGAGTAAGCCCTGTCAGGGAACTGGTCAATAAATATAAAAAAAATAAGTTTTTCATCGTTCTAATTTTTGTCAAAGTTAAAGAAAATGCATGAAAAAACAAATGGCCTATGTCTGTATTCTTGATTCATGTATTTTTACCCACGAATAATGAAAAAAAGGGGAATCATACTGCTTGTTCTTGCATTTACAAATGTTGCGTTTGCTCAACTCAACAGAGGTGTATTGGTTTTTGACAATACGCCAAAGTCTGTTTTGACCTTAATTGAAAATCAAGAAATAAATTTAACCCAAACACGAGCCGTTGTTGACTTCATTACCAACAATACCATCACGACATATAAAAAACAAAAACTTTCGAAACGCAACAAGGCGCTCGTTCGTCACGTCAAAATACTGAATGAACAACTGGAATACCGCTATTTTAGTGGTGAAAAAACAAGCCTTGAAGACTTGGAAATCCTTTTTGAATTTTTGCTCATCCAACAATCTATAATCACCGATGCACAAAGCCCTTCGGGTAGAAGTCCAAATTTATGGAAAAAGGCACACATGTTTATAACCTCAAAAAAGAGGCTATCCGTGCCTATTCCTAAAGCCTACAAGGCAAGTGACCACAAAGTTGTTGACAGTCCGTATTGGAACTATGTGGATAACCGCGAAAAAATGCTTGCCCGCTTCGATGATTTGGCAAAAATCAAAAAAATCAAGCCCAAAAAAGAACTGGTTGTTTTATTCAAAGAGCTGAGCTATAGTGGTTCGGCGCCTAAAATCAGAACGCTAGATACCGATTACGACAATGAATGGTCATTGAAATGGGGCGATGAAGTACATAGCGATGTTGTTGGGTCTCGAATTTTTTCCGCACTTGGATACGACACCGACCACCCATATTTTTATGGGCAAGACCAACTTATCCTGGTTTTTGAATCCAGCCGAACTATACTAAACACCAAAATGCTGACAGACAGTTTGAAGCACATCTATAATTTTGATTTAGGGCCGTTTATTTCCAAAACAGGCACTATTGATTCGTTGATGATTCAGAAAAACAAGGCGCTCAAACCTTATATGAATCACACGTATGTAACTTTTGTGAAATGCGCTGTGGAAGCCCGACCTGACCGTGTGAAACGCTTGGGTTCTTTTTGCCCAAATCAATTCAATAATCCAAAAAGAAAAGAATTGCGCGGAGCTTTGTTGGCTCTTATTTGGATAGGCAATTGGGACACCCGCGAAGAAAACACCTTGCTCACAACTGTGCATCAAGGCAATTATAAGTATCAAATTTCAGCTGTATTCTCAGACTTAGGCACATCAATGGGCGTTCGCGTAAATACAATACGTAGTGATTTCAAAACAGGTTTGGTCAATGCATTTGAGTGGGAGGCGGCGCATAAAAAAGGAAACAAAATCAGTTTCAATCACGCTTTGAATTCGCTTCTAAAGCCCTATCAACAAGCCACTTACGATGATTTATATTGGATGGCAGAAAAAATCTCCTTGTTTGATGAACAGATGCTACGCGATATCGTCAAGCATGCAGGATGGCCCTACCCTATTGCAGAGTTGTATTTTCATAAATTGGCGTCGCGCAGGGCTTCAATTTTGAAAGCCTTCTCTATTAACGACCCCAATCCCATTCCGTTTGATAAAAACTTAAACATCACTGAAAATGGTGTTGACATTGTAAAAAACGGCGTTTTAGTGGTCGACTACGAGCGCCAGAAAAATCCGGAAAGCTTTTTTCATAAACAAGGAAGGATGAGAAACTATGGCAACTAAAATAACTGCACCGATCATCTATTTCATTTTGCTTCTGTCACATTTCGTGTATGGGCAAACAGAAAGTCAACGGAAATTTGTGTTCGCCAACTACGATTCAATTGCCTTACTGATTCAAAAAAATGGAACACTTGCCGAATTTGGTTTTCAGCAACACGCGACCTATTACTACTTCGACATCTACTTTGAAACGCCGGATAAATTGCTGCAAAAACACCAAGTTTCCTTGCGCATGCGGATTCAATTTCGTCCTGGAACAAAAGATTCATTGAACTATACATTCCAACTCAAAACAGAAATGTTGTATCCCGGAGCGCCTCGCTTGGAAATGGAAGAGAGCGATCTTGATTTTTACAAGTTGATTCACCACGGAGAAGAAGTCGTATTGCAACAAGTGCTTCAAAATTTTCAAGAAGAAGCCAAAAAGACAAGTCCTGATTTCACCAAATACCATGAAGTTTTTTCTAGGTGGTTCAAACAAAAAGCCGGTGCGCCTATAGCTCCTTTTCAGGGCTTGCGTTTTCTTTTTCCAACAGTTTTCACAGAGCACGTCATTGGCACATTAAAGCCTATCTGTTATGGTTCAACCAAGCGAACACGAGCACACATTTATCTGAATGAATCGTTGAGCAGGTATGCAGGCATTCGCAACAAAGAACGCGCTTTGAATGAAATTCCCGATTTTTTCTTGAACCGGCGCTCTTTGATTTGGTTGATGGAACTCTCATTCGACCAAGCCGAGTTTCATTCGATTGAGCCAAACGGCAAAACTTGTGGCTTTTCTGAATTGGAAGTGGAAAGTAAATTCGACGAAACATCGCTCAAACAAGGCAACATCTTGGGCTTTTTTGCTGAAACGCTGTTGCAACACTTCAAAGCAGATGAAGAGATTCGCTCCAAATTTAAGCAGGTGATGGATTGCTTGGGGGGATAATCAAACTAAAAGATATTGCTTCCGAGCGCCGATAAGTTTGTCAAACCACTTCGCTGGGCGTTTGTTTCATTTTTTGGAAAAGAGAAGTTATTTTGTGGCTCTATTGGCTTCTTTGCGGAACCTTAACAAAGTATGAAACGCGAACCGCCAGAAGCCAAAGGCTAATAAACTCCCGATAACTATCGGTATCGGGAGCCAAACTCACCTCCTCCACTCAAAAAAACTAATTATCGACATACTTGCCAAGACCAAACCCGCCCACAGAAACATGTACCACGGCAGGTCCAGAATTCCATGGAAGCTGGTAAAAAAGCCCCAAATAAACATCGCTGCTGTTTTGGTCAAAACACTGATCCACATCACCTGATGCAGGGTCGATTCATAAGGCGTGCAGCGCTCAGTATGAAAATGCAACTCATCGACAAACTCCTGCACAAAACGCGTCAAAAACGCCGCAATAAAAAGGGGCAACATAAGCAATGGCAACCAATACATCCCAACCAATGAAGCTTCCATGGCCATTGAAGCCGCCAAAATGTTGCGATGCACTTGCAGTTCTTTGTCTGTTAAATCCTCACCTGCAATTTTGGCGTGGGTCATGGCGTCAAGCAGCCAAACAACTACAAATACAGTTGCTGAGCTGAGTATTATCAAACTCCAACTAAAAGGCGATATGCTGTTGATGGACTCCATTTAACCAAAGAAAAATATTGTTGCGAAGATAATTAAGCAGGTATATAAATTGGCCCACTGCGTCCAAATAACATTATCGGGATAGCGTTGAATCAAAAAGAGAATCAAGCCACGCCAAAGTACCGTCGGGAAAAAAACTGGAAAAAGCCATTCCAAATTCAAAAAAGCAAAAGACAAAGCCGCCCAATTGAACACGTGCAAGAGGAAAATTGTTTTGTTGGCACCAATCATTATGGGCAAGCTCAATGAATTCCGTGTCAAATCAACCTCGGCATCGGGCACGTCACGAACTATGCTTCCAATAAAAACTTGAACCGAGATAAACCCATAAATGCCCCACATCGATGCATAAGGAATTTGTCCATAACCAACAAGAAAAAGCGCTGCCCATACCAAACCAATAAGTATGTTTTTGATTGGGAATTTCCTTTTGGGAAACCACGACAAAGCCCCCCATTGAAACTTCACGGCATAAGCAATACCCAAAATGCCTGCCAACGCCAAAGCCACAAATTGAAATTCATTGAGATAAAACCAACTGAGCGGAATACCGATTAGAAAAAATTGTGCTACCAAAAGCATATTCGACCAATCGCTGAAAAAAGTGACAACAGGCGTCCATGATGATGAATATCCACAAGAAAAATCGTTGTATCGATACACAATCAAAATGCCAGAAATCGTTGCCCAAATCAATAAAAACCATTCGACCAACGAAACAGTTTCTTGCCGCATCAGCAATCCACTCAGCAACAAAGCCAAGGCGGGAATAACAAACAAGAAAAATCTTTTTATCAGCATTATTGTACCAGAACGAGAACAAAAGTAAGAGAATCTTTACATCATTACCTCATCCAGAGCATCACAAAACGCTAGAGCCGCTTGATTTAAAAGTTCAGGAGTATGTGCACTTGACACAAAACCAACTTCATAACCGCTTGGCCCAAGGTAAACACCACGCTCCAATAAAGCTTTATGCAGCAACTTGAATGGCGTCATGTCTGGGTCAATTTCCTCTGCTTTACGCACGGCCGTGGCGTCTGAGAAGGCAATCCAAAAGATTGAACCAATGGTATGTATATTGAATTTATAGCCTTTTTGACGGGTATGTGCCAAAATCTGCTCAACGAAAGTCAAGGTTCGGCGCTCTTGGTCTTCATAGAAACCTGGTTGTGCACACAATTTAACCGAGGCCAATCCGCTGCTCATCGCCAAAGGGTTTCCAGACAAGGTGCCGGCTTGATAAACGCCACCTTCGGGAGAAACGCAGGCCATGATTTCTGCTCTACCACCATAAGCACCAACAGGCAAACCTCCGCCTATAATCTTGCCGTATGTAACCAAATCGGGCGTGATGCCATATACCCCAGCAGCACCCGAAAAACCCACACGGAAGCCAGAAATCACTTCGTCGAAGATTAAAAGCGCTCCACTGTTCGTACATGTTTTACGAAGTGACTCTAAGTAGCCTGTTTCTTGAAGTAAAAGACCATTATTTGCTGGAATTGGTTCAATAATCACGCAAGCAATTTGGTCGCCATACTGTTGGAAACAATCTTCTAAAGCTTTTACATCATTCAAGGGCAAAACCAGAGTTTCAGCTGCCATTTTTTCTGTAACTCCTGCGCTCGACGTTTCACCAAAAGTCACCAATCCTGATCCCGCTTTCACCAACAATTGATCACTGTGTCCGTGGAAACACCCTTCAAACTTGATGATATAAGGACGATTGGTATAACCGCGCGCAACACGAATGGCCGACATTACGGCTTCAGTACCAGAGCTCACGAAGCGCACCTTTTCCAAATGCGGGATGCGTTCAATAAGGAAAGAAGCCAACTCGTTCTCTTTGCGCGTAGGCGCACCAAAACTTGTGCCCAAAACCAATGCTTCCTCAATCGACTTCCTGATTTCTGGGTGGTTATGTCCATGAATCAGCGGACCCCAACTGCAACAAAAATCGATGAATTGATTATCGTCTTCATCCCAAATAAATGCACCGTCTCCTTTTTTGATAAAATGAGGCGAACCAAAAACAGATTTAAACGCCCGAACAGGAGAATTCACCCCGCCAGGAAATAAGGTTTTTGCCTTTGCGAACAAGGCTTCAGAATTCGTTTTATTCAATGTTTTCTTTTGCGTAGAAAACGAGTTTTTGAAAAAATTTAATAGTCCCATATTTGATAAACAATCGACTTAAAGTTGAGTTTAATATTTTACAAAAACATTCTTGGCTTCGGTGAAAAAACGCAGGGCCTCCCAGCCTCCTTCTCTTCCTACGCCAGAATTTTTCATGCCACCAAAAGGTGTTCTGAGGTCGCGAACCAACCAAGAGTTGATCCACACAATTCCGCTTTGCAATTCGTTGGCCATCCGGTGGGCGCGCTTCAAATTAGATGTCCAAAGGGTAGCGCTCAAACCATATTCAGTAGCATTCGCCATCATCAGCACGTCGTCTTCTGTATCAAAAGGCGTTAAAGTAACCACTGGTCCAAAAATTTCTTCTAAGTTGGTTCTACAATTGAACGCCAACCCTTCAATAACTGTTGGAGCAATGTAATAACCTTGGTCAAACGGTGCCTCCAAGTGTGCCCGATGACCCCCTGTAAGTACTGTTCCGCCCTCTTCTCGTGCCAAATCCACATAAGACAAAACTTTATTCATGTGGGATTCAGAAACAACAGCCCCCAGTTTTGCTTCGGGGTCGTTTGGATTAGAAACCTTCATTTTACTTACGCGATCCACAAAAGCATCCCGGAATTTATCGTAAAGCGGTCGCTCTATAAAAATGCGCGAACCACACAAACAAATTTGTCCTTGGTTGGCAAAAGAAGAGCGCAAAGTGGTGTTCAACATATCATCAAAATCACAATCCGCAAATATGATATTCGGATTTTTTCCACCTAGTTCGAGAGAAAGCTTTTTAAACAGCGGTGCGGCGATTGAGGCAATGGATTTACCCGTTTGTGTGCCCCCTGTGAACGAAATCGCTTTCACGTTGGGGTGTTTCACCATCACTTCTCCTACTTCGTGACCAAGTCCATGCACAATATTCAATACGCCATCCGGTAAGCCAGCATCTTTGCACACTTCTGCAAGCAAATAAGCCGTCATTGGCGTCACTTCAGAGGGTTTCGCTACCACCGTGTTTCCAGCGGCTAAAGCGGGCGCTATTTTCCATGAAAACAAATACAAAGGCAAGTTCCATGGAGAAATACAGGCCACAACCCCAATGGGTTTTCTGAGCGTATAATTTACGCCAAGACCCTCCATTTGATGTGATTCGGAAGCAAAATGCAAAATGCCTGTAGCAAAAAACTCAAAATTTGAAATCGCCCTTGGTATGTCGACTTGAGCGGCCAACTTGAGTGGTTTTCCATTGTCTTTGGATTCTGCTGCCACAAACTCATCCATGCGCATTCTAATACCATCGGCAATGCGCATCATCACAGCACTGCGCTCCTCTTTGGTAGTCAGAGACCAAGATTGATATGCTTTTGTTGCCGCTTCAATAGCCGATTCTGCGTCTTTATGATTCGATCGCGGAATGTGTGAATACACTTGACCTGTGGCTGGTTCATAGTTGTCCAAATACTGCCCATCTGCTGGTGAACAAAGCTTTCCGTCAATGTAGTTTTTGATTTGAAACATCTCAAATATTTTGAGCAAAGGTAGCCAAAAAGCGGGTGACAAAAGGAATCGGCCAAACAAGAAAAGACAAAAAATCAATCAAGGCGTAAATTTATAACCCACTCCTCGAATTGAATGAAACAACAAGGGATTCTTGGCGTCTTTTTCGAAAATTTTTCTGAAATTCAAAATATAATTATCAATTGTGCGTGTGGTTGGAAATTGATCAACACCCCAAATTTCATCTAAAATTTTATCGCGTGCTACAACTTCATGGGCATGTCGAGCAAACAGTTGCAACAACGCCACTTCTCTTTTGGTAAGCTGGGCAAGTTCTATACCATTCAACATCACTTGATAAGTTCTAAAGTTCACTTCAAAATCACCGATTTTCAAATCTTGAGCTTCGTCCATGGACTCGCTTTTTCCAGCCAAAACAGACACGCGGAGCAACAGTTCTTCAAGGTCAAAAGGTTTTGGCAAATAATCGTTCGCCCCTAATTTTAAGCCCGCGATTCTGTCGGCGCTTGTTCCTTTTGCCGAGAGAAATAAAATCGGAACCTGAGAATTTTTTCTAATTTCTACACAAACATCTAGGCCACTTACGAAAGGCATCATAACATCCAAGACAACCAATGCAAACCGGTTGATTCCTGGCATGAGATCTAAGGCTTTTTTGCCATCACCCAGCGCCACTACTTCGTAGCCCTCAGCTTCCAAATTAAAGGCAATCATCTGCCGCAGACTTTGTTCGTCTTCAACAACTAAAATTCGTTTTTTCATATGCCTAGTCAAAAAAAAAGCGGGCCAAAAGAACCCGCTTCATTAAAAATATTAATCCTCTATCTTCCACCAATTGTGGCAAAGTTAAAACCAACAAAAGCCATAAGCATCTGATGATTGATAGTCAGTTTTCCAGGCTCATGATCGGCAGCGTTCATGAAAGACCTATAAAAGCGAACGCCTACACGGAATCCAACTTGCATTTCGAAAAGAAAACCAGCAGACAGACCGATCTCAAAAGGGCTATACTCAAACGTTGGTTTATTGGAATTCACTCTTAGAATCGTTTCTTGACCCGAAACACTCACCAGGGTGGTATGGTCAACATCATATTTTGCCGAGAGCATATATGACGCTTGCAAACCCCCAAAGAAGCCCAACAAGTTGGCGTCTCCAAACTTACCTTTCTTGAATACCAAGTTGTATCTGAAATGAACAGGCAAATCCAAATACATCATGTTTTGTAAGGCATGAGATTCATTGAAGTAAAAGATTTCATCGTTTACTTCCTGGGTCGAATTCGAATACGTTGTGTGTGTTCTAGTAGTAATTAAAAGTTCTGCCTGCACACCATAAGTTTGATCTCTTCCCGCTAAATTATAATAGCCGTAAAGACCAAAATTAGCTCCCAAACCCCTATACTCATTGGTATTGGTAAGTGTATCGGGCGAAGACATTTTATACGAGGGCATATTGTAGTTAACCCCTGCGTTCACGCCCAGCTTAAGCTGACTGCTTGCCGCAAAAGATAAACAAGCCAAAAACATAGTGGCAAAAAGTTTATTCAAATTCATAGAAAAGAGGCTGTTATTTTGTAAACGCATTTAAGAATACGAATTGCCCGTCTACCTTTCTAAAGTAAATCATACCAATAGAAATCTTGCTGTTTTCCCAATGCGGCTGTTTGGTGCCTTTAAAATTGAAATTCAAAGTGTGACCATCTTTAACAGCACCTGCAGAAATCATATATCCCCATTCAAATTTAGAGTCGATGTCCTTGTTTGCCGGAAAAGCAACATCAGCAACATACCTTTTGTGTACAGTATTTGGTGTGTCTGGATGACTGTTTTGAGCACCAACAATATCATCAACGATAATAAATGGAGCTAAATAAACCTCACCTTCATAATCAGTAAAAAACTTGGTTGTGGTTCTGATATTCATATCATTTCCAGAAAAATCAATTTCATAGTTACCACTCACCACAACGATGTTATTCGGATTGATATGCTCGGCAACCGTGTTGTGTTTGAAGTTTTGGAAAGAAGTCGGCACGCCACTTCCTATATCAAACATTTCATTCACTTTTTCAAACAAATTATTGCCCCATACGGATTGCGATTCATAAAAAGCATCTTTAAAAGCCATTCCTACCACCAAATGTTTGTTTTGCTCAAACAAATCCTGAGTGCCATTTAAACTTTGTCCACAAGGGCCACACCACGTTGCAGTGCGAACACCTAAAACGCCCATGTTTTTCTTTTCAACCTCAAGGGTTGGCGTTTCCTGAAGATCAGATACTGGTTTTTTACAAGCTGTCAAAGCGGCTAAAACAAGCGGGATATAGATAAGCTTTTTCATAGTTTATGGTTTGAAAATTGAATTTATTATTCTTATTAACGAGCAAAAGTAATTTATTTCTAATACTTTACAAACATTTTGGCGTCCAATTCTTGAAAACCTAAATGTTTCACCCTTTTAAAACGCACAAAACTTCAAAAATGTTGCATCTTGCTTAAAATATCTAATTCCTCCATAGCACTAAGAATCGCCACACCGTGAATAATTCATCGTTTTATTGTTCTTTTTTCTAATTTTACCGCATTATTGCCATATCTCATGACAAAGAAAAAAAACACACCTCCTCAACCTTCGAGAAGACTCGTAAAAGTTTTGTGGATTTTAGGACTCTCGCCTTTTGTAATCCTAGCCGCATTGGTGCTTATCGCGTCCTTTAATCTTCCCG
Organism: Crocinitomicaceae bacterium; assembly: GCA_044233745.1. Classification (GTDB taxonomy): domain Bacteria; phylum Bacteroidota; class Bacteroidia; order Flavobacteriales_D; family Crocinitomicaceae; genus UBA6165. The sequence goes on from JBIIJN010000035.1 coordinate 11,599, forward strand.
ATTCTAAAACACTCGAGAATCCACCAGATATTCAGGCCTCTATTGTTTTTGCTGACAATGGCGTTGAAATGGGCAGATACTGGAGGGTAAACCGCGTAAACCTCGACTACAATGAGGTTTCGCAAAACATGTTTTCTGCTCTTATAGCGACCGAAGACGCCAGATTTTACGGTCATAATGGCATAGATTTTAGAGCGCTTGGAAGAGCAGTTGTTGGTGGTGTAACTGGACGAGAAGCGGGCGGAGCAAGTACTATTTCACAACAATTGGCTAAACTGCTTTTTTCTGAGCGGGCACGCACAAAACTACAACGCCTCTGGCAAAAAATTAAAGAGAACATCTTAGCAACCAAACTAGAACGACAGCATTCGAAAGAAGAAATCATGACCATGTATTTCAATCGTTTCGACTTCTTATACAACGCTGTTGGTGTAGGAACAGCAGCCAAAGTGTATTTCAACAAAAAAGCAGCTGAACTGAATATGCAAGAAGCAGCCATGTTGGTGGGGATGTTGAAAAACCCCGACTTATACAATCCGCGCAAGTTCCCTGAAAGAGCTTTAAACCGAAGAAACACGGTGTTAGACCAATGGGTGAAGTTTAGCGATTCCGAAGGTGTTACGGTTAAAATGACCCAAGAAATGTGTGACTCATTGAAAAAGCTTCCCATTGTTTTGGATTATCAAATTGCCGATCACAAAAGAGGCATTGCTCCTTATTTTAGAGAAGTTTTACGACAAGACTTGAATAAAATATTAAACGAAAAGGACGACAACGGAAAACTCAAATACGCCAAGGAAGACGGAACCGCTTATAATTTGTATGAGGATGGATTAAAAATCTACACCACCATCAACGTTGAATATCAAGTGGCCGCCGAAAAAGCAGTTGAAAAGCACCTTAAAGAACAACTGCAACCAGAATTTGATAAAAACAATAGAAGAACTAGAAACTTTCCTTTTTCCAACCGCGTTAGTTCTGACCAAGTTGATCTGTTAATGAACTCAGCGAGAAAAAGATCAGGGCGCTATAAAAACGGCAAATCTTTGGGGCTTTCAGACAGAGAAATAATGGCGGAATTTGATGTTCCAGCAAAAATGACTGTGTTTAGCTGGTCTGGTGAAATTGACACCGTGATGACGCCCAACGATTCTATTCGCTACTATAAGTCCTTTTTGCGTTCCGGTCTCATTTCTATTGAACCCCAAACTGGTTTTGTGAAAGCTTGGGTAGGCGGAATTAACTTCGATCATTTTGCTTATGACCAAGTGAAACAAGGAAAAAGGCAGGTTGGATCAACCATAAAACCCTTTATTTACAGCGCTGCTATTCGTTTTGGTGTGACCACCCCCTGTTCTACTTACCCAATCATCCGCTATTGTATTCAAATACCACACGGCAAAGGTTACAAATCGTGGTGTCCGAGAGGAGCAACAGGCGGAAGTACCAGTGTAAAAGGCGCGTTGGCAAATTCCTCCAACCCGATTACCGTTTTACTTATGTCAAAAATGGGCGCCACTCAAGGTCCTGAAGCTGTGGCTCAGCTCATGCGCGATTTGGGTATAGAATTGCGGGAAGAAGACATCACACCATCGATGTGTTTGGGCTCTATGGACCTGTCTCTTTTCGAGTTGGTGGGCGCCCAGGCAGCATTTGCCAATAAAGGTTTGTTCATCAAGCCAACAGTGATAATGCGCATTGAAGACCGCTACGGCAAAGTAATTTATGAGCCAGAAGCAGAAACCAAAGAAGCCATGAGCGAAGAATTGGCGTATACAACCGTAACCATGATGAAAGGCGCCATTTCAGGCGGAACAGCTACAAGTTTGCGCTCAAGCCGACCATGGGGCGGAATTACGTACCCAACCGCGGGCAAAACAGGAACCACTCAAAACAACTCCGACGGCTGGTTTATTGGAATCACGCCCGATTTGGTTACTGGTGTATGGGTAGGCGCAGAAGATCGTGCTGTTCGTTTTCAGTCTATGGCTTGGGGACAAGGCGCAAGAATGGCACTACCCATTTATGGTTACTACATGCAACATCTTTATAAGAACCCCAAAGTAAAAATATCCAAAGGAGACTTTGAGGCGCCAGAGGGTTATGAAAACTGTAAGTACAACGTGTTTTGCTTAAACCCAGAATATGATGACCGTGGTGACATACACAACCAAACTCTCTTGCCAGATGGCATTAACCCATTTTAAATTTTAGCATGAAAAAGACCGTTAAAAACGTGCAAGAAGCGTTAATTGGCATTGAAGACAATATGACCCTGATGTTGGGTGGTTTTGGACTTTGTGGCATTCCTGAAAATAGCATTGCAGAATTGGTTAGACTTGGTGTTAAAAACCTCACTTGTATATCTAACAATGCAGGCGTTGATGACTTTGGGCTTGGCTTGTTATTGCAAAATAGACAAATCAAAAAAATGATTTCTTCGTATGTAGGAGAAAATGATGAATTCGAACGCCAAATGCTGAGTGGAGAATTGGAGGTCGATTTAATTCCACAAGGTTCATTGGCCGAACGTTGCCGAGCAGGAGGCGCAGGAATTCCAGCTTTTTTTACTCCGGCTGGTTATGGCACAGAAGTGGCAGAAGGAAAAGAAATGCGCATCTTCAACGGTAAACCACATATTTTAGAAGCTGCCCTCACAGCAGATTTTGCAATTGTAAAAGCCTGGAAGGGTGATACAGAAGGGAATTTAATATACAAAGCCACGGCCCGAAACTTCAACCCGATGATGGCTATGGCTGGGAAAATAACCATTGCAGAGGTAGAAGAGTTGGTTCCCGCTGGATCTCTCGACCCCGACATGATTCATACGCCAGGCATTTTTGTTCAGCGCATTTTTCAAGGAGAAAAGTTTGAAAAACGAATCGAGAAAAGAACCGTTCGTCAATAAAATGTTGATTTAAACATCTATAAATCCGATTAATAAATTGATAGTTCGCGTTCTTCGTTCAGAACAGACAAGCGTTTTTCTCGTTGGCCTTTTGCTATCGATTTATTTGGTTTTGCGGGCCATTTATACGCCCATGTTGCACGATGAAATTGCAACTTTTTTCTATTTCATTCAAACCAATGATTTTTTACCGCCCAATGCGCATTGGGACGCGAACAACCATGTGCTGAACTCCTTTTTAGGGCATTTAAGTTATCAATTTTTTGGCGACGCTCCTTGGGCGCTTAGACTGCCCAATGTTGTAATGTTTCCAATTTATGTGCTTTTTTCATGGAAAATTGTCAATAAAATCAATGTAACCATTATCCGATGGTGTGTTTTTCTGGCCTTGGTGAGCACCACCTACACCTTCGAATACTTCGCTTTGAGTCGAGGTTACGGCATGTCACTAGGATTCATGATGTGGGGCATTTATTTGTTTTTAAATGCGTGGCAACAAAACAAAACAACAGGCTACTTTTGGTCTTTGTTGCTCCTGTTTTTGGCTGTTTCTGCTAATTTAACATTGATTTACGTTTTTTTGATGCTTGTTCTGTTGAGCATTTTTGGGCTATTATTGAATCCCATGCAAACCATCCGCAGGAAAACCCTTTTGGCTATACTTTTCCTGACAAACGCAATCATCTTTGCTGGTCCACTCCTATATTTCTCCTTTGAACTAAAAGCAAGAGGCGCCCTATATTATGGTGGCGACAATTTTATAGAATTTACCCTCATGCCATTGCTAGGCTTGGTCTTGGGTAGTAAATACATTTTCTCTGCCATTTCGATAATTACAATATTCGTTTTACTTCTAATAGCAACGCTGATTTACTTTTTCAAAAACAAGTTTCGACAAGCCATTGAAAAAAGTGTGTTTGCCCTATTATTAACCAGCTCAGTTGCTGCAATTTTCATCAATCACCTGCTACTTGGGGTGAATTATCCTGAAGATCGGACCGCCATGTACCTAATTCCATTGTTCTTTTTGAGTATTGGATTTGCACTACACCATGCGAAAATCACACAATTGAGTTGGTTGGCTCTTCCACTACTATTCATCCCGCTAAAATTTACCCAAGAAATAAAAGTCAATCGGGCTTTGTTTTCAATTGAAGAAAGACACATACAGGAATATTTTGATTATATTCAACAATCGTCTGTAAATCAATTATTTAAGCCCAGTGTTGGGGGTTATGCCACGCAGAGTTTTTGCTGGTACTATATGAACTACCGAAGCGGAGGAAAACAAAACGCCATTCTCTATTCTACTCATCCCGACACCATTTGCGACTATCAAATTGTCAATCAAGGTGTTCAATTAAATGAGCCATTCAAAAAAAACTACACCAAACTCAATTCAGCGTCTATAAACAAACATGATTTATACAAGCGCACCAAGTCGTTGCACCAAGATTTAATCGCCCAGAAAGACAGCATCACCAATTGGAATCACAGCAACGACGAATTTTTGAACCTCCTAGAACTGACCGCAGATTCCAGCTGGCAAAACAAAGCACTTCTCATAGAAATTCAAGGCATCATTCATGCGCCACACCAACCCTTTTATTCCACTTTCAGCGCTTCACAAAAAGACAAGGATTGGTCAGAAATTACCCAAGAGCGCACCTTCTTGAGCTGGATGCGCTATGATTGGTCAGATGATAACAAAACCTTTGCAACACGCATGATTCTACCCAATATCAACACAGAGGCTGAACACATTCAAATTTTCCTTTGGAACATAAAAAAGCAACCCTTCTTAATTAAAAACTGCAAAATCACCGTTTGGCTCTTGCACTAATGCAAGACATGATATTAAAAAAACGGTTTACTTTGTAACAAATTCATGGAACTATGGCGCTCGACAAAAATCAAATCGCACAACGCATTGCACAAGAACTACAAAATGGCTGGTATGTCAATTTAGGGATAGGCATACCTACACTTGTTGCTAATTATATACCTCAGGGGATTGAAGTAGAATTTCAATCAGAGAATGGCGTTTTAGGCATGGGTCCCTATCCCACTGAAGACCAAGTGGACGCAGATTTAATCAACGCTGGTAAAGAAACCATTACCACCTTGCCTGGTGCCGTTTTCTTCGATTCTGCCACATCTTTTGCCATGATTAGAGGACAACACGTCCAATTAACCGTATTAGGCGCCATGGAAGTTTCACAAAACGGAGATATCGCCAATTGGAAAATTCCTGGAAAAATGGTAAAAGGCATGGGTGGTGCAATGGACTTGGTGGCGAGCGCGGAAAACATCATCGTAGCCATGATGCACGCCAATAAAGCCGGAGAATCGAAAATCTTGAAAAATTGCACTCTACCACTGACTGGTGTTGGCTGCGTGAAAAAAGTTGTGACCGATCTTTGTGTGTTAGAAATTAAGGAAGGCAAATTTCACCTGATTGAGCGAGCGCCCGGTGTAAGCGTTGAAGAAATTATCAGCAAAACTGAAGGAGAATTGGTTATCCCTCAGGATGTACCCGAAATGTCATTTTGATTTTTTGAAGACATAAGCATGAGATGAGTAACCATATCGGAACGACAACACATTAGAAAGCCATCCAATAAAGACACCACATAATAAAAATCCGTTCTTTTTATTCTTCTCAGAACGCATACTTACATAATAACTATCAAAGCGCATTGGGATTTTCGATTCTAGCCTTAAACCAAAGCGCGAACAAAAACGCTTAATTGATTCATTATCAAAATGATAAAGATGCCTTGGAAGGTCATATGCCTCCCAATGTTTTTTGTAGTATTTCGCATCATACGACTTAAAATTGGGCACAGCGATAAATATTGCTCCGTCATCGGCTAGTTTATCAACAATGTGTTGAAAGTCGGAATTCAAATCATAAACATGCTCCAAAACGTGCCACATCGTGATCACTGAAACCGATGCATTATCCAAAAGACGAAAATTTTCTAGAGGTTGAATTTCCAAGTTCAAAGTATCACGAGACAAGGCACGAACATCTCCATCGATTTCAAATCCCTTGGCATTGTATCCTTGATTTTTGAGTTCTGCAACCAAATGTCCCAAACCACAGCCATAATCAACAACGAGACCCTGTTGGTTGTTGTAGCGACGAATCCACTTGATTTTCTTGCCGACATTGATTTTTCTAACCACTCGATAAACACGGCTGATCAAAGATTTGTTATCGACACGATGAGAATCGTAGGACTCTGCTTTATAAAAGGAACCTATAGTATCTGATGATGGTACCGATTTGGTATAATGCAAGCCACAATTCAAACAATTGTGAATTTCGAAGTCCATTTGAGAAACTCTAAAATCGGGCGCATGTAAAAACAAATTACTTTTCTCAGACCCACAAGAAGGACAATGCGACCTTAAAACCATATTATTCTGTTCCACGTGAAACTACCTTCCTAAATAAATTAATAATACTTGTATATCTGACGGAGAAACACCGCTCACCCTTTTGGCTTGACCAATTGTACTGGGTCTAATTTTTTTTAGCTTTTGCTTAGCCTCCGTTGATAGACTCATAAAAACATCATAGTCAATATCGTCAGGGATTTTCAACGACTCCAATCTGTGGAATTTCTCCGCGTTGTCTTGTTCTCGCTGAATGTATCCTTCATATTTAATCAAAATCTCAACCTGCTCCAAGACATCGAGCGACTCCTGGCTAGCCACAGCAGTTTTCAACTGTTCTGTATAAGGCAATAAATCGACAATCGAAATGTTGGGGCGCGACACCAACTGACTCAACTTCACCTGTTGGCTCAAAGGAGAACTACCACGATCAACCAAAAAATCATTAATCACATCTGGTGCCAGACCTTCATTTTTGGCAATCTTTAGAGTGGCACTAACCTGCGACGATTTTTCTTCAAACAAACGCAGCTGATCATTACTAATCATACCTAGTTCATGACCCTTGTGCACAAGTCGATAATCTGCATTATCTTGACGTAAAAGAATTCGATATTCTGCCCGGGAAGTGAACATGCGGTAAGGCTCTTCTGTCCCCTTGGTAATTAAATCGTCTATCAACACACCGATATACGCATCATCACGATTGAGTATAAAAGGGTCGATCTGATGCACAGCAGCATGCGCATTTACTCCAGCAATCAACCCTTGACAGGCGGCCTCTTCGTAACCCGTTGTGCCATTAATCTGACCTGCGAAAAACAGATGCTTCACCAATTTTGTTTCCAAAGTGTGCTTCAACTGCGTGGGCGGGAAATAATCGTATTCTATCGCGTAGCCCGGACGGAACATTTTTGCTTTTTCAAAACCCACTATTGATCGTAAAGCTCTTTCTTGTACATCTTCAGGCAAAGATGTACTGAAACCATTAACATATATTTCTACGGTATCCCAACCTTCTGGTTCAACAAAAATTTGATGTCTATCTCGCTCTTTAAAACGGTTAATTTTATCTTCGATCGAGGGGCAATAGCGCGGACCCGTAGACTGAATTGCTCCATTGAACATTGGACTTCTATCAAAACCCTCTTCAAGTAAGGCATGCGTGGTAGGGTTCGTATAGGTGATGTGGCAGGAGCGCTGTTTGAGCAAAGGTTTCGTGTCCCAGAAACTAAATTTTGCAGGATTCTCATCACCAAACTGCTCCTCCATTAACGCATAATTCAAAGAGCGGCCATCAATTCTGGGCGGTGTGCCTGTCTTCATCCTTCCTGACTCAAAACCAAACCCATGTAGAACTTCGGTAAGACCATAAGAAGCCTTCTCAGCCGCCCTACCGCCGCCAAATTGTTTCTCTCCAATATGAATCAATCCATTGAGAAAAGTTCCGTTCGTGAGCACCACTGCTTTCGCCATAAAATCCATACCCATCGAAGTGCGAACACCCGAAACCTGTTCATTTTCTACAAGAACTTCCACAACCATATCCTGCCAAAAATCCAAATTCGGTGTAGATTCCAACAGCAAACGCCATTCCCAAGCAAACATCATTCTGTCGTTTTGGGTGCGGGGCGACCACATCGCTGGACCTTTACTTCTATTCAGCATACGAAATTGGATTGCGCTTTTATCAGACACAATGCCTGAACCACCACCAAGCGCATCAATCTCGCGCACAATCTGACCCTTGGCGACACCACCCATTGCTGGGTTACAAGACATTTGACCGATTACACCCATATTGGCAGTGATCATCAAAACACTAGAGCCGCGTTTGGCAGCAGCTAAAGCAGCCTCACAGCCAGCATGACCAGCCCCAACAACAATAACATCGTAAATTCTATTCATGGTTTCACGTGGAACAAAAAGAGTGCAAAAATACGCATATCAGACGCTAAGTGATTCGTTTCACGTGAAACAAATTACACAAAAGGATTATTCAAGCTTGATAGAAAATGATTTTCAGCATCGCGCATTTCCAAAACCTCCTCGTTAGACTTGTCGCCCAGGCCGCAAAGATGCAACACACCATGTAACACAACGCGAAACAACTCATCACTATACGTTGACTTATACAGCTCAGCATTACTCGCTACAGTGTCCACAGAGACAATCAGGTCTCCCGACACAACGTCGCCTTCACAATAATCAAACGTTATAATGTCAGTGAAATAATCGTGATTCAAATATTGTTTGTTGACCTCCAGAACATACGGGTCAGAGCAGAATACAACAGCAATGTCACCGAAGAGCTTCCCCTTGGAAATCAAAACCTCACCTAAGTCATTTTCTAAAACATCAAGATCTACTTTAAAGGCGTCAACGTCCTCAAACAAAACATCAATGGGCATGCAAGTGGAATGTTAAATAAACCTCATTACCCTCATCGTTGTTTGAAACCTCATCGGCTAAAGCGCGCATAATAAACAAGCCTCGGCCTCCTGGCACATCCAACAAGTCATCAGACAAATCAGTGCTCAACAAATCATAATCATATCCTCTTCCTTGATCGCGCACAACAAAAACCACAGCGCCGTTTTGATGATAAACAGCAATACCAATCGGCAACTGTTCATCGCGTTTATTGCCGTGTACAAACGCATTGTTCAAGGCCTCAGAAACGCTGATTACAATATTCGATGTCAGCTCTTCATTGAACGACAACTCTCTTGCGACATCATCCACGAAGCCGTCTAAAAACATTAAGAAACCCTCAGAACCTTCTACCGAAGTTTCGCGTAACAATTCTCCCACCATATATCAATTTGATAATACTCGATTATAATACTGCAGCGCCATTTGTCGGTAATAGGCATTCAAACCTGGTGTTTGAAGGCGCAATTGCTCAACTTCTCGCTCTTTTTGCTTCTTATACTCATCAAATCGGGTTAGGTTACGTTGGTGGTCATCTTTTGCTGGTGTCGATTGGCGCGTTTCATCTAATTCGCGTTCTCTTAAAGCCTTTTCGCTCTCCAAAAGTCGAGTCATGATATCTTGTTGACGCTTAATGAGATTCTGATGATTGCCATTAACCAAGTCCCTCTCTTGCTTATCCAGCTCATCGATTAGAGGATTCAAAACATCTCCACTACCACTACCATCACGATTCAACTCATTCCGCATTTCCTCCAACGCCCTTCTCATCATGGCTTGCTCGGCAGCCATTCGCGCCACTTCACCAGCACTCATGCCAGGAACAGGCATAGGCGAGCCTTGTCCACCAGGCATCCCTGAACCACCCGGATTCTGACCGCCTTCTTTGCCTCCAGGATTCATGCCATTCTTCATTTGCTCCATCTGCTTTTTCAACATATCCTTCATATTGCCCATGCCCTCACCAGGTTTCTTTCCTTTACCCCCTGGATTATCGCATGAGCCACCACCACCTTCCATGCCCTGCATCTGCATTTGCATCTGTTCTAGCGCTTCGTTGAGCATCAACGCTAAATTATTGTAGGACGTCATCACATATTGCTGATTAACACCTGTCTCACGTGTTTTGCGCTCATGCATATGCGGCGTCACGTTCCTAAAATTAAGGGCAATCACCTTCAATTCTTGATCAACGATTGAACCCAATTCAGGAACACGCTCAACCAAAGCAACTAAACTATCGCGGACTACAACATGATCGTCCATAATTTTACGCTGCTCGCGTGTCAGTTTCGTATAACTTGGGTCTGAAGCCTGCGTCAATTGCATTTCCAACATCACACGCTCTTGGTCAAAAGACAAGCGCATCAAATTGAACAGAATAGAGCGCAAAGTCTCGATGTCCTCGCCTTTCTCCTTTTTCTTTTGTGCATCACTCTGGGCCTGCATATTGTCCTTCATTTGCTCCATTTTATCTGCAGCATCCTTCTGAGGATCGTTGGCTTTATCATCCTTGCCTTTTTCCAGATTTTCTTGAGCGTCATTCATGTCTTGCTCAATATCATCTTGCAATTCTTCTAAAAAATCCAGATCCATTGGCTTTTTCAAATCATCATTTTTTTCCTCTATCTCTTTGAGTTCATCCATCAATTTTTGAAAATCCTCATTCAATTTATCTTGCAACTCTTGTTCGTTGGCGTCCACTTTATTCGACAATTCTTCTTGCCGCTTCTGCAAATCATCCAATTCAGACAATGCTTTATCCAAACGCTCTTCCACTTCCATCTTCTTCAACATCTCCATGCTGCGATCGATTTGATTCATCATTTGCTCGTTTGTTAGCTCTTGATCTTTCATTAATTCTTCAAGCTGCATTTGATTATTCTCCTGCATCATTTCCTGCATCTTCTCCAACAATTCGCGCAGCTCATCATCCATAAGTTCCTCAAACAACTTATTGAGTTCCTCTTGTTTTTTTAACAATTCCTCATCAACCTCATCAAAGCGTTCTTGATCTTGTATGGTTTCATTCAAATTCTCAAGCTCACTTTGCATCATCTGCTCGAGTTGCATTTGTTGCAATTGAAGGCGCTCAAGCATTTCTTGTTTCTTCCAAGCGGGCGTATTACGATTCAAATTGGCCTTTCTGAACTCATCCATTGATTGTTGGAAACGCTGCATTTCCTTTTGTATATCAGAAACGCCCGCCTGAGCGTTTTGCAAGGCTTCTGTGCGCTGTTCAGCCAACTCTTCGGCGTCTGGAATTCTAAATTCATAGCGCGCACTCACGGAGCGCTTTGGGCCATTTACCCCATCATTATCGTAAACTTCAAAATAATAGTTCAGAACATCTCCTGCACTTAAACCCAAGTTATTGATGTCGAGCATGTGATAAAACACACCGCCTCCCCTCAACATGGAGGGAATTGGAATTCTTGTGGCATTAAATTTACCATCGGCTGATCGAGTTTCTAAAACAAAATTCACCTGACCAACACCATAGTCGTCACGAACCTCACCATTAAAGAAAAACAAACGTGCATTGCTAGAATCTGCTGATCTTTTCACCTCAATAGTCGGATACAAATCTGGAATAATATCAACACGCTTTTCAAGGCTCAAGGGGTCGCCACTAAACTTATTCTTCCACTTGAAAACAACATCTTGAGAAGCCATAAAACGGTATACACAATTGATTCCCGATGGTGATGAGAAAACAGAATCTACAAACTTAACGCTGACATCTTCGGCATTTTTCAAAACGCCTTTAAAACGCACCTTGGTGCCTTGAGGAACGACAAGCATTACAGGATTCTCAATGATTTCATTCGGTCTTGACAAATAGCTGGGATAAATCAACTCTACATTCAATCCGGCTAATACTGAACTTCCATAAACGGGGAGCTCAAATGAACCAGAATTGAAATCTGCCGCCACAAAATGAAACTTCAAATTCTCCCGCAGCTTAGGAACCACAAATGAATACTCATTTTTCCCAACCTCAGTCATCATGAAACGACCATAATTGGATTGCACAAAAACCTTAGCTGGTATATCTTCTCCTTTCAACTTCAATCTCAAATCAACATCAGAGCCCTCTTCAACCGCATTTAAGTCGTTCAACAAAACAAAATCGAAAGGCGCTTCAGGAAGAAAAGCCGTATTATAATTCAGAATACGGTCTGAACCCGTCGTGATGATTTTTGGGTTGGCCAATAAAACACCTAGCAAAACAAGCAAAACAGGTAAGACAAACCACAAAAAACGCTTGTTCTGCTTCAAATCAATTGCAGAAGAAAAAGGATTGCGCGTTAACTCGATCGATTTCTGTTCAATGGCTGCCAGTGCCAAGCTATTATCCCTAAAACCAGACAATTGAAGCGTGTTTAAAACCTTATCCTCAATACCGGGAATCAAGCTGCCTATCATTTTACTCGCCTCTTCGTATGACAATCGGCGTCCAACTTTATTAATTTTTAGCAGGGGATTGAGAATGAAAAACCAAAATGAGCCCGCTACAATGAACAAAAAAGAAAAGAACAAAAAAGCCCTCATTCCCGACGAGAGCAATGCAAAATATTCAATGTTCACAAATAGCAAAAACACCCCAATAGTGAGCGCCAAGAAGAGTAATCCTCCGCGAATAAGCCTGTTGAGATAGAATTTTCTTATAAACTCTTCAATTCTTTCAAGAAGATGTGCGAAACCACTCATAAAACAGATGTATTTAGAACCTACTAAATTAGTTAAAACGAATAAGAGTGACTAATTATTAGCAAAAATCGTACAATAATATACCTCATCTCCATTCAGGGGCTCAAAACGCTTAATTTTGCAGAAAAAAACATGAGTCAACCGATACGCGTACGTTTTGCACCATCCCCAACAGGACCTTTACACATTGGTGGTGTGAGAACGGCATTATACAATTATTTGTTTGCGAAAAAAAACAAAGGCACATTCATATTGAGAGTCGAAGATACCGACCAAACCCGCTTTGTGCCAGGAGCAACGGATTACATCATTGAGGCCTTAGCCTGGTGCGGAATACAAGCCGAAGAAGGTCCAGAAATAGGTGGAAACCATGGGCCGTATACCCAATCAGAAAGGAAAGATATTTACCAGCAATACATCAAAGAGCTCATTGCAAAAGAACATGCCTATTTTGCTTTCGACACAGCAGAAGAATTGGATCAGAAACGCCATGCCGAAAAAGAAAAAGGAAATGCCAATTGGCAATATGACGCCTCTACACGCATGTCGATGCGCAACAGCTTAACCTTGGGCGAAGAAGCAACACAACAATTGATTGACTCCGGCACACCCTATACCATTCGAACAAAAATTCCAACCCAAGAAACAATCGTATTTCAAGATATCATTCGCGGGGCAGTAAGCGTAAAAAGCGAGGTATTAGATGACAAGGTCTTATTCAAAAGCGATGGATTACCTACTTATCATTTCGCCAACATCGTTGACGATCACCTCATGGAAATCAGTCATGTAATACGTGGTGAAGAATGGTTGCCATCAACTGCATTGCACATACTGCTCTACTCCTTTTTCGGATGGGACGCACCAAAATTCTCGCACCTACCACTTATTTTGAAACCCGATGGCAAAGGCAAACTATCCAAAAGAGATGGCGACCAAATGGGATTTCCTGTGTTTCCATTGAATTGGACCAGTGCAGACGGAGAAATTTATACCGGTTTCCGTGAGCAAGGATATTTGCCCGAAGCCTTTATCAATATGTTGGCTCTTTTAGGCTGGAATCCAGGCACAGAACAAGAACTTTTTAGCTTGGCGGAATTAGAAGAACTTTTCAGTTTAGAAAAAGTGAACAAGTCTGGTGCGCGCTTCGACCCCGACAAAACCAAATGGTTCCAACAACAACACCTTAAAAATCAAAGTAACGATACAATACTACAAACCATTTCTGATATATTACCGGAAAACACATACTCTCAAAACGAGCTTAAGTCTATCTGTGGCTTGATGAAAGAGCGTGTGGTATTCGCCCAAGAAATTCCGACAGAAGCAGCGTATTTCTTTGTGGCACCACA
>JBIIJN010000036.1:0-25058 GCA_044233745.1 Crocinitomicaceae bacterium
CAAACCACACCCAATCCGCCAGTGCAACCTGTGCCCACAAACCCAGAACCAGAAGAAATTGAATGGGTGATTGGTGTGGAGCCTACAAAGCCTGTGGAACCACCGCAACCCGAAAAACCTGTTGTAAATCCAACACCGAGTCCAGAAAACCAACCTGAAATACCGGCTTTGGCTGATATTCCACAAGAAGACTTCAACCCAGAATACTTTGTGCCCAACAACATTGTGTTTGTGTTGGATGTTTCCGCCTCGATGAACAACGAAAACCGATTGGATTTGATGAAATTGGCACTCATAGAGCTGATGAAATATGTGCGCCCACAAGATAAAATAACAGTTGTTTCTTACGGCAGCAACGCCCAAGTTTTGGTGCCCACAACGAGTGGCGATAAAAAAGACGAAATCATCGACAAGGTGAGTAAATTAAAGGCTGGCGGAATGACCGCTGGTGGACAAGGCATCAAACTGGGCTACAAAATGGCTCAATTCGCCTATATTCCAGGTGGCAACAACCAAATCATTGTAATTACCGATGGCGCCTTCAACAAAGATTCGCAAGACTACGAGCGCACAATCAAGAGAAACACACCTAAGGGCTATGTGCTATCCGTTGTGGGCATTAAAAACAAGCCAGAAGACGAAGCGATAATGACTGCAGTCGCTTCTATGGGTCAAGGGCGCTTTTTGGGCATCAACAATGTGTTCGACGCCAAAACGAAACTGATTGACGAAATTCGACAAGCTTCTTACGGGAAAAGATAAACCACTATTTTCCTTCCATATATTCCTGATTGCGTCGCTCATCTTCTGGACTGCCATAAACCGCTGGACATGTACTTTTGCCGCGACTTTTCAATGGATGATAAATTTTCAGTTTAAAAATAAGCGGCTGATAACGGGTAGAAAACCAGTTGATTGATGGTCGTCCGCCATCCCAATTTTGAATACCAAAAACCGGCATCTGCACCATGGGCGTTATATGCCACATATTATAAACACGGATTCTTATTCCCAATTCATAATGTACTTGTGCCATAAAATTGGTTTCAAATCGCTGGGTACTAGGCAACACAACTGGTTGATAGCCACCATTATCCCCAGGGGCGTTTCCGAAAATTCGGTAATCCAAATTGATGCCTGGGCCGTGGTCAATAGCCATGCGTTTGTTGAGTTTAATCATATTGTGCACGCCAAAACGTCCTGAAATGTAGCCCAAGCTCAATTCACCCCTACCTGTTGTGCCATCCGATTCAAGTCCACCAGTTTCATACAAGCGCGTTTCTTCCCATCCACGAAACGTTTTGATACCTATCGCCCAATCATAGTGGTCGATAATTAAAAAGCTTCTTTTACGAGTTTTGGTGAAATGAAGCATCCCTATCTCGGCCATAAAACGGAAATTTCCGCCTGAGCGAAAAAAATACTGTTTTGTAGGATCCACATCTAATATTTGAGCCCTCAATTCGTCTTTGGTTAACAAGGTTGTTGCGCCCAAAGAGAAAATAATGCCATGTCTGCTGTATTTGGTGCGCATCATATCGATATTCGATTTTCCGTAAAAATCAGATCTCCTTCTTTTTTGGGAAAAAGCACTGTTCATAGAAAAGGTGCAAAAAACAAAAGAAATTAAAAGCAATAATTTAGCATTCATGGCAGCAGTTTTAAATGAAATAATGAAAATAAGCATTGGGTTACACTTATTTGTTCTTGTATTTGTCGTATAAATCATCTTGATGGTTGCGAATGGATTGTATTTTTCCGTCAACAATTATGGTGCTCACTTGATTGGTGCGCATGTCCAAAGCGTCACCTTTGCTGATAAACAAGGTGGCTGATTTTCCGACATCGATTGAGCCATATTCCTGATCCACGCCCATTATTTTTGCCGCATTCAATGAAATTGCTGCAACAGCTTGTTCAGTTGTTAAGCCATATGTTCTGGCTGTGCCCGCCAAAAAAGGCAAATTTCGGGCATTCATCGCTTCCATGTCGCCTTCGTTTTGCAAACAGAATAAGATGCCTGCGTTTTGCAGTATTGCCGGCAATTTAAATGGCATATGGATATCATCTTCATCATTTCGGGGCAAATCATGTACGCGACCCAACATCACCGGGATTTTCGAATCTCTCAACTGATCAAGAATTAAATAACTATCATAACCGCCAACAATGACAGGGTGTTTGATTTCAAATTTCTTGACAAATTGAATCACATCCAATAATTCTTGTGCGCTTGAAGCCCTAAAATATACCCTTTGACTTCCAGTAAAAATTCGCTTCATAGATTCAAAACGCAAGTCCACTTTCCGGCTTTTATCTTTGGATGAAGCATAGCTTTTCGCTTCGGCAAAAAAGGATTCCAAGGCAACAATTTCGTCTTTATACGACTTGTTTACCCGAACTTCGCGCCAACCGTAATGAATAAAGTTAGGCCAATTCAAGTGGATGCCTTCGTCTGCCAAAACCGCAGCATCTTCCCAATTCCAACCAAACAACCGCATCACCGATGAACTGCCAGTAACAGCACCACCGCGCGGTGTAGCTTGGGCAAATAAAACGCCATTGGTGCGCACAGTTGCCACCACTTTTGATTCTACATTAAATGCAATCAATGCACGGATATGTGGGTTAAATTCGCCTACTTCGTAAAAGTCGACTGTGGCGCGCACGGCATCAATTTCTGTTAATCCAAGTGTGATGTTGGGTGCAAAAAAACCAGGATAAATATGCTGACCCGCAGCGTCAATCACCAAGTCATATTTTTGTTTATCTACGGGAAAGGTCAATGAATTTTTGATGTGTACAATTTTTCCATTCTCAATACCAATAGAAGCTGTTTCAATGGTGTTGCCATTACCGGCATGTAAAAATCCATTTTCAATGAGGATTTTATTCTGTGCAAATCCCCAGTTGATGGCTAGCACAAAAAAGAGGCTAACAAAATGTGATTTGATTTTATTCAGGAATGTCATGTGCTGTGCTTTTATACGAAGATTAACGATTCTAGTGTCCATGATTGTGTGTGTGATGTTCCTCAGTATCACAATGATACAAAGGTTGACGCTTCATTATAAAGCTTACAGGAGTTTCTCCGTTTTTGGCAGCATCCAACATCAAAGCAATGATGCGCATCCGTTCTTTTTCGTTTCTATTTTGCAACATTTCTTGTCGGCGGATATCGAAAAACAAAATCCCATCGATAAAAGTCTGTTCACAAATGGCATTTACCGAAAGTGGATTGTCGGACCAAATCACAATATCAGCGTCTTTTCCCACTTTCAAGCTTCCCATTCTGTTGTCAACCTTCAACAATTTCGCTGGATTCAAGGTAACCATGCGCCAGGCATCTTGTTCACTCATGCCTCCATATTTAACGCCTTTTGCCGCTTCTTGATTCAGTCTTCGTCCCATTTCGGCATCGTCAGAATTGATGGCCGTAACCACTCCTCCAGCGTTCATCATACACGCATTCTGAGGAACAGCATCAATCACTTCGTATTTATATGCCCACCAGTCGGAAAAAGTTGAACCACCTGCACCATGTTGCACCATTTGAGGAATCAACTTATACCCCTCTAATATGTGCGTAAAAGTATTGACCTTAAAGCCCATGCTATCAGCAACTTTCATCAACATATTGATTTCACTTTGCACATAGGAATGGCAGGTAATGTGGCGCTCACTATTTAAAATTTCTGCTAATGCTTCCAATCTCAAATCGCGGCGAAAAAATTTTTTCTTCTTTTTGCTTTCTTCCCATTCCTCAAAGTAATATTTGGCGCGGTAAAAAGCATCGTAATACACTTGTTCTACGCCCATTCTGGTTTGCGGGAATCGGGTGGTATTGAAATCCCCCCAATTGGATTGTTTCACATTTTCTCCCAAAGCAAACTTGATAAATTTGGGTGCATCATCGAGCAAAAGCCCTTCGGCATCATAACCCCACTTCAATTTGATAATCGCCGATTGGCCACCAATGGCATTGGCCGAACCGTGCAACAACTGCGAGCATGTCACTCCCCCAGCCATTTGTCGGTAAATATTGATGTCGTCTGGGTTAATCACCGTGCCAATTGAAACCTCCGAAGTAATAGACAATCCACTTTCGTTCACACCGCTAGAAATGGCAATATGTGAATGCTCATCAATGATTCCGGCTGTAACAAATTTACCTTTTCCCTCAATTACAACTGTGCCTTTGGGAACATTAAACGAGCCTTTGCCCACTTGTTTAATTTTCCCATTTTGAATGAGAATATCGCCATTTTCAATTATACCGTCAGCTTCACCAGTCCACAAAGTAGCATTTCGAATGAGGTAAGAATCGTGTTTGGCAATGGTATCCAATCCATATGCCATATTGGGAAACCAAAGCTTGTTTAATATAGTGGTGTCTGCTTCTGACTTAGGTTTTTCTTCACGACGCTCTTCAAACGCTTTGTGGCGAATGGCAGTCCATTTAATGCGCGTGCCATCAGGCATAATACCCTGACCTTCAATGGTTCCCAATTTGGGATAAAATAGTCCGTTGAGCAAGACAATTCCGCCATCACCTCCTGTTAATTTAAACGAAAGCGAAACATTTACGCCATCAAATGCAATTGTACACGGCGTAGTTAAATCTTTGGCGGCTTTTTCAGTAACCTCAGTTCCTTTAATTACTTCGGCATCAAGTCGATTTTTACCACCCTTAACAAACATGGTGTAATAAGCGCCATTCAAATTGATGTTGTAATTGCCTCTGAGTTCCACATTTTGCTGCTCCTTATACACTTTCTTCTTGCCGAGTTGCCAAGTTTCAAGCAGTTCGGCTTTATGATCTAAAAACGGATTTCCCGAATAAACATGGAAAGAAGCCAAAGCGTTTTCTTTCAAAGAACCCACTAAATCAGCTGCAGCAATCCATTGTGCAGGTCGTGATGTAAGCGCTATGTAGGCCTCTTGCCAAGGTAAACCTCGTTGAATAGATTTACGAATGGCTTTCCAGAATTCATCAGCAGACTTCAATCCTTTGGCGGTGAAGGAAAACTGCTTTTTTGCACGATAAATGGCGTAAGGATTTGAAGGGGCCAACTCCCAATGTTTCAAAATGTGAAGCGGAATTTCTTTGGCCACAAAGGCACTTGTAACGTCGATTGGTTCAGGAAAAATAAGCGGCACAATCAAGTCGTGTTTGAGTGCTGCAATTTGTTCAATGCGTTGGTATTCATCACCCCCACAACGGATAATGCCTTTGAGATTGAACTCGTCAAAAATCTTGGCGGCACGCAAGACCTCTAGGTGATTTTGAACTTCAAAAATCATTACACCTTTGAGCTGTTTGGCCAAAGCATCCAAGGAATAGTTGAGCGGTAAATCTTTGCCCATTTCATACCACAAGGCATCAATAATAGCCTGACGAATCAAAGCAATTGCGCCCATCTGCGACGATGGATACGTTTGTGCCGAATTGCCCTTTTGCAAGCTAAAAAATGACGCTACCTGGTTTCGAACCGCTTGAACTTCACGAGCATCACCACCAATGGCAATCAAAGGCGCAAACCCGCGGGCAACGCCATTGGCATGATGCGGGACAACAAAACCAAAGCCCATAGCTTCCAAACGCGGTTGACCCTCTTCAAACTTAAAGTGGTGCAAAGCGTCATATTCAGAGGCAATGCTCTCATTCCAATAAAATGGACCTAGCTTATTCGATAAAAACTGAGGCCAAGGAAGTCGATTCGCGTTGTGGTTGTGAGATTCCTCAATGCCATCATTCGACGACAATTCAACAAAAGCAGCCAAAATTGTCTTTCCACTGTAGTCATAAACCGGAATGCCCTCTGGAAAATTGAATTTCCCACCGATTTTTGTTATTCGATCACCTTCCACTAAAATCTGACCATTCTCTAGAATCTGACCATTTTCCATTATCATGGTCGCATTTTTGATGCCATATTTCCCCGAAGCAGAAGGGGCCGCACCATTATGGGGGCCAGAAACCTGGGCTTGAAACAAAACATAAAAAGATAAAAAACAGAGGGTTACAATTAAACGCATGGGTAATGGCTTTGCTTAAGATTTGAATCAGCGAATGTAGAAATTTTATTGAAAACTGAGCTAGCCCAAAGCGAATATAGAAGACAGGGCCCCAGAGCCCAGCTTGTTTCTCGAAAAAATAATTTTACATTTGGAAAATCTGGATGACTCCTATCTTCTGTTAGCCAAGAAAAAACGATGAAAATTACTATAGCCAAATGACAGAGATTTCAAAATATCTAGAAGTGAATAGACGTGTTGATTTGCTTAAAATACTATTGGCCTATATTCTAATTATCATTGCAGCCTTTTCACCTGTAGCCATTGCTTTCGTTGGCGCAGAAATAGAAAGTGTAATTAAAGGACATCCCGTGCATGAAGGCAACAGTGGGATAATGGCCATTGGATGGCTCGTTTTGCTCACGTTTCCTGGTGGAATAATTCTAATCGTAATTTGCACAGCCATTTATATCAAAAACGTCTTTATCTTCATAAAAGGCAAATAAGCTATGTAGCGCAACAGTACTTTTAAAATCTACTGAATTGTTTTGATGCTAAATGCATGTTCAATTGTTCAGCTCTGCGGTTCAAGTTTTCATTGATTACTACTTTTTCAAAAAAAATGCAATAAATCCAAAAAAAGCACTACTTTTGTGCCATCAAAATAACAATGATAGTGTGAGAGGGGACGAAAGTCCCCTCTTTTTTATCTCAGCAAATGATAAAAAAAGAAACCATATTGGCCTTGGCCCAAGAGCGCATTGACGAACTCAATCGCGATTTATTTATTGTGGATTTGACCATCTCATCTTCGTATGTAATTCACTTAGAAATTGACTCTGAAAAGGGCTCGGTTTCTATCGACGATTGCATTCGTGTGTCAAGAAATATTGAACACAATTTAGACCGCGAAGAGCAAGACTTTGAACTTTCTGTTTCATCAGCAGGCCTTGACAGACCCTTGCGCGTTTGGAAACAATACCCAAAAAATATTGGTAGAAGTTTAAAATTGAAAACCACTGATGGTCGCAAATTGGAAGGCGAATTGTTGAAGGTGGAGGCTGATTTTATTGAAATTGGTTTTGAAGAAACCCTTAAAACAGAGGTCAAAAAGAAAAAAGAAATCGTAAATCAAGTAATCCGTTTGGATTTTGATCATATTCAAGAAGCAAAAGTTGTTGTATCCTTTAAATAGTTTGGAATAATGGATAATTTAAATTTGGTAGAGTCTTTCGCGGAGTTCAAAGAATTCAAGAACATTGACCGTGTGACCATGATGACTGTATTGGAAGATGTATTTCGCTCCATGTTGAAAAAGAAATATGGAACAGACGAGCACATCGACATCATTGTAAATCCCGACAAAGGTGACTTTGAAATCTGGATGAATCGCGAAATCGTTTATGACGGTGAAGTTGAAGACGAAAATACAGAAATTGCACTTTCTGAAGCATTTAAAATACAGCCCGACTTTGAAGTTGGTGAAGATGTTTCGGTTGAACTTAAGTTTGCCGATTTCGGAAGAAGAAACATCCTGTCGCTGCGTCAGAATTTGGTTTCGCGCATTTTGGAATTAGAAAAAGACCACATCTACACGAAATACAAAGAGCGCATTGGTGAAATCATCACAGGCGAAGTTTACCAAGTATGGAAAAAAGAAATTTTGGTTTTGGATGATGAGGGCAATGAATTGATTTTGCCGAAATCTGAACAAATTCCTTCAGACTTCTTCAAAAAAGGAGAAACGGTGCGTGCGGTTGTTGCTAAAGTTGACATGAGAAACAGTAGCCCTGTTATCATTCTTTCTCGAACAGCACCTGCTTTCTTGGAGCGCTTGTTTGAATTGGAAGTTCCAGAAGTTTTTGACGGGTTGATTACCATAAAAAATATTGTGCGTGAACCAGGTGAACGCGCCAAAGTAGTTGTTGAATCCTACGACGACAGAATCGACCCAGTTGGTGCTTGCGTGGGTATGAAAGGTGCTCGAATTCACGGCATTGTTCGCGAGTTAAGAAATGAAAACATCGACGTAATCAACCATACCAACAATTTGAATTTGTTGATTCAAAGAGCTTTGTCTCCAGCTAAAATATCCTCTGTTGAAATTTTGGAGGGCGACAATCGCGCCAATGTATATTTGAAGCCCGATCAAGTTTCTTTGGCCATCGGTAGAGGGGGTCATAACATCAAATTGGCGAGCAGACTTTGTGGCTTAGAATTGGATGTTTACAGAGAAGGTGCAGAAGATATCGAAGACGTGGATTTGGAAGAATTTGCAGATGAAATCGACAGCTGGATTATCGACGAATTGAAAGCGATTGGTTGTGATACAGCAAAATCTGTTTTGGAATTGAACGTGGCCGATTTGGTTTCGCGTACCGATCTTGAACAGGAAACAGTAGAAGAAGTGATGCGTATTTTGCGCTCAGAATTTGAATAAACCGTGACTTGCGGCGACTTATTATCGCTGCTTTCACAAAGTTCTTGGTTCAGTAAAGTGGTGAATTTCCTTGCGCCACTTTTATTGAAACAATTGGAATTACTATCTTTAGCCCCAATTTGGGCGTTATTTTTACTTAACAAAGGAATAGAAAGAAGCTATTTATGGCTAAACCGATTAGATTAAATAAGGCAGCAGCGGAATTAAACATTGCCGTGAACACAATTGTGGATTTTCTTGGCACAAAGGGAATTGTTATTGACAATAACCCAAACACCAAGATTGAAGGCGATGTGCACGACCTCCTTTTGGCTGAATTTGCCGATGAAGTTCTCGATAAGCAAAAGTCTAAACAGACCAATTTGACGCGTGAACCGAAAGAAACCATTTCCATTGAAAGTGCTAAACCCAAAGTGGAGGAAAGACCTTTCATTGAAGAAGAAGTGAGTTTGTCAATTGAAGATTTGAAGCGTCAAGCACAAGCAGCACAACCTAAAGCCGAACCGCGCCCAGAGCCGGTTGTTGAGCCAGAGCCAATAGATGAGCCCATTGTTGAAGCTCCAAAAACAGAAGATCCAATTGTTGAAGCTCCTGAAATTGAAATCGCACCTGAAATTGAACCAGCAGATCAAGCACCCGGTGTTAAAGTAATGGGTAAAATTGACTTATCAAGCATCAACTCAAAAACGCGACCTGACAAGAAAAAATATCAAGATCCACCGAAAAAGGAGGCGCCTAAAGCTGCAGAGCCAGTGAAAGAAGCGCCAAAAGCAGTTGAGCCTGAACCAGAAACAAAACCAACAGCGCCAATTAAAGAAGAAATCCAATTGATTAAGGCCACTTCTGAAAAACTGAGCGGTGTGAAATTAATGGGTAAGATTGAATTGCCTGTTTTCAAACCAAAAGAAAAACCTGTTGCGTCTTCATCGCAAAACGAAAGTGCTGCCGACAAAAAGAAGCGTAAGAGAATTAAAAAAGTCAATACGCCGCCTACCAATCAACCCACTGGTAATACTGGTAATACTGGTAATAATTTCAAAAAGCCAGCACATGCTCATGATAAAGCTCCAATTTCTGAAGAGGCTATTCAGAAAGAAATCAAAGACACGCTATCCAAATTAACAGGTGGTGGAAAGTCAAAGGCTTCTAAAATTAGACGTAACAAGCGTGATGAACGTGCACAACGTCGTGAAATGGAAGCCATGGAGGCCGAGATGGAAGAAAAAGTATTGAAGCTTACGGAATTTGTTACTGTTTCTGAATTGGCTTCAATGATGAACGTTCAACCTACGCAGGTTATTGGCACTTGTATGTCTTTGGGAATCTTTGTTTCGATCAACCAAAGAATCGATGCTGAAACTATTGCTATAGTTGCCGACGAATTTGGCTTCGAAGTTGAATTTGTAAGCGCGGAAGTACAAGAAGCCATTGCAACAGTTGAGGACAAACCTGAAGATCTGTTACCTAGACCTCCAATTGTTACCGTAATGGGTCACGTTGACCACGGTAAAACATCGCTTTTGGATAAAATCCGGAAGGCCAATGTTGTGGAAGGTGAAGCGGGTGGAATAACGCAGCACATCGGGTCTTACTCGGTGAAACTGGATGGCGGAAAACGCATCACTTTCTTGGATACACCTGGTCACGAAGCCTTTACTGCAATGCGTGCTCGTGGTGCCCAAGTAACCGATATCGCCATTATCATTGTGGCTGCAGACGATGATGTGATGCCTCAAACGAAAGAAGCAATCGCGCACGCTCAAGCAGCTAATGTGCCTATGGTTTTTGCCATCAACAAAGTAGATAAACCGGGTGCAAACCCTGATAAAATCCGCGAACAACTTTCTGCCATGAATATCTTGGTTGAAGAATGGGGTGGAAAATACCAATGTCAAGAAATTTCTGCCAAACAAAACATCAACATCGAACTGCTGTTGGAAAAAGTGTTGTTGGAAGCTGAACTTCTTGATTTGAAAGCCAATCCTAATAAAAACGCGGTAGGTACTATTATTGAATCTTCTCTTGACAAAGGTCGTGGATACGTAACCAATATGCTTGTTGAGGCAGGAACCTTGAAGGTTGGTGACATAATCCTTGCAGGTCGCTGTGCAGGTCGTGTAAGAGCGATGCACAACGAACACGGTAAACCGCTTGAAACAGCAGGTCCTGCTACTCCAATTTCAATATTAGGTATCAATGGCGCACCAAACGCGGGAGATAAATTCCACGTGATGGACGACGAACGCGAAGCGAGAACAATTGCCACCAAACGAGAACAATTGTACCGTGAGCAAGGTCTTAGAACTCAGAAACATATTACTCTTGATGAAATTGGTCGTCGTTTGGCGATTGGTGACTTCAAGGAATTGAATTTGATTGTGAAAGGTGACGTGGATGGTTCGATCGAAGCCTTGTCCGACTCTTTATTGAAACTTTCTACAGAGCAAATCCAAGTAAATATCGTTCACAAAGGCGTTGGTGCCATCACTGAAAATGATGTGAATTTGGCATCTGCATCTGATGCTATTATCGTTGGATTCCAGGTTCGTCCGTCACAAGCAGCTAGAAAACTTGCTGAAAACGAACAAATTGATATTCGTTTATACTCTATCATTTACAAAGCCATTGAGGAAATCAAATCGGCAATGGAGGGGATGTTGTCTCCAGAAATTGAAGAACAGATTGTTGGTTCGGCTGAAGTTAGAGAAGTCTTCAACATCACGAAGGTGGGTACAATTGCAGGATGTTTTGTTTTGGAAGGTACAATTACCAGAAAAAGCAGAATGCGCGTTATTCGCGATGGCATCGTGATTCACACGGGTGTAGTGAAAGATTTGAAACGCTTCAAAGACGATGTAAAAGAGGTGAAACACGGTTATGAATGTGGTATCAGTATCGATAAGTTCAATGACATTCAGGTGAATGACACACTTGAAGCATTCGAAGAAGTGGAAGTAGCTCGTAAACTTTAATTTTCTTAGTACAAAGCACGATGAAACGCACAAAAATTGCAGCGTTATTGAATGAATATACGCTCGGCTCAGAAGTGGTTGTGAAAGGGTGGGTACGCTCTTTTAGAAACAATCAGTTTATCCAAATCAACGACGGTTCAACCATCAAAAATATCCAAGCGGTATTGGAATTGGACGCTTTCGATGAGCATTTGGTGAAACGCGTTACAACAGGTGCTGCAGTTGGTGTTACAGGAAAAGTGGTTGAATCTGCTGGTGCTGGTCAGGCAATCGAAATTTTGGTTGCTTCAATTGAAATCATTGGTGATGCCAATCCTGACGAAGTGGCCAAAACGGTGATGCAACCCAAACGCCACAGTTTGGAATATTTGCGCGAGCAAGCCCATTTGCGTTTCAGAACCAACACTTTTGGAGCTGTTTTCAGAATTCGTCATGCTGTGGCTTTTGCCATTCATAAATACTTCAACGATAGAGGTTATTTCTATCTACATGCCCCTATTATCACAGGTTCGGATGCAGAAGGTGCGGGTGAAATGTTTCATGTGAGCAACATCGACCCCAACAATCCGCCACGCAAAGAAGACGGCAGCGTCAACTTTGAAGAAGATTTTTTTGGTAAACAAGTGAGTTTAACGGTTTCTGGGCAATTAGAAGCGGAATTGGGCGCTTTGGCTTTGGGTCAAGTGTACACTTTTGGTCCCACTTTCCGTGCAGAAAACTCAAACACAACGCGCCACTTGGCTGAGTTTTGGATGATTGAGCCCGAGGTGGCTTTCCATGATTTGGTTGACAACATGGATTTGACGGAAGATTTCTTGAAATACATCTGTTCTTATGTGATCGAAAACTGCCCAGACGATTTGGCTTTCTTGAATGAGCGCGAAATCAACGAGCAAAATAACAAGCCACAAAACGAACGCCATGAATTGACATTGGTTGAACGTTTGCACTTTGTAATAGACAATCCTTTTGAAAGAATCACGTACACAGAAGCCATCGATTTGTTGTTGAATTCAAAGCCCTATAAAAAAGGTCAATTCAAGTTTGACGTTTCTTGGGGAATTGATTTGCAATCTGAACACGAGCGTTATTTGGTTGAGAAGCATTTTAAGAAGCCCGTTATATTGAGTAACTATCCAGCCAAAATTAAGGCATTCTACATGCGTCAAAATGATGATGAAAAAACAGTAGCCGCCATGGATGTGTTATTCCCAGGTATTGGAGAAATCGTAGGTGGTTCGCAACGTGAAGAGCGTTTGGATGTGCTCAAAAAGAAATGTGCTGATTTCAATATTCCTGAAGAAGACCTTTGGTGGTATTTGGATACACGTCGCTTTGGTTCGGTGCCGCATGCTGGTTTTGGACTAGGATTTGAACGCATGATTATGTTTGTTACTGGAATGACCAACATCCGTGATGTAATTCCGTTCCCCAGAACACCGAATAATTGTGAGTTTTAGGCGTTTATTGATCGCTCCACTCACATTCACTTCTCTGCCCCAATTTAAACGTAATCCCAATTCCGAAGAAGCTGTACCAATCTCGGAAAGCACCATCTCCTCTTCGCGATCCAACGTTTCTGCCCGAGGAGCCAACTTGATTCAAGCTGCGATCGGAAAGACTAGCGGCAATAGATCCGTTTATGGCTGCCAATTCTATAGGGTCAACATAACTGCCCCGCACGTCGTCCAAGTAATCGGTAAACGTTAGTCTCATACCATATTCCAAACTCACTTGTACTTTTTTGTGGATGTTGAATTTAAAACCCAGACCTAAGGGCATTGAAACTTGCACCCTTGAATAGGTGCTCCTGTTTGAAAGTGATGTTCCCTGACCTTCAGTGCCAAGCGGTTGCAATTCATACCACTGCCCATTCAATTCTGCTTGTGGATTAAAATAAAACACCGATAGTTGCACAATCATGTATGGGGTGCACCAATAGCGTTCACCAAACAAACGCCCCGTGGCATAATTCATATAATTGAATTCAACACCAAAAGCACCCTCCACCACGGGAGAACGAAAACTCAAATTTCTATTCTGATCAAATGCGTGTCTAGATTTGGAATCATCACCTTTGATATGACCACCAAACACACTACCCCTCAAGGCCAAACGTGGATTTACATTATAGCGATAAATGATTCCAGCGGCCGGTGAAACTTGTCGGAAATGACCCATTCTATTCAGTTCTCCGGTATAATAACTTCCTCCTAAAATAAAACCCAATTCAGATTTTTCACCCAAAGATTGAGCGTTCAGGTCTGTCAACCCTAAACCAAGAATCAATATGAAAACAAAGCATTTTTGCATGGGTAGTATAACGCTGAACTTGAATAAGTATTGTGTTTCAAACGATTCTTCTATTCAACGGTTACCGATTTGGCTAAATTTCTAGGTTGATCTACATTGCAACCACGCATTGTAGCGATGTGATACGACAACAATTGTAGCGGAATAGTAGCCAAAAGAGGCATCAATATTTCGTCTGTTTCTGGGATTTCAATGCAGTGATCGGCCATGGCTTTAACAGCGGTATCTCCTTCTGTGACAATTGCAATAATTTTACCTTTTCTCGCTTTAACCTCTTGGATATTTGAAACCACTTTTTCATAAGAGGTGCCTTTTGTTGCAATTACAAACACAGGCATATTCTCATCAATGAGCGCAATGGGACCATGTTTCATTTCGGCTGCCGGATAACCTTCTGCATGGATGTACGAAATTTCTTTCAACTTCAAGGCGCCTTCAAGAGCAACAGGAAAACAATTTCCGCGACCTAAATAAAGTGCGTTTGTCGCATTCATGTAAACCTTAGAAATATCGACGATATGTTGGTTGTTTTCCAATAGCTTTTCTACCTTTTTCGGAATATTTTCCAATTCTGTAAGTAAAACTTGCAAGCGCGATTCACTCAAAGTGCCTTTTAAAGAAGCCAAATAGAGTCCCAACAAAGTCAAAACAGTAACCTGTGCTGTAAAAGCTTTGGTAGATGCTACACCAATTTCAGGTCCTGCATGGGTGTACATACCAGCGTGCGTGGCACGAGAAATAGACGAACCCACCACGTTACAAATTCCCAAAACTGTTGCTCCTCTCGATTTCGCAATTTCGATAGCAGCTAATGTGTCTGCTGTTTCGCCAGATTGAGAAATGGCCAATACGACATCATTCTCATTAATGATTGGATTTCTGTATCTAAACTCGCTACCATATTCAACTTCAACTGGAATTCGCGCCAACTCTTCAATCAAATATTCGCCAACCTGAGCAGCATGCCAAGAAGTGCCACAAGCTACGAATATGAATCTATTTGCGTTCAATAATTTACGTTCATAATCTTTTATACCGCCCAATCTAACCCAGCCTTCAGTACTGTTTAAACGACCGCGAAAACAATCGTAAATAGAACGTGGTTGCTCATAAATTTCTTTCAACATGAAATGATCATATCCACCTTTTTCAAGCGCTTCAAGTTCCATTTCTAGTTCTTGGATATAGGGCGTCTGTTCTTGGTTGCGTATGTCAATGATTTTTAAGCCTTTTTGACGATCAACCACAGCAATTTCCTCGTCTTCGAGGTACACAACATTCTTGGTATATTCAATAATGGGTGTGGCATCGGAAGCCAAATAAAATTCATTGTTTTCGCCGATACCCACCACCAATGGACTAGATTTACGTGCTGCGACCATACGCTGAGGTTCATCTTTGCTCAACACAACAATGGCATAAGCTCCAATTACACTTGTGAGCGCAATTCGAACCGCTTGTTCCAAATCTACGTTTTCTTTCTTGCGAACATCATCAATCAAATGTGCGAGCACCTCTGTATCTGTTTCACTTTCAAAAACATGTCCACGTTGTTTCAAACCATCGCGCAACACATCGTAGTTTTCGATAATTCCGTTGTGAACAATAACTAAATCACCAAGTGCCGAGCCCTTGTGCGGGTGGGCATTTACGTCGTTTGGCTCACCATGAGTAGCCCAGCGTGTATGGCCAATTCCAATAGTGCCAGAAAGATCTTGGGAAGCAGCAAAATTCTCCAATTCAGATACCTTACCTTGCTTTTTATAGGTGCGGATACCATTCACATCCATTAATGCGACGCCTGCACTGTCATAACCCCTATATTCTAATCTCTTTAATCCTTTGATTAGTATTGGGTAAGCGTCTTTAGTGCCTAAATATGCAACAATTCCACACATAATTAAAATTCAGTATAAGTAATAATTAACTTGGGGCGATACTTATTGTCACTTTCAATACCATTGAAAATAATACGTTCTACGTTATCATTTGTTCGAGCGCCAATAATAATCAACTCTGGATTTGTGAAATCCGGATCTTGTTTCACCAAACCCTGAATAAAAGAAGTGACATCAACCTGATATCTACTAAATTGAGGCACAAAAGGAAAGGTAACTGGAATCAAAACACCACTGTTTAGCGCGAGACCCCAAATACCATCGCCATCAGCGCGCTTGTTGTAAACAAAAATACGTTCACTTGGGTAGCGGTCGTCGCCATTAAAATATTGATAAGGCAAATAAAGTGTAGCCCGATGGATGACCGTTTTGTTGTTCAAATTTTGTACACCGGGAAATCTAACGACAGCCCTGGCGTGGCCTGATTGCGCATAAAACTCCTTGCTTCCAAGAGCACTATTTGAAATCAGATCGCTCAATTTGGTATTGGCATCGTCGTAAATAACCTTATTGTATCTCACCGAATTGCTATTGATGATCAAATTAAATGTTTTTAGGTCAGCACCTTGCTTATAGTAAATGGTCAATTTAGAATCTGTATCGAGCAAATCTAATGAATATACAGCGCCGTTATTGCCCGTTATATTGGCATTTTGGGTAACCACATGCAATCCTTTGAAATAGCTCAGAAAAGTTTCATTGTTTAGCATATTACCCGATGTCGAACTGTTGATTAACTCTTGACCAAACGAATTTTTCAAGCGCAATCTTAATTGTGGTGGACTTGCAACTGTATCCGTTCCTTCAAAATGTGGCTTTTTCACATCGGGAATAAAACTTTCAAAACCTGTTTCAATAAGATTAGCCAATCCCACTTCAGATGTTGAATTGTTTTGGTATAGCGAATCTGCGCTCAAATCTTCAGTGACTCTAAAGACAGCAAAATCTTGTTGATAATTGCCCAAGCCATATTGGTCGCGATACTCCATGCCCAACACAACAGAATCAATCACAATAGCAGCAATATCACCAAAATCAGGGTTGTTGGCTGCCAATCTGAGTTGCGTGTAAAATCCGGCAGAAACCTTACCAAAAACTGGGTCGACGTAGCTACCTAGAAGTGCTAATCGCGCATTTGCCGTGATAGTAGAATCTACATATTCGGTAGAAGCAACGATAGAAAAGGTATCCACTCCGTTGGCATCTAAAAGCATCGATTCGTCATAGATTTCTTTACCTAGAAGAGATTCCTTTTTTTTGCACGCAATCAACGATAAAAGCACACCCGAAGTGAATAGGGCTACTAGAAAAATGTTCTTTGTCATTCAGTTTTGTAATTATTCAGAAAGTACTGGCTCCTCAACTATTTTATCAACGAAGTCAGAAAGCAATTTCATGGGCGTTTCATCTGTATCAAAATCTAGTTGATGACAGGATAACGAATCACAAAGCGATTTCATATTTT
Source organism: Crocinitomicaceae bacterium (assembly GCA_044233745.1). GTDB lineage: Bacteria > Bacteroidota > Bacteroidia > Flavobacteriales_D > Crocinitomicaceae > UBA6165. The sequence goes on from JBIIJN010000036.1 coordinate 17,107, forward strand.
TATCTGCATCTTTTGTGCAAAAAACTACACCATCAGACAAATGCATAGCGTATTTTCGAACAGCATCCAAATCTCCGTCGCTAAGGGCATTAATAGTTTCTTCGCTGAAACCGTCAAATTTCAACTTATCGATGAAGCGGTCAGAAAACTTGAAGTTGGGCACATCTTCATAAACAGAATAGATGAGTTTGGCTTCATTGAAGTGCGGTTCGTTGGCAAATACATCCTTGATATACAAAGGCATAAATGTTGACATCCAACCCGTGCAAACGATTGCATCTGGTTTCCAGCCCAATTTTTTCACTGTTTCCATTACACCACGGCAAAAGAACATCGAGCGCTCATCATTGTCTGGACAGGCCAAACCATCTTCCTCACATTCGATAGATTTTCTTTTAAAATACTCCTCGTTATCAATGAAATACACTTGTATTCTTGTTGATGGCACTGAAGCTACCTTGATAATCAGCGGGTGATCGTGATCATCAATAATCAAATTCATACCTGACAGACGAATTACTTCGTGCAGTTGGTGGCGTCGCTCGTTGATGGCGCCAAACTTGGGCATAAAAACTCTGATTTCTTTTCCTGAATCGTGGATCCCTTGTGAAACTTTTCTGATAAAATTAGCCAGCTCAGTCTTGGCCAAAAAAGGATTGATCTCCTGAGAGATAAATAAAACACGCTTTTTCTCCATATTCCCTTTTCAAATTAAACATTGCAAAATTATAAAAAAAATATCGGAAAATCGATTATTTAGGAATAGTTTTGTGCCCTGAAATTTCTAAAGCGCAAATAATTGCAATCATTCAAGACGGTAGATTCCATTTCCAAGTGGCTTCAAAACAACAAAAGAGAGGGTAAATCAGTTGGGTTTGTTCCAACTATGGGTGCTCTTCACGCGGGTCATGTTTCTTTAGTGGAACGAGCCAAAGCTGAGTGCGACGTGGTAGTTGTGAGTATTTTCGTGAATCCAACACAGTTCAATTCGACGGAAGATTTAGATAAATACCCCCGAAGTTTGGAAAATGACATACGGATGTTGTTTGGCACCAACTGCGATGCTGTTTTTGTTCCGGAAGTAACTATGATGTATCCAGATTTTCCGAATCATACACATACCATTAACGTAGATTTGACAGTAATTAACACCGTCATGGAGGGTATGTTTAGACCAGGTCACTTCGAAGGCGTTATAAATGTGGTGCATCGCTTCTTTGATATAGTGAAGCCCGACAAGGCTTATTTTGGTGAAAAGGACTATCAACAGTTGGCAGTTATCCGAAAAATGGTGAGCGACTTGCAGCTTGATGCGGAAATAGTTGCCTGTCCAACCCTTCGTGAAAAAACGGGTTTGGCTATGAGTAGCAGGAATCAACGATTGAGCAGCAAAGGTATGGATGACGCGCTAATCATATACAACACCTTACTTGAAGCAAAAAAACTGGCAACAAAAATGACGCCCGCGCAAGTGAAAAGTTTTTGTGCCTCGGCATTCGAGAAAAGCAATTTGTCGTTGGAGTATTTCGAAATTTGCGATAGCGCTACCCTTCAAATTTTGGAAAACGAATGGGTTCCCGGCGCACGTTGCTTCATCGCGGCTTATTGTGAAGAGGTGCGATTGATTGATAATATGGAACTGATAAAATTGAATTAACTAACTTTGCCCCCTCAATCAGAAAATATGTTGATTCAGATTTGTAAATCCAAAATTCACCGCGTTCGTGTAACCCAAGCAGATTTAAACTACATCGGTAGCATCACCATCGATGAAGCTTTAATGGAAGCCGCCAATCTATTGGAAGGTGAGCGCGTTCAGGTGGTCAATTGCAATAACGGTGAGCGCTTGGAAACCTATGTTATCAAAGGCTTGCGCAATTCGGGCACGATTTGTTTGAATGGTCCTGCCGCTCGCAGATGCCAAGTCAATGATATTGTGATTGTTATTGGCTACGGTTTTCTGGATTTCGAAGAAGCTAAAACATTTAAACCTTCGTTGGTTTTTCCGAATGAACAAACCAATCTGCTCGATTAAGTTTTTCACAAAAACACGCATTTGAAAAAATCCATCATTCAAATTCTAAAAGTGCTCATCCCTGCTGTGGTTGGGATTTATTTGGTTTGGTATATGGTGGACTTGATTCAAAAGCAAGATCAGGCCGCGTTTTGGGACAAAATCAAGGAAATGAACTATTGGTGGATTGGTTTTTCCTTGCTGATTGGCTTGATGAGTCACCTGATTCGCGCTCACCGCTGGAAATATTTATTGGAACCTATGGGCTATCAAACCAGTTTTGCCAATCGTTATCATGCCACGATGGTAGGTTATGTGGTGAACATGGTTTTGCCAAGAGCTGGAGAAGCTTCGCGAGCAGGCGTATTACTCAAAACCAATGATGTACCGTTTAGTAAAGCCTTTGGAACGATTATCGCCGAGCGCGCTATAGATTTAATTCTATTGATGATTGTTGGTTTAATCACTGTTTCGCTGAGTTTAACAGACTTTTATGCGCTTTACGACAAATTGCTTGCTGGAAACGAAAAAGAGGGCTCTGGCGTGATGATTTATGTTTTGGCTGGATTTGTTTTTGTGGCGCTCGTGGCTTGGGTTTTTTTAAGAAAAAATGTGGCCTTGCGCGATAAAATTTGGAACCTGATTGACGGTGTGAAATCGGGTTTATTTTCGATTTTCAAATCCAAAAACCCGGGCGCTTTTGTACTGCATTCCTTATTGATTTGGGTTTTGTACATTTTGTTTTTTGGCGTTTGCTTTATGGCCCTTGAAGAAACTCAATATGTGCCCGTTCAAGGTATTTTGATGGGATTTATTGCTGGCACATTGGGCGTAATGCTCACCAATGGAGGCGTGGGTGTTTATCCGCTGTTTGTTGGCACCGTGATTACTTTCTACGCTTTCCCTGATTTTGTTGGCGCACACAACACCGCATTGGCATTAGCTACTGTGATTTGGCTCACGCAAACCTTTTTCCTTATTGTGCTCGGTTTGATATCTTTGGTTTATATTTCGAGAAAATTCCCGGTGAACAATGACTGACATTTTGCGCAACATAGAAAAGAAAATCTTCACACTTGATGCTTTACAAGTGCGGCGAAATCTTTGGCGCAATGAAAATAAAAAGGTGGTATTTACCAATGGCTGCTTTGATATTTTGCATTTGGGTCATATTACCTATCTAGCCAAAGCTGCAGAATTGGGAGAAATATTGGTAGTAGCTGTAAACGACGATGCATCAGTGCGCGCTCAAAACAAAGCACCAAATCGTCCGATAAATCCAGAAAATGCCCGTGCGTTTTTATTGGCCGCACTTACTTTTGTAGATGCCGTTGTGATTTTTTCTGAAGACACGCCGTTGAAACTAATTCAACAAATCCAGCCTGATGTTTTGGTGAAAGGTGCTGATTATGATGCCGCTGAAACAGATTCCAACTCGAAAAAATTCATCGTGGGTTCAACAGAAGTTAAAGCTTACGGAGGAGTGGTGAAAACGATTGACTTGGTAGATGGTTACTCAACTACAGCAATTTTGGCGAAGAAATAAGGCTTTCGATTTTTTAGAAAAGCAATTCCAAATTCTTACTACCACTTCGGACAGCTATTACAATCATTTGTAGGTCGGATGTAGAATAAAAATCCGAAAAGTCCCTCGACGGCACCATAGGTAAACACATGAGTTACGTGACTTAGCTCGGCTGGTCTTGTTTTGGCTTTCACTTGATGCATCACCCCACCTGCCAAATTGCCTTGTAAAAAGAAATGTTTGAAAAAGATAAAACGCAGTCCAGTGTGGATAGATAAACCATAGCCGCTCAGACTATTCACTCGCTCTGTTCGATACCCTTCAAACGTAAAATCTGTGGATGAAATCAAAGCACCCGCAGAAACGCCATATAGCCAATTGATTGAAAAATTGCCATCGCGGGCAAATTCAAAAGGGGCTAAGTTTCTTGACAATTGCACACGCAAATAATTCAATCCAGCCGTGTTTTGATATTGAAAATGAGAAGCATTCAAAACACGTTTTTGACCATTGCCAAAAGTGCCATTCCAAAGTGGGTCTGCACCCGCATTCACAAAGCCAGCGATTTCAACTTCTTGACCATCATCAATCACATATTTCATGTGGTCGAAGCCAACAGAAAGGTTCCAAAAATTCTTGAAATTGTAGCCCAAGCGAACGTTGTATTGTTGCAATGTAAACTTGGCGGGATTAAAATATGCGCCAGAAAACGGAGCTGGTTTGTCTTGAGCGCGAACACCTTTGAGTCTGAAATCATACGCGTCGCCTACAAAACGAATGGTGCTTGCTGAATAGGCGCTTTTGTTATAGCCCAATGCCAAATCTAAGGTGCCTTGAGCGTAGGCATTTTTGGGTTTCCGACGCTTGTAGGTGCTCTGGGCTTGTGTGTCGGGAAGAACCATAAACAAAAGGAAAACTGCGAATATCAATCTCATATCTTGGGTTGTGAAGCGACAAAAATAACGCTAAAATTGGGTTCTTGTTACTTACTTTTTTATATTTGCCGAACCTAAACTATTACATCATGGCAGAACACAACGACCTCGGCAAGACCGGGGAAGATTTGGCGCTAGCTGAATTGCTGAAAAAAGGCTTTCAACTCAAAGAGCGCAATTACAGTTTCAACAAAGCAGAGATTGATTTGGTTATGACCCACGGAAGCGATTTGGTTTTCGTTGAGGTGAAAACGAGGCAAACTGCTGAAATTGGTGAGCCCTATCTGGCTGTAACCAAATCCAAACAAAAGCAATTGATCAAAGCGGCGCATCACTACATTGTGAGCAAAGATTTGGATGTGAATGCCCGATTCGATATTGTTTCTATTGTTCACAATTCCTATCGAACGGTAATTGAACATATTGAGGATGCCTTCTATCCGTAACTATTTATTTTTTAATTATTTAAACTTTTAACCTACAAAAAATGATTAGCAAAAAACAATTAAACCACCTCATTTTTTAGCACATGAAAAATGGAAGGTTGTGACTTTGGTCACCACTGCTTGGTTTGTTTCTGTCGTAACTTTGTCAAATAATTTAAAAACACAATAGTATGAAAAAGAACATGGGAAATTTAGATCGCGTAATTCGCTTAGTAATTGCTGCTGTTTTGGTAGGATTAATTTTTGCCGACCTTGTCGAAAGCACACTCGCCATTATTTTGTTGGTTGTGGCTGGTGTATTTACGCTTACAAGTTTTATAAGTTTTTGTCCCTTATATACTTTACTTGGGATTTCATCTTGCCCTAAAGCTAAGAGATAATTTGGATTTAGTAAATTAACCAACCTATTGTGTGTAATCTGATTATTAATATTAAAACTTAGAAAAATGAAAACGATTAAATTTTTAGCCTTGGCGCTTTTGGCCATCACCACTGTTTCTTCTTGTAAAAAAGATGAAAAAATCTCTCCTTCTAATTCAGCTGCTGTATTGCAGGACACTTCATGGAAAGTAACGCTTTTCAGCGAAGACGGAGTCAATGAAACGAGCTACTTTACGGGCTACTCCTTCGATTTTATGGATGGGGGAATTGTGAAAGCTACTTCTGGTTCTAACACTGTGAATGGCACATGGGGAACACGTGAAGACAGCGGGAAAACCAAATTGGACTTGAATTTCGACGATGTAAACAACTTCGACGAATTGGATGACGATTGGGAAATTTTAACCCAAAGTTCTTCTAAAATTGAATTGAGAGATGTGAGCGGTGGTAATGGCACTACGGATTTGTTGACTTTCGAGAAAAACTAAAACCGGATAATTTCGATTTGAGCCGCCTTGAGAAATTGGGGCGGCTTTTTTTATACTCCTATCCTAATCTTTACAATCGTTCCAGCCAGTTGATTGCTCTCATTCATCAAATCTTTAGGCCCATCTAAATCAATCACATCGCCCGATATTTTACGAATTACCTCAATGCGCGATTTGGTGATGGTTGTGCCATGCGAAAAATGATCACCTGTCGAGGTTTTTTCTTTCAAGCTTTTGGAATACCCTACCCCATTGTCGGTGATGGTGAACTCAATAGAATTTTCGTTGAGCAATTCCGCCTTGAACACAATTTCGCCAGCCAATTGTTCAAGCGGCAAAATGCCATGAATGATTGCATTCTCTACAAAAGGTTGGAACAACATGGGTGGAATTCGGATTTCTTCAAGTTCAATTTCTGGATCTATTTCGAATGTGTATTTGAATCTCCCTTCAAAACGCATGGCTTCTAAGGTTAGATACAATTCCAAGCGCTGAATTTCTTCCGACAAGGGCACAAGATTTTCCCCTGATGCCGAACTATCTAGGTTTTTTCGGATGAGTTGTGCGAATTTGGTGAGGTACTTATTGGCCGATAATTTGTCTTGCGTGTTGATGAAATATTGGATAGAATTGAGCGCATTGAAAATGAAATGTCGGTTCATGGATGCGTTCAAACTTTGTTGTTCCAGCGAGTTCAATCGATTGGTCAACTCCAAACGCTCTTGATTTTCCTTGGTGCGGATTTGTTGAATTCGGTAGCGCACCACGGCTATCGTAATCAAGCCTAATCCCATCATCATGAGCAGGATAAACCACCAGGAAGCATAATAGGGTTGATTGATTTTGAATTGGAAAACCAACACGTCGGAATAGTTGCCATTGCTGCTTTTGGCGCGCACAGAAAGGGTGTAACTTCCCGGCGCCAATTGATTAAAAGAAATTTCAGACTCGGAACCTGCTGGTACCCAATCTTCAAAATCTGAACCCAGTTGGTATTCTAAAATTACCCCGTCGGCATCCTGCAAGTCGATCACTCTAAACGTATAGCGCAACCTGTTTTGGTTGTATTTTAAGTTCAAGGTTGAAGCCTCGTCATCCAATTCTGTTGAAACAAAATTCACCTGAAAATCGCTCAGAAATAGCTTTGGTTTGTAGGTTTCAAGCTCTTTGTTCATGAGCTTATTTTGAAAAGTATAAACGCCTTCTGCCGTGCCGAACCAAAGCTGACCTGATGCATCGAAATAGGCAGAATTGATGTTGGTTTCAGTACCCATCAAACCCGACGATTCTGCGAAATGCCGTTGCTTAAAAGTGCTCAAATCATTTGTAAAATCAGACAATAGGAAAACGCCATTGTTGGTACCCACATACATCTGCTTGTTTTTCCGAATAATGAAATTGATAAATCGGTCGGCACTTTTGCTTGAAAATTCAATGGCTTTGATCTCGTTGTCAATCATCACAAAAAGTCCTTCTTCTGTTCCAATCCAAAGATTGTTGTTGTGGTCAAACTCCAAACAAGAAAATGTAGGACTCAGGCCTGAAATAACATGCGGCTCCACTTTTCTTGAGCGCATTTCTATGCTCAAAAGTGCCGTTTTCGTGGCAACATACAATTCTTGATTCTTGGATTCAATATCGCGAATGAGTTGTACCATTTCCGGATTGTTGGCGGGCTCAAAACGGTGAACTTCATTAGACTTTACATAAGCCAAACCTTTGCGTGTTCCAACCCAAATATATTTGTTTGCATCGACATGTAGCGCATTTATTTTGTTGTCGGGCAATTCAATGTTACTCGATGTCGTGTGCCAAATTGACTTCCCGTTTTGAATGTTCAAAAGCCCTGCATTGGTGCCAAACCAAATGCCATCATAAGGATCATTTACTGAACACCAAACGCTGTTGTCGCGAAGGAACTCATTTTCATATCTTGCCCAAATTCCGTTTTGGAAATAAAACAAGCCATCGTTGAGTGTGCCCATCCAAAAACGCCCCTGTTTGTCCTGATTAATGCTCAAAACAGGCGCTTCCACGTTGGTGTATTTGGTGAAAGCCGTTCCCAAAAAGTGTATCAATCCGCGTCCTTCTGTGCCAATCCATAAACTCGAATTGTTGTCGATGAAAAGTGTACTGATATTCTCTTTGGGTAAACCCGAAATT
>JBIIJN010000107.1:0-6639 GCA_044233745.1 Crocinitomicaceae bacterium
ATATTGGCACTATCCAAATAGGCTGTACCGGGCAAATTGGCCGTTGGTCCGCTTGTAATTTGATAACTCTGAGTAGCAGCACAAGTAGTTGAAAACTGCATCGCACCTTGCGACATAATTGCTGAAGTAAATGGATCTGCATAAAAACTAGAACCCACTGCAAGAGAAATAGGCGTAACGCCTGCTGGAATGGTAACTAATATACTATCAATATTCTGTTGCGGTGTAATACAAGATGGCATTTGTCCACCAGCCCATTGCGATAAAGGTCCAACTACCAAAGGGTCTATCAACAATGGAAAAACACGTTCAGGCGACATCAACCAGTTGTTTTTTAGTCGGATATGTAAGTCATATTCACCAGCGCCAAGATCTATCAAATCATAATACACAGGTTCGCTTGCTTGGTTCGCATCTACGGCATATGCAGGTTCAATTCGACCAACAACATTGCCATTGATATCCAAAATCAGGAAATAAGAAACGGGTATAAGACCCCAAAATGTTTCTCTCGTTTCAACTTGGGCTGTTAACTTATAATTTTTGGGAAGCACAATGCGTTCGGTGAAAACCAAATCATTGTTTCCAATGGCTGGTAATTCGTTGAAACGGTAATTGTATTTAACACCATTTTCAAACGCTAAAATTTCTTTAACATGTGCCACCGATGCGTTTGAATTGAAGTAAAACACCTGTCCATCTTGTTGCGACGCTAGATAAGTCAGATTTTCTCCCAAACATTGGGTTTGTGACCCAAAGCTCCAAGTCTGTCCATCTGTAAGGCTAAGACTAAAAGCACCATTGGTTTTTAAATAAACAGGATATTGTTGCATGGGCGCATACCAACCATCATCATTGGGCTTCATACTTGGATCAATTTTTTCCCATATGCCATTCACTTTTCTGTGTATTGGCTTTTGACTATGTTCAACGCGAATGTATCCATCCTCTGTTTTATAGCTTGCTGTGAATTCCGTTCTCGCGGAAATGTCTTCGACCCAAAGCATTGATCGAAAATTTAAATCTTCAAAAGTATTTCGTTCATCTCCAAGCACTTGCAAGGGAGATTGAGCAATTGGCGTCATCGAGATTTGACTGAATACAGGTAAATAATAAGAACCCCAAAATGAGCAAAATAGGGCTGCAAAAAATAAGGTCACGCAGTTGTTCTTCATTTGTTTTAGATTAAATGCCGTGCAAAATAAAGCGAATAATTCAAAATTCCAAATATCTTTTAAATCTTATGCAAATTACCAACGGCACAGAAATTGTCTAACTTCGCAAAATCAAAAAAAATTCTATTATTTATCATTAAATGCGCATGTATGAAAACTTTGTATTTACTCCTATTCTCTACCATTTTGTTCAGTTCTTGTCACAATTACTACGTTGCACATGATTTCAATCAACGAACAGCCAACCACAGAACAATTGCTGTTGTGCCCATGGAAATGATTTTCACTGGAACCACGCCTAGAAAATTAACTGCAGAAGATATTCTCAAAATTGAAGAAGGCGAAAGTCGTGCTTTTATGATTTCTATGTACAACGAAATTTTACGCAGCACAAGGGGTGGCAAAAAACCAATTCGTGTATCTGTTCAAAGTGTAAGTAATACCTTGAGTATACTCGAGGGTAGTGATTTTTCTATTCGAGATAGTTGGAAAATGAGTTCAATGCAATTGGCTCATCTTCTTGGTGTAGATGCCGTTGTGCAAGGTTCAATCACCAAAAAAAGATACATGAGCGATTTGGCATCATTTGGTATTGATTTGGGGACACAAATTTTAGATGTGATTACTGGAGGTGTTGTTGGACCGAATGTACCACTTGAATCTACCCGATCAAATGATATTCGCGCGAGCTACACATTGAGTTCAGCTGGCGATGGAACAACATTGTTTTCACAAGCTTTTGAATTTGAAGCTGATTGGAACACCACGGCAGAAGAAATAATTACTTATACCAACCGCAGATTTGCACGCAACTTCCCTTACAGAAATTAATAATGAGTCAACACAAATGCCCTTCATGTGAGTCACCCTATGGCTACGAAATGAATGATAAGCTCGTTTGTCCCGAATGCGCTTTTGAGTGGGAATTCAACCCCAATGAAGGCGCCTTGGTGGTGATAGATGCGAATGGAAATCGACTGGCAGATGGCGATACAGTTGTGGTTGTCAAAGACTTGCCCGTGAAAGGTGCACCAAAACCAATCAAAGCAGGCACCACAGTTAAGAGAATACGATTGGTAGAAGGCGATCACAACATCGACTGCAAAATAGATGGCTTTGGTTCCATGGCCTTGAAGTCGGAATTCGTTAAAAAGGCTTAAGCTATAAAGATGATAAAAATCCAATTGCTTTTGTAACTTTGCGGCTGTTCGGTTTGTTTAAACAGAAAAGTTCGTCATGAATACAAAGTTGTTTTGTTTGAGTTTGGCTTTTGCATTAAGCCTATTGCATGCCAGAGGTCAAGAATTTGCCAGCATGAAACATGCATTGAAAATTGAGCTGGGACTACCAATCGCCCAAACGAATCCTGCTTTTAAGGAATTCATACAGGGCGTGGTTTATACCCACATCAACTATCAATATCGATTTTTGGGGAATGATAAATTTAGTCCAATTGCCGGAATTGGTATTTCTTCAAATTATTTAGATGTTGCCAATTATAAAATTGTTGGTCTCAATCAGGGCGGGCTTTTTAGTTATGGTGGCAATCTCAAATTGGGTGCGGAAATCATTCACGACGACAACAAAGTGGTTGATTATCATGTGAAATTGGGTTATTTCTTAATGGACTCGAAAAACAAGCAAGGTTTAAGCAACATTCCATTTTCCAACAAATTTCAACATTTCTTTATCGAGCCAGGCGTAAATTTTACGCTCATGATTGATGAATATCAAGGCTTCTCTTTTAATGTTTCATACACTTTTCGCGACATGAAATTCAACGAACATCATTTGATGATTTCTGAATTGCCTGGCTATGTAAATGCGAATTTAAGAGGAATCACTGGTCATTTAAATTTCGGTTTTGGCTATACGCTTTATCTCAACAAGCAAAAGAACTCGCAAGAATAAGCGCTATATATGAACAGGCTGCTTTTTTATCTTTTTCTTCTGCCTTTTTCTAAATTGCCGCTTGGCATTTCTTACCGTTTTGCAGATTCGTTGTATTTGCTTTTCCGCAGCGTTTGGCCTTATAGAAAAACCGTTATTGATAGAAATCTAAAACACTCATTTCCTGATAAATCAACACAGGAAATCAAACAAATTCGCAATAAGTTTTACCGCCACCTGGCCGATTTATTGGTTGAGGGCATACGCAACTTTGGCATCGGCGCGCACGAACTCCAATCAAGAATAAAAGTGATTAATCCTGAGCTCATGCAGCATTTGCTTGAAAAAAAGAAAAATATTTTGCTCGTTGGCGGACATTATGGCAACTGGGAATGGGTGATTACAAGTCAGGCGCTGCTCTTTAAACAACACGCCATTGGCCTTGGAAAACCGCTAAGTTCCTCGTTTTTTGATACCAAAATCAATGCTTTACGCGGTAGATTTGGGATGGATATTGTTCATGCAAAAAACTACAAATCCTATATTTCTAAAGAATATGAGCACGGATTTGCAATGCTAACTTTGAGCGACCAATCACCAGGAGACTCATTAAAAAGTTACTGGACCGAATTTCTGAATCAGCCCACAGCTGTTTTGTTTGGTGCCGAGCAAATGGCACACGAATACGATTTAAGCGTGGTATTTTTCTCACTTCAAAAAATAGAACGCGGTCGTTACGCCATGCATCTCGAACTGATTTGTGAAAGTCCGAAAGGGCTCAATTATGGAGCAATCACAGAAAAGCACACGCAACTTTTGGAGCAAAACATCATGGCAAAACCCGAATTTTGGTTGTGGTCGCACAAGCGTTGGAAAAGAGACCTCCCTGAAAACTTAGAAGAAATCATGACGCAACACAGGGCCGCATTTGAACAAAAATATACAGCAAAAACACCATGAGCAATTTTGACACTTTTGTAAAAACAATCAAATCAGGCGGTACAGTTTTGTATCTAAGCGATACGATATGGGGATTGGGCTGTGACCCCAGCAATGAGTCGGCTGTTGAAAAAATTATCCAATTGAAAAATCGACCGACAGAAAAATCGTTTATTGTATTGACCGACCATTTTCGCTTTTTGGAAAAAATCGTCCCAGAGTTCCCTGAAGTTTGCTACGATTTGGTTGATTTGAGCACAGACCCACTCACCATTATTTATCCAAACGCCAAAGGATTGGCCAAACAAGTAAAAGCTGACGACGGAAGTGTGGGTATTCGGGTAACCAAGGATCCCTATTGCATTTCTTATTTGAGAGCATTGAATGGCCCCTTGCTATCTACCTCTGCCAATTTGAGCGGGGAACCATTTCCGAAATCATTCAAGGATATTCATCCTTCGATAATAGCTGGGGTTGACTACATTCTTGAATGCACGCAGGAAAGAAAAAATCCGAGACCATCGAAAGTCATCAAAATCGGGTTGGATTCACGGATTGAAATTATTCGGGGCTGATAGAGCTGGCTCCCGATAGTTATCGGGAGGCTGCTGGCTATCGAGCGATACTTTGACCAAGTTTTTATCGAAAATCCTTCTACTTTCTGGACTTAAATTCCATACAGCAAGCTCAAAAAATCCCTACATTTGCCGCCGCTTATGGCACAAAATTATGCATCATATCTCAAACACCCCGTTTTTAAGGTGGTGGCGCAAGTCGCACATGAAAAGGGTCTCCCCTGTTTTGTTATTGGCGGTTTTGTGCGTGACTTAATTCTAGAAAGACCCTCGAAAGACATTGATTTTGTGATAGTTGGCGATGCAATGGAATTAGCCAAAGCCGCCGCCGCTAAGTTGCGCGTAAAAAAAGTATCGCTTTTCAAGACATACGGCACGGCGCATTTCCGATATAAAGATTTGGATGTGGAATTTGTAGGTGCTCGAAAAGAATCCTATTCCCCCGATTCCAGAAAGCCCGAAGTGAGTTCAGGCACGATTCAAGATGACCAAAACCGGCGCGATTTCACCATCAATGCCTTGGCTTTAAATATGCATCCAGATTATTTTGGCGATTTGGTTGATCCCTTCAACGGCTTGAAAGATTTAGACGCAGGTATTATCAGAACGCCCTTAGATCCCGGTATTACCTACTCTGATGACCCTTTGAGAATGATGCGCGCGGTGCGTTTTGCCACACAACTCGATTTTAAAATTGAAGCGAAAAGTTTGCAGGCGCTGCTCGAAAATGCCTATCGATTGGAAATCATATCCCAAGAACGCATCATGGATGAATTGAACAAAATTATCCTGAGTAAAAAACCGTCACGTGGCTTTGAACTTCTTTTTGACACCAAATTATTGCATCAGTTTTTCCCAGAAATGGTAGCGCTTCAAGGCGTTGAAACAATCAACGGGAATACACACAAAGACAATTTCTACCATACGCTAGAAGTACTTGATAACCTCGCCGAAAACACTGGAGATCTTTGGTTGCGCTGGGCTGCGATTATGCACGATATTGCGAAACCTCCTACCAAGCGTTACGACGAAAAAACGGGTTGGACTTTTCATGGACATGAAGACATGGGTGCACGCATGGTTCAGCGCATCTTCAAGCGATTTAAGTTGCCTTTGGACCACAAGATGAAATATGTGCAAAAACTGGTGCGTTTACATTTGCGTCCAATTGCCTTGGCAAAAGGAACCGTAACCGATTCAGCAGTAAGGCGTTTGCTCTTTGAAGCGGGCGATGACATTGAAGAACTTATGCTTTTGTGCAATGCTGACATTACCTCAAAAAACGAGTTTAAGGTTAAGAAATTCAAGCGTAATTTTGATATCGTTCAATCAAAATTTAAAGAACTTGAAGAAAAAGACCGCGTTCGCAATTTTCAACCGCCCATTCGTGGGGAAGAAATTATGGAGATTTTTGGACTAGGTCCTTGCGCTGAAATTGGGGAAATAAAAACCAAAATTAAAGATGCCATACTGGATGGAGAAATCCCCAATGAATATGACGCTGCTTTGACACTTATGTATAAATTGGGAGATAACTTGGGACTCAAGCCAGCTCAAAAATCGTGATTTCTGGGCGAACGTTGAAGCGAATCTGCCACAAATGTCCTAAAGCTCGATTGATGTACAAGGTTCTTTTTTCGTCTAAAACTATCTCACCAACTGAATAACGCTTGTTTTTTACGGGTAACATAGGAGGATTCAGAAATGGAGGTTTCACCTGACCACCATGTGTGTGACCCGATAAAATCCAGCCTGAAAAATCCTTCCAACCCGATAAATCGCATGTGTCAGGGTTGTGCGCCAAAACCAAGTTCGCTTGACTGGCATCCAAATTTTCAAGTCCCTTTGCGATATCGCAGCGATTCGCCCATAAATCGTCTAAACCGATGATATTCAGTCCTTCAAGTGCTAACGACGTATTCCTAAGCACAGTAACACCATGTTCTTCCAATAAATCAACCACTTGTTGAGCCACTTCGGCATCTGCCCAGTCCTTCCCATAATCATGATTTCCGAGAATGGCCACTGTGCCTATTGAGCCCAAAACCAAGTTTTCACAA